>NZ_JBHSSW010000065.1:0-1027 GCF_042659465.1 Ponticaulis profundi | reverse complement strand
AGCCGGGAAACCGTTCAAAGTGGTCATCATCGCCCTCGCCAGACGCCTGCTCACCCGGCTCAACAGCATGGTCAAAGAGGATCGAAACTACCGGTTCAAACCACTTCCGTGCTAACAGTTGCTACGCGTCACGGCCGGACAGACGAATTTATCAATCCGCAGATGTACGAAAGCTCCGGTAAATGAGGTCGTCGGATACAGAATGGTATTCATCGCACCGGGCAAAGGTGCAGCTCCGGGTATCCACCATGCCGGACTTGCAGCCCTTCCTGACCGTTCGATAATTCATTTGATGCACCAGCTTCGTCTCATCGAAGGTCACATGAGCACGCTCACCCTCCACCCAGACATTCTGACAGGCCTCACCGGCCGTGAGCTTGCCGAAACATTGCCAGTACCCCCCTGTTTGCTCGACGCAATAAGCGCGAAGTTCAAAGTCTGAAAGCGAGAAATTCTTTTCGAACACGACACGCTGAGCCCAGTAAGCATCGTTGGCCGGGTCAAATAACGGGCGATAAAATTTCATCACGGCATCCTGGAGCGGCGGGCGTTCGATCCGCACATAGCGAAATTCACGGCCATCGTCCGACTTGCCGTAATACTCCTTCAATCGAGGCCCGGCCTGAGCAACCGGCACCAGGCTTGCCAGAACGAGGAGCATCAAAAGGGCACGAACCCCAGATCGCTTGTGCATGTGTGTATTCCCCCGAATATCCAACCCGATATGGATGATAGCCGATCGGCCGCCTCTGACCAGACGAAATGCGCGTAGAGTAGTGGATCAGGGGCCGCGTCATTCACCCTGTTGACGACAGGCACCGATCCGTAGGGTGGATTAGATCGTCAGATCGTAATCCACCGAGATTGCATGAGGTGTTACCGATTGCGGTGCATTTCGTCTTTCGGCCTAATGCACCCTTGTCTTAGCGAAATCTGCTATTCTGGGATCGGCAGGTGAGGTCCGTGTGCACCCTTGGCCATCTTTCGATGGGCCGTGCTGTAGCTCGGACTCACCTGCCTTCCAAAC
>NZ_JBHSSW010000064.1:0-813 GCF_042659465.1 Ponticaulis profundi | reverse complement strand
GGACATGTCCAAGGCAAAGTTTGAGCGCAACAAGCCTCACGTCAACATCGGTACGATTGGTCACGTAGACCACGGTAAGACCACGCTGACTGCGGCGATCACGATGGTTCTTGCAGAAGTGACGGGTGCTGAGAAGCGTTCGTACGAAGACATCGACTCTGCGCCGGAAGAAAAAGCACGTGGTATCACGATCAACACGGCGCACGTTGAGTACGAGACGGAAAACCGTCACTACGCACACGTCGACTGCCCGGGCCACGCTGACTATGTGAAGAACATGATCACGGGTGCGGCACAGATGGATGGCGGCATTCTGGTTGTTAACGCAGCAGACGGCCCAATGCCACAGACGCGTGAGCACATTCTGCTTGCTCGTCAGGTTGGTGTTCCAGCGCTTGTTGTTTTCCTGAACAAAGTTGACCAGGTCGACGACGAAGAGCTTCTTGAGCTGGTTGAAATGGAAGTTCGCGAACTTCTGTCTTCTTACGACTTCCCAGGCGACGATATTCCGATCATCGCAGGTTCTGCTCTGGCAGCTGTTGAAGGCCGTGACGACAACATCGGTAAAGACAAGATCCTTGAGCTGATGGCTGCGGTTGACGAGTACATCCCAACACCAGAGCGTCCGGTTGACCGTCCGTTCCTGATGCCGGTTGAGGACGTGTTCTCGATCTCTGGCCGTGGTACGGTTGTGACGGGTCGTGTTGAAACAGGTATCCTGAAAGTCGGCGACGAGATCGAAATCGTCGGTATCCGTCCAACAGTATCCAAGACGACTTGTACGGGCGTTGAGATGTTCCGCAAGCTGCTCGA
>NZ_JBHSSW010000063.1:0-713 GCF_042659465.1 Ponticaulis profundi | reverse complement strand
CTGGAAATCCCGATCCAGGATGTTGTCCGCAATGACCGAGCGATCGCCATCGTCCTTGGGCTTGCCACGGCGCCGGGGCCGTGCCCTGAAAGCGTTGCAGCGCATCAGCCGCTCGATCCTGTGCAGGCCACAGGCCAGTCCTTCTTCCAAAAGATCGCGCCACACGCGACGCGCGCCATAGGTTCGATCACTGGCTTTGAAGCTCGTCTCGATCGCCATGACGAGCCTGGCATCATGGATCTCGCGGGTGCTGGTCGGGCGGTTGATCCAAGCGTGGAAGCCGGAGCGCGAAACCTCCAGCGCCTCGCAGAGCCAACTGACCGGCCAAATGTGCCGGTGCTTGGCAATGAAGGCGAACCTCATGTCGCCTCGCGCGCGAAAAAAGCTGTCGCCTTCTTGAGGATGTCACGCTCCGCCCGGAGCCGGACGACCTCTTTCTTCAGGGCGGCGATCTCGGCCAGATCGGCACGCATCTGCCCATTCCCGGGAAATGCAGCAGCCGGGGCTGCGCTCAATTCCCTCATCCAGCGGCGCAGCACACTCTCGGACAGGTCGAGGTCGCGTGCGGCCTGTGACACCGCTACGCCCCGATCGGTTACCAGCCTCACGGCCTCTGTCTTGAACTCACGGCTGAACTTTCGTCTCGTCATATTCAATCTCCAGTTCCTTGGTCGCGATCTTATCTTCGTGTCCACGAAACCGGCAGCAGCTCA
>NZ_JBHSSW010000062.1:0-505 GCF_042659465.1 Ponticaulis profundi | reverse complement strand
GAGCGTGGTTGCGCCAGAATCCTCGTCCACAGTGAAGCTGTCAGAGATCGCCACTGGCGCGTCATTCACCGCGCCGACATTGAGTGTCACAGTGACGATATTGCCATCTTCGGTGCCGTCATTCACCCGATAGGTGAAGCTGTCCGTCCCATTGAAGTTGACATCCGGAACATAGGTGAAGGAGCCATCCGCATTGAAGGTGAGCGTGCCGTTGGAGACACCTGTCACCAGGCTGGCTGTGAGCGTATCGCCTTCGACATCGGTATCATTCGCCAGAACACCGTTCGTCGCATCGACGGCCAGCGTGCCGTCTTCATCGACCGCATAGCTGTCGGCGACACCAACCGGCGCGTCATTGACCGGCGTGACCGTGACCTCGATCGTGACAGTATCCGTGCCACCATTGCCATCATCGATCAGGACATCGAAGCTGTCCGTGCCGTTGAAGTCGGATGCTGGCGTATAGGTATAGCCATTCCCCGTCAGCGTGACAGAGCCATTCGCC
>NZ_JBHSSW010000061.1:0-1044 GCF_042659465.1 Ponticaulis profundi | reverse complement strand
CCGCGCCTCGGCGTTCTGGCGCACGGCATCGCGCACCGCCCGGGACTGTTCCGGGTGCAGCTGGCTATGGCCGGTTTCCATCAGGTGAATGAGCCAGTCGCTCAGCCATTCCTGTCCGGACGTGTCCGTCTCGATCCAAAGAGGATTGAGGCCCGTGCGTTCGCCAGCCTTCAGTTCGGAATACCGACCGCCCAAGGCGCGCACGGCCATTTCCATGCCCCGGCGATAGTCGAAGACAAAGACCCGCGCACCGACACGTTGGGCTTGCGCTGCCAGAAATGCCGCCTGCACCGATTTGCCCGACCCCATGCGGCCAAGGACCAGCGTGTGACCGTTGCTTGGTTCCTTGCGAGGATCGCCTTCTTCATGGAAATTGAAGCGGTAGGCGCTGCGCGAAATTGTCGGAAACCACGTGATCGGCGTGCCCCAAGGCACATTCTCACCGTTCTTGCCCATGGCAGCACGATGCAGCGCCGCGAAGTCGGCAAATTGTTCATTGGTGATCACGCCTTCGCGGATGCGGAAGGCACGGTTGCAAGGATGCTGGCCGAAATAGACGGTGCGGGACGTATAGCCCTGCGCGACCATCTTGACGCCCGCGCCTACGGCGATGTTGCGGATCATCGAGCTGACTTTTGCCAGTTCGTCCTCAGTGTCGGCATAGACGGCGACCGCCATCTGATGCTGTCCGAAAGTGATTTCCCCGGAGGCCAGACGGTTCTGCGCCTGTTGCACTGCCTCGATCAGGTTGGCGGCCTTGTCGTTGATCGCGGCGCGGCGGCGCAGTTCCCGCGCGATCCGCTCTTCCATGATGCCGCTGTTGACCGGAACGTAGTAGTTCGACACCACCATATCGACGGGCAGGTCCAGTTCATCGAACATGGTCACGAAGGACTCGCGCGGAAACTCCTTGATCGAGTAGATCATGCCCACCCGATCCGGCAGGCTGCCCCCGGTCAGGTATATCTTGTCGCCCTTGAAGGTGACGCGCGTGTTGCTGACGGTTTCCGCGATGGTCCGGTCCAGCGACGTGTGAAATGTCGG
>NZ_JBHSSW010000060.1:505-4159 GCF_042659465.1 Ponticaulis profundi | reverse complement strand
CCGGTATGACAAGCGCAGATACAAACGACGCAACCGCATCGAAATCATGTTCGGTCGTCTGAAAGACTGGCGACGCGTTGCCACGCGTTATGATCGGTGCCCGAACGTCTTCCTCTCCGCCATAGCCCTCGCCGCTACAGTGCTCTTTTGGCTATGAGTCCTGAGCCTAGCATTTGAACCGTTCGCCGAGGATCACGGCGCAGCCGGTGGAGGCGTCCCAGATCCAGTTGAAGCGGTCATAGCTGTCCTGCGGATAGTTGCCGCCGCCGCCGGGGCCGTACTGTACCACCAGAATATGCATATAGCTGGCGTCAACTTGACCGCGCTGGATAATGGGCTCTCCGGTCTCATCGGTTTGAATGAAATAACGGATAGGAATGGCGGGAACGCCGTGCGGTTGGAAATGGCCTGTGCCGTCTGCGCGCAGTTCGATCGTTGGCTCACCGCGTTTTTCATACAGATAGGTGCCGTACATGGCCTGTGGCGTGTTTCGGCCAATGAAGACGCTGGTGCCTTGAGCGGTCACAGCCTGTGGTGCGTCTTGGGCCATGGCGGGGGCCGCCACCAAGACACTCAGCGCCAGTCCGAAAATAAGAGGTTTCATGCCGCACAGCCTTCGTCCCTAATTGATATATCGTTGATATCTTAATTAGGGTTTGCAGTACAGTTCGGTCACATGGGCTGGACGTCCACCGCCTCTATGATCTGCTCGATCAAGGCCGTGCGGGCGGCTGAGCGTCCGGTGGCGGTGGGCCATGCCGACAGGATGACCACGACGAGTTTGCGGTCGGGATCAACGGTGATCGACTGACCGAAAATGCCCTGTGCGCCAAAGCGCCCTCGAGGAAGGGTCCACCACTGCAAGCCATAGCCGATGCCCGGCTCGCCCGTCTGGGCCTGTGCGGTGGTGGCCTGCGCCAGATAGTCGGCGGGAACGACCGGCTGGCCGTTTACCTGTGCGCCGTCGAGGATGAACTGGCCCACGCGGCCCCAGTCCTTCAAACTGGCCATGACGCAACAGCCACTGGCTTCCTGACCGTTTTCGTCGATCATCCAGCCGCCGTCCTGCTCCATGCCGTAGGGAGCCCAGAGCTTTTCGGACAGATAGTCGGCCAGCGGCTTGCCCGTGGCGCGGGCGACCAGCACGCCGATCAGATTGGTCTCGCCGGTGCTATAGTGCCAGCGGGTGCCCGGCTCGGCGGCGCGTTTTAGCTGCCTCATATAGTGCAAGGTTGGGTCCATGCCGTCGGTGTCGTGCGGCTCAAAGAAGCGGGCCACGTCTGACTGTGGGTCGGTATAGTCCTCGTTCCAGTCCACGCCCGAGGTCATGGTCAGCAGTTGGCGCACGCTGACCCCGTCATAGGCGCTATCGGCCAGTTCGGGCAGGTAGCGTACGATGGGGGTGTCGAGACTTTCGATATGGCCGTCCTGAATGGCCGCGCCCACCAGCGTCGAGGTGATGGATTTGGCGACCGAGAAGGAGGTCCAGCGCCCCTCGGGGCCAAAACCCAAACCATAGCGTTCCAGCCTGATCTTGCCGTCCTGAAGCACCAGGAGGCCAGCGGTCTTTTCGCTGTCCATAAACGCCGCCACGTCGAGGTTAAGCGGAGTGCCTTGCGGCAGTTCATGCACCGTGGGGCCACGACGGATGACGCGGTGCGGTACAATCTGGTCCATGGCGCGAAAGCCCGCCTCGCGCTGCTGCGGCGTCCAGAACAGGACCTGAGAGGGCTTTTCCAGCGGCGGCAGGGCAGCGGCGTCCTGCGCCATGGCGGGCACAGACAGGCTGACTGCGCTGGTCATCAGAACAAGGCTGGTCATCAGACCGGACAGACGGCGCATGGCGGGCTCCCTATCGCTGTTTAGCTGTGCCCCAGACTGAAGCGGCAGCCGTCGATGGTCAAGCGCTTTCGGTCTAATCGATTTTATAGAACAGCAAGGCCACGCCCAGTGCGATCAGTAGCAGGCCGATAATGGTGTCCACGACAGGCCGATGGCGCGCCACGAACTGGCGGACGGTGTCGCGGGACAGAAAGATGGCCACCAAGGCGAACCACAACAGGTGGACCGCCGAGATGATGGCACCATAGCCCAGCTTGGTCAGCATGCCGGTGCTGTGTCCGATGACTTGTGCATATAGGCTGATGACGAAGATCGCTGTCTTGGGGTTCAAGGCATTGGTGAACAGGCCCAGCAGGAAATGTCGTCCCGTTGAGCCGGTGTCGGCTATTGGCTCGGCTTGGGCGGTGCGGCGGCGGGGCCACGCCATGCTCGCCCCCAAATAGATGAGATAGGCCACGCCGATCAGTCGCACGCCGTCCAGAAATCCGGGCAGCCAGCGGGTGATGAGTTCCAAGCCGAAAATGGCGTAGGTGATATGGAACCAGCACGCCGTCGCCACGCCCAGCGCCGTCATGAGCCCCGCCGTTCGCCCGCTTACGGCGCTGGTGCGCGAGACCATGGCGAAATCGGCTCCGGGGCTGATCACCGCCAGAACCACAATGCCGAGAAACAGTGCGAACGTTTCCATGTGAACCCCGATCTTGAAACCGCCCTCACGTTCATCGCTGTGGTGGCGCTTTAAAATCGAAATTCATACCGCTAATATGTGAGCAGTATTCACATATGGGGTTTGGTATGGATCGGGCGCGGCTTCCGGCCTTGGGCAGTTTGCGGGCGTTCGAAGCCGTGGCGCGGCAGGGCTCCCTGGTGGCGGCGGCGTCAGAACTGAACGTCACGCACGGGGCGCTGTCCAAACAGGTGCGCGGGCTGGAGGATGAGCTGGGCGAGCCGCTGTTCGAGCGGCGCAATCGCGGCCTGCATCTGACGCCAAAGGGGGCGTGGTTGGCCGAAAAGCTGGGGCCGCTGTTCGGCGGTCTGGCCCAGACGATGAGCGAGTTTCATGCGCTGGATGCGGGACCCCAGCCGCTGATCCTGTCGTGCGAGCCGACCCTGTGTCTGCGTTTTCTGATCCCCGCCATGGTCGATCTGGAACAGGAGACTGGCATCGCCGTGCGCGTGCTGGCGGCGGGCGGTCCGGTGGATTTTGTGGCGCAGGGGTTTGATCTGGCGCTGCGTCGTCAGGACTTTCCATTGCCCGCAGGCGTAGAGGCCCTGCCGCTGGTGGAAGAGCGGATGGGGCCGGTGATTGCGCCCTCCTTGGCCGATGCCGCGCTGTCAGATCTGCCGCGCCTGCACAGCCGCACCCGCCCCGACGCGTGGAAGGCTTGGACGCGCGGCCACAAGGCGCGCTTCAGCGGGACCGACATCCAGTATCAGCACTTCTACTTGACGCTTCAGGCCGCGCTGGCGGGGCAGGGAGTGGCCATGGCCTCGGTGCATATGGTGGCGACGGCGCTGGAGCAGGGTCGGCTGATCGCCCCGCACGGCTTTTCACCGGATGGCACGCAGTATGTGATGCTGCGCCCTGCGGGGCGTGCCTCTGACGGGCGGGTCGAGGCGTTGGTGGAATGGTTGCGGGACCGGATGGCCCGCCACCTCAGCCTCTAGGCTCAGGACCCATTGATTTGCGGCGTGCGATCTGATTCAGGCTCCTGAGGAGTCTGGATTATGAGCGATCTTTATTGGCTGACGGACGAGCAGATGGCTCGGCTGGAGCCCTATTTCCCTAAGAGCCACGGCAAACCTCGGGTG
>NZ_JBHSSW010000060.1:0-327 GCF_042659465.1 Ponticaulis profundi | reverse complement strand
GACCGTCATGATCGATGCCACCTATCTAAAGGCGCACCGTACGGCTTCGAGCCTGCGGGTAAAAAAGGGGGCCTCGGGCGACTGATCGGACGGACCAAAGGCGGGATGAATACCAAGCTGCACGCCATCACCGATGCGAATGGACGCCCTATCAGCCTGTTTGTGACGGCTGGTCAGGTCAGCGACTACACCGGTGCGGCAGCTCTTCTGGATAGTCTACCCCGAGCCCAGTGGCTGCTGGGCGATAGGGGCTATGACGCGGATTGGTTCAGGGACGCCTTGGAAGCCAAGGGGATCACACCTTGCATCCCCGGACGTAAAACCCGC
>NZ_JBHSSW010000059.1:0-2970 GCF_042659465.1 Ponticaulis profundi | reverse complement strand
GCCGGTCGCAGCCCTGCGCCGGATCGAAGCGGCCGCCGCGCCCATCGGGCAGACACGCGACGAGGGCGATCGTCTCGCGGATGCGGAGCTGCCCCTGGTCGTGGAGGCTGGTTGCACCTGGTCCCATGTTCCGATCCTTGCAGGATGGCGTGCGGCGGCCAGCTATGCCTTCCGTTCCCGGCGCAGTAGCCCTGTGGCCGAGCGGCTCGTCTTCATGGCCGTGGAAGGTGCCGCGCGGCACCTGCAGGGACTGTCTCCCGCTCAGAAGGATGGCCGCGATGACTTGGACGAGAGGGCAGGGGGGTTGCTGATGCCGGCGACCGCTGGATGGATCGTACCGCCATCCGTGTCGCTGACCCGCAATGGGTTCCGGATCTGGTCGCCGATGACCGGGCTGGCCACGTTCCTGGAAGCAGCCACGCGGAGCCTCTCTCACGATCTCGGCCACCTGGGGACTCTGCGCCATGAGCTGGCACGTCTCACGACCATGACGTCTTCTGCGCATGGGCGGTCGCGCCTTGCCGATCTGATTACCTATTTGAGAGCGCAGCCGGTCGTCAGCTCGGCGATGGTCATGGATCATCTCGGTGTGACACGCCGGACGGCCCTGACCCTGATCGGCGAACTCGTCGATGCCGGCTGCCTCAGCAACCTCACCGCCCGAAGCACCTCCCGGTTCTGGGCGCTGCCCTCCCTCGCCGCGCGGATGGGACATGCGAGAGGGGCAGGGGCTGTTCGTGGCGGTGTATTCGGCTGCCGGGAAGGATCACGCGGAAACCTGAAGCCAAGCGGTCACTTGGATCGGCTTCGGGAGGAACGTGACGAGGGCCAGCTTGACCGGATCATGGCGGATCTCGATAGCGCGATGTCGGGCGTGGATGATGTCGTGCGTCGGGCGGGGGGCCGGCAGCGGAAAGACGAGTAAGGCATCTCAAATCCGAACTGCGTGTGTGTCCGGTGAGACGGAGGCAAGGCCAGTCAGCGGTGTGCCGTTCTTCCGGTACCTTGCTCCAAAACTTGGACGCCCGGTGCGTCCCTCTTGGGCGATCCATATCCGATCAGGAGCATAACGCCCTCAAAGTGATCGGCATGACACCTTGTGCAGATCCAGTCGGCGTTGAGCTCGCTTTTGCAGACCAGACAGGGATCATCCTCGACGTTGAAGTCGAGCGGAAATGGGACAGGAACTACCGCAATGGCGCACATGGTCTGTCTCACTGAGGATATGTTATCAATTATACCAGCTTACGTTCATCGGAACTGACAGCTCCGCGACATAGGCGGCAGGGAGCTGATCTTGCCGAAGATTTGTTCCAGTGTCGGGACCACGTCTTCGCCGTAATACGGGAGCCGCACATCCGGCGCCGGGCAATAGCGCGAAATGCCGAAACGTCCTGAGCTGTCTACTTTGGCGTCTCCGATCTAACGGGTACGCGACAGTTTGCGTCGAGTCAGGCAGTGACATCAGGTGTCGCGTAGCTCTGAAATACGGCATACGAAACTCAATAAAATCAATGGAGCAGCTTTGCCATCAAAGGCGGTATCTTGCCGTTAAATTCGACATTCTTGCCATTAAAACTGACACAAGGTGCGCGGAGTTGGACGGTTGGCAGCGATGGAAGGTGATGACGAAGACTTTGGCGATGCATGGGATTAGACGCTGCCCGCTGCAGTCTACCGTATTATCGTGCGGAACAGGAGAAGACTTCCGCGAGCTGGCGCCTGAGTATTATATTTAAGGGAAACAAACGCCGCCCAATGCGTCGTGTGCCGGAATTAAAGCGTTTCTGCAAAAACCGGAATCATGGGATTGAACGAACCCGCTGACGCGGGAGGGCGTCGCTCTTGGCGGGAATGGCCTCCTGATGAGAAGGTTTGGTTGCTGAGACCAACCTTTGATCAGGAGACCATCCCATGGCTGATGCCACATCAGCGGTTAGCCCGCTGCGTCGCCGTATGATCGACGACATGACGCTTCGCAACCTGTCGCCGGCCACACAACGATCCTATCTTCATGCCGTTGCAAAGTTCAGTCGGCATTGCCACCGCTCACCGCAAACTTCCGCTCTTTCCCTCGGGCGTACGAAATCCGGGGATGACACCCTCTATGTTTTGCGAAGGAAAGAAAAGTCGAGGATAACGGCGGAAGCAAGGCGACGGTCAGCGCCGGGGGGGATCCTCGGCACGGATGGCAATGGAATAGGGAATGGCGGGGTCGGCCTGCTGTGCTTTGGCGCTGATACGGGCGTCAGTCCTGACCTCCTCTAGCGGCAGCCCGGCGCCGGTCACCCTATGGTCATGCAGGTAATCTGGCAGATAGCCGGATAGAAGGATGCGCCAGTCCATCGGGATGCCCGGCTCGACCACCCGGGCCAGTTGAAAGATGATCGTGGTGCAGTTGGCGGTAATCGTATGATAGAAGGCGGGCTGCGCGGCCAGCTGGTTCGCCTTGTCCAGATAGGTCAGGAACAGCGCCCGGCGTTGCGACGCTGTCAGGTCCAACGGGTACAGGGCGACATCCTCGCGGCGCATGGTGGTCCGCAGCCGAAGGATGTCCGCTTCGTCGGCGGCAATCATCACCAGTTCGAATTTCTTGAAGAAGCCGCCGATCTCGGAAAAGGATTCGTGCCGCTCTCGCCGGATCTCGGCTGAAAAGGTCAGGAAGGCGCCGTCAGAAAAGCCGAAGCTGATCAGCGTATGGGCGATGGCTGGATTGCCCCATGTCGATGTTGCTAGATCGACTGAGGACAACGCGCCGATATCATAGCGGCGCGTTTCCCAGTGCGGGGTAAAATGCTGTTCGCTGCGCCACTCGAAATTGCGGACATTCTCCAGAATGGCGGTCTGCCCCTCGATCCGCGCGGTCACGCCATGGGCGACATCTGGCGCCCAGTCCCGATCGCCCGAGGGCCGGATCGTCAGCCACCATCCCAAAGCCACGGCGACGAGGGGCAGCAGCACCGCCCGGCT
>NZ_JBHSSW010000058.1:0-1125 GCF_042659465.1 Ponticaulis profundi | reverse complement strand
CCTGGAAGCGCTAGCCCAAATGCGACAATGGTTGCCGGGATAGTTTCTCCCGTCTGTAGCCGCGTCCGAGTATGTTAGCCTTGAACACCTCGGCAGGCGTTCGGAAGCCGAGGCACTTGCGCGGCGTGGCATTGAGGCCCGCGCAGAGCTGACGGAGCTCCTCCTGGGAAAGGGTGTTCGGATCGGTGTCGCGGCAAAGCCATCGTCTGAGACGCTTGTTGGCGTTCTCGACGGCGCCTTTCTGCCACGGTGACTGCGCCTCGCAGAACCAGGTTTGGGCGCCCACCTCCGCCTGCAGATGCGGCCAATCGATGAACTCGGAACCACGGTCAAAGGTGATCGATCGGCAGGCATGCCGGGGCAGGGGCGTCAATGCTTGGGCGATCTGCGCCATGATCGGCTTGGTGCGCTTTTCGGTGTTCTTCAACGCGACCAGGAAGCGACTTGTGCGCTCGATCATGGTGGTGACATTGGCCGGCCCGTATTTCTGCCGGAACAGCACCAGGTCAGCCTCCCAGTGACCGAACTGCTTGCGATGCGCAATGATGTCCGGGCGGAACAAGATGCTGAGCTCAGGCGCAAATCTCGGTGGGGGGCGCTTGCGAAGCCGGTAGCCCCGACGGCGCCGGCGGCCAGAGGGCAGGTGGCGCCACAGCTCACCTCGACGACCGTCCTCGGAATAGATGTGCTGATAGATCGTCTCCTGGCAGACCCGGCGCGGGGCCCTCTCATAACGCATCCGGCCGGCGATCTGCTCGGGGGTCCAGCCGGACCTCAGGCAGCGCTCGACTTGGTCACGGAGCCCGGGATCACGCACCAGCTTGCGCTGCCGGGTCCGTCGTCCATCCGAATAGCTTTGCGCTACGACGCACCAATAGCCGCTGAGCTTCGGGATCTCGCCGTCATGGAAGTGATTGCGCCGCAACTCGCGGAAGATCGTCGAGCGGTGCCGGCCAAGCCTGCGCGCCATCTCGTCAGGGCTCAGCTTCATCTGCCGCCAGCGCTCGATCTTGCGGCGCTCGGAAAGGGAAAGGTGAGAGAACCGAACCTTCATTCTATGATCCTTTCATGGCTCAAGCCATTGTTGAGCACAGAAAGTCGCATTTCAGAATAGCGCGTCCCCCC
>NZ_JBHSSW010000057.1:0-1129 GCF_042659465.1 Ponticaulis profundi | reverse complement strand
CCTTGTCTTAGCGAAATCTGCTATTCTGGGATCGGCAGGTGAGGTCCGTGTGCACCCTTGGCCATCTTTCGATGGGCCGTGCTGTAGCTCGGACTCACCTGCCTTCCAAACCCCAATCTCACCTGCACAGTTGAATGGGAGGGGCGTTGGCGCGCCCGGTCCCGCAGGACAAGGATAGGAATTGAGATAATGGCAGAAAACTACATTGGCGTCGATGTGGCGAAAGACTGGATTGACGTGTTCGACCCGGAGACGGGTATCGGTCGGCGCATCCGGACATGTGATCTGACAGCATTTGCAAAAGCTCAGTCTGATAAGCTGGTCGTGGCCGAAGCGTCCGGCGGATATGAGCGGCCCCTCATCGCTGCGCTCGAAGCCGCCGGGACGCGGTATGTCCGCGTGAACCCACGTCATGCCCGGGAGTTTGCAAGAGCCACCGGAAAGCTCGCCAAGACGGACCGGACGGATGCGCGGACACTGGCGGCCATGGGCGCGGCTCTTGAGCTGAAAGCCGATGAACCTGCTTGCCCCGCGCGCACGCGACTTGCGGCGCTGAATGCCCGTCGTGACGCGCTCAAAGCGCATGTAAAGAAGGAGAAGACCCGTCTGCAACAGACCTCAGACGCCTGGATCCGAGCCGACATCAAAAGCCTTCTGGCCGTGCTGGAACGCCGGGTTCTGAAGGTGGAAGCCGAGATCGCCAGTGAGATCAAAGCCAATGACAACCTGACACGGTTGGACGCCCAGCTTCAGACCGCTCCCGGTATCGGCAAGATCGTCTCAGCTGTCCTGATCGGCAAACTGCCGGAACTGGGACATGCGAACAGGCGACAGATTGCGAGCCTTGCGGGTCTCGCCCCACATGCCCATGACTCAGGGTATATGCGCGGGAAACGGCGGATATGGGGTGGTCGGAAGGAAGTGAAGTCCGCGCTCTATATCGCCGCCTTCATCGCCAGCCGGAAGGACCCTGAAATGATAGCCGAACGTGCCCGAATGCAGGAAGCCGGGAAACCGTTCAAAGTGGTCATCATCGCCCTCGCCAGACGCCTGCTCACCCGGCTCAACAGCATGGTCAAAGAGGATCGAAACTACCGGTTCAAACCACTTCCGTGCTAACAGTTGCTAC
>NZ_JBHSSW010000056.1:7559-18753 GCF_042659465.1 Ponticaulis profundi | reverse complement strand
GGTTTGTGCCGCATCTCCGGCAAGGCCCAGGATTGAGGGATGAAACGCCTCGGTATACTCGGCAAGACCCATTTCCCGGTCGCGCTCGGGGTCGATCGAGATGAACAGTGGCTGCACCTCGCCTGCCTGATCACCCAGATCGTCCATGACCTGAGCCACCTCGGCCAAGGTGGTCGGGCAGATATCAGGGCAGTTCGTGAACCCGAAAAATACCAGAAGATGCTTGCCCTCGAAATCGGCCGGGGTGCGCAGGCGTCCCCCCGCGTCGGGTAGGCTGAAGGTTGGACGAAACGCCGCCTGAGCGATCGGTTCGGGGCTGCGGTCGACGAGCAGAAAGGCCGCGCCCATAGCCACCAGAGCCACGGCAACAGCCGCCCAGAGAAATTTTTGAAGCGTGGTCAGCCGCATGTTGCCTGCATCCGTGATCGTTTCCCGAGGCCTAAAGCCTCTAGCCACATGAGCTTCAAGCAAGAAAGCCTGCCGTCACGCATTGGTGACACCAAAGTCAGCCCAGAACTGTCGCCAACAGGTTCACGTTCAGCACGATGATGATGACGGCGATCAGGGCGCATAGGCCGGTCAACCAGCGCGGGGATACCATCGGCCCCATCTTGGCGCGGCTGGCGGTAAACATCACCAGCGGAACAATCGCAAAAGGCAGCTGGAAGGACAGCACGACCTGACTGAGGATCAGAAGCTGACCTGTGCCTTCACTGCCATACACCAGAATTACTGCAGTTGCCGGCAGAATGGCAAAGCCTCGGGTTATCAGGCGCCGCTGCCATGGTTTAAGGCGCAGCTTGATGAAGCCTTCCATGACAATCTGGCCAGCCATGGTCGCCGTTACGGTCGAATTCAGTCCTGAACACAGCAGCGCCAGACCAAACAGCACTGGTGCAATCTCGGAACCAAGCAACGGTGCCAGCAGCAGATGCGCCTTGTCGATTTCGGTCACTTCAGTTTCCCCGACAGTGTAGAACGCAGCAGCGGCCAAAATGAGGATCGCGCAATTGATCAGCAGCGCGAACATCAGTGCGACGGTCGAATCCCAGGTGGCCAATCGCAGGGCCTCCCGTTTCGAGGGCAGATCGAGGCCATAGGCACGGGTCTGCACGATCCCGGAATGCAGATACAGGTTGTGGGGCATCACTGTCGCGCCGATGATGCCAAGCGCAAGATACAGCATGTCGGGATTGCCGATGATCTCCCGGCTTGGTGCAAAGCCCGCGATCACCGCACCCCATTCGGGGTCGGCCTGCGCGATCAGCACCCCGAAGCAGACAGTGATCGTTCCCAGCAAAGCGATGATGAAGGCCTCGACCCACCGGAAGCCCTTGTTCTGAAGCCACAGGATCAGGAACACGTCAGCAGCGGTGATGAAGATCCCGATTTCGAGGGGAATGCCGAAAAGGAGATTTAAGCCGATGGCGGTGCCGATGACCTCGGCCAGATCGGTGGCGATGATGGCCAGTTCGGCAAAGATCCACAGTGGGATCGACACCCACCGGGGATAGGCATCGCGGCACGCTTGCGCCAGATCGCGCCCCGATGCGACCGCGAGGCGGGCGCAAAGCGATTGCAGCAAGATCGCCATGATATTCGACAGGAGGGCTACGAACAGCAGCGTGTAGCCAAATGCAGCACCGCCCGCCAACGAGGTCGCCCAGTTGCCGGGGTCCATATATCCGACGGCGACCAGGTAGCCGGGACCGATAAACGATAGAAAGCGCCGGAAGCGGGTCGTGCCGCCGCCCACGGCGATCGTGCGGAACACTTCGGACAGGGACGGGGTGTCGCGCTCATGGCGCCAGGCAGAACGAGACATTCGGCGCGACCTTCTTCGAGAGGAAAAATTAGCTAAGGCTAACAATCTACCCGCCGGCTTTACCCGTCAATCGATAAGTGCGACACTTGCCAGATGACCGCAGATATTCATGTAGCCGAAACCACCAGCGAGCCTGTGCACCCGGACAATCGGGCGGAGGCCTTTCATGGCGTCCGTGCTGCCCGGCGCAACGAGCTGGCCGAAGATTACGTCGAACTGATCGCAGAGCTGATCCATGAACAGGGTGAAGCCCGGCCGGTGGATATCGCGGCACGATTGGGGGTGCGCGCGCCGACGGTCACCAAGGCCCTGGATCGCCTGGCCCGTGAGGGACTGATCACCCGCGAGCGATACAGGTCCGTCTTTCTGACGGAAGAGGGACGACGACTGGCATTGGAATGCCGCCGCCGCCACGCCATTGTGCTGCGGTTCCTGATCCGTCTCGGTCTGGATGCCGAGACGGCGGAACGAGATGCCGAAGGGATCGAGCATCACGTCAGTGAGCGCACACTGGCCTTGTTCGCGGCCTACGCCGATCGGGCCTAGGCCGCCCGGTCAGGATGCCTCCACGGCACTGCGCACATCCGCAAGCAGGCTGTCCATGCTGATATCCGTCATCTGGCGACCATTGAGAAAGAAGGTCGGTGTCTGGCGTACGCCGATCGCCGCGATATCGGCCGCGTCCTGATTGAGGATGCCGACGATATCGGGGGACAGACGGGCTGTCTGCGCCTTTTCCATATCCAGACCGGCCGCAGCCGCAATTTGCCATGCAAGGTCCATTCGCGGTGCGCCATGGACAGCCCATTCCGGCTGCCGTTCCAACAGCGCATCGAGGACAGGCTCGAACTTGTCCTGCATGCGCGCAGTCTCCAGGATGCGGACCGCCTCGTCGGACCCCTCGTGAAACACCGCATAGCGCATCACGACGCGGACCTGATCGGGAAACTGCTCGCGGATGTCCTGAACGACCGGATGAAAGGCGCGGCAAGCCTCACAAGATGGATCGAAGAACTCGACCAGCGTGACCGGGGCGTCTTCTGGTCCAAAGCTGGGCGCGTGACCGCGGACCAGCATGTCTGTTTCCACAGCCGGGGCAGCAGCGGCCAGAGTGTCCGCTTCGGCCTGACGATTGCGCGTCAGCACGAGCGCGCCGCCGGCAAAGGCGGCAATCCCGATGGCAGATGTTCCGATGAGCACGGTGCGGCGGTTCATGGGCGTTTTCCTTTCGACAAGATGAGGCAGGCCAGAACGGCTGCAAAGGCGGCGAATGCAAGATAGGGGATGGGCAGGCTCAGGATCGTCTGTGCCTGGTCGGTGCAGGACGGGCCGTCCTTGGTGCAAGGCGCGATGCTCTGCGGGATCAGGCCGGCATAGAGGCCGGAATGCCAGCCGGAAAGGACCAGCCCGGCCAGCGCCAGCGGCAATCCGTAGAGACGTGCCAGACCGTCACCGCGCCACAGCGAGATGGCCAGGACAGGAACCAGCGGAAACATGGCAATGCGCTGGTACCAGCACAGGGTGCAGGGCATCTGCCCCAATACCTCGCCGATGAACAGCGCGCCGAGCGTAGCCGCGAGTGCGACCAGAAAGGCAGTTGATATTGCGATATCATTCCGGGACAGGCCCCGGGGGTCAGGTGCGGTCAAAAGAGAGTTCCTTCGAGCGGGAGGGACGGAGCATGGCTGTCAGCACAAGCAAGGCGCCAAGGCTGATCGCGATGTCGGCCCCGTTAAAGGTCGGCCAGTGCCAATCACGCCAGTAGACATCCAGAAAATCGGTCACGGCACCTTGCCGCAGGCGGTCGATGATATTGCCCACAGCACCCCCCACGATCAGCGCGAGGCCTATGCCTTCGCGCCTCGTGTCCGCCCGAAAGGCCATTCCCGCAAAGATGATCGCCAGGGCACCCGTCAGGGCAACCATCAGCAAGGGACGACCTGCCATAAAGTCCGACATCATGCCGAAACTCGCCCCCTCGTTGAAACCAAGCGTCAGATTGAAGCCGGGAGAGACGGCATGAACCTCCCCGGGAGACAAGCTGCGCAGGACCGCGAGCTTGGTAATCTGATCGGCAGCCGCAGTGGCGACGATCATCGCCAGGATCAGAAGCGTCTTCATTGCAGTGACCTTTCCCGGATGCCGATCCAGCGCGGAACGGACTGACAATAAGTGTCGTAAGCAGGGCCAAGCGTCCGCTGCAATTCACGTTCTTCTGAGCGGACCTGAACAAGCGCCGAGCCTGCAAACAGCAGGACCCCAAAAATTGCCGGGATGGAGGGCACGGCCAGAGCGGTTCCGAGCAGCAACATGAGCTGACCCACAAAAACCGGGTTGCGGCTGAAACCGAACAATCCAGCCGTGACAAGTGCGCCGGTCGCCCCCTCGGCCACCCCGATCCGCCATGACGCAGCCATCGACATCTGGGCGGCAAATGCCAGCATCGCACCCAGGCTGGCCATGAACAGTCCCGCCAGACCGATCCACATAGAATTTTGGAGGGACCGCAGGGGATCAAGATCGCCCATGCTCGGCATGAGACGCCATGCCAACGACCCAAGGAGGGCCAGAGCGAACGCAGCTCGGAAGCCTAGCGCTGCAAGACGGTCGCCGCCCGTGGCGTGACGGAACAACCAGACCGGACGATGCGCCTCCCGGGCATTGATCGCAGAGCCCCAGAAGAACAGGGCCAGATAGGCGCCAAGAAGAACCAGCGCTGCACTGCCCATTCCAGTCATCATCGCCTCAGCGCTTCTGTTCGGGATTGTAGCGCAAGAGGCGCAGGGCGTTCAGGGTCACCAGGACCGTCGCGCCCGTATCAGCCAGGATCGCGATCCATAGACCGGTCATGCCAAGGACGGTGGTGACCAAGAAAATAGCCTTTAATCCTAGCGCGATACTGACGTTCTGCCGGATATTGGCCATCGTGGCCCGCGCCAGCCGGATCTGGGCCGGAATGTCGGTCACCCTGTCGCGCAGGATGGCCGCATCGGCCGTCTCCAGCGCGACGTCCGTGCCGGAGCCCATCGCGACACCGATGCTGGCCTGTTTCAGGGCCGGAGCGTCATTGATGCCATCCCCGATCATCATGACGCCACCTTGAGCGTTCATGTCGCGAATGGCGGCCAGCTTGTCTTCAGGCATCATCTCGGCCTCGAAGCGGATATTGAGCCCTTCGGCGATGGCGGCAGCTGTGCGGGGGTTGTCGCCGGTCAGCATGATCGAGGAGATGCCCATTTCGGCCAGCTGGCGCACAGCCTCCGCCGCATCGGGCCGCAGCTCGTCACGCATGGCGATGAGACCAAGCGGGACGCCTTTGCGATAGACGGCGACGGCGGTCTTGCCCTCATCCTCGAAGATGGTCGCCTGACGCAGGCCAAGACCGTCCAGGCCATCGTTCTCCGACGCATGCCGGGGTGAACTCACCCATGCCAGGGCATCTCCCACGGTCGCCTCGACCCCTCGTCCGGTCAGGGCGCGTGCATCGCGGGCGGGCAGGGGAGTGACGCCCGCCGTCTTGGCCCTGTCCAGGATCGCCACGGCGAGGGGATGGCTCGATCCGCTCTCGACGCCCGCGGCGACCTCCAGCAACTGCGCCTCAGTCGTGGTTCCGAACGTCACCAGGTCGGTGACCTGCGGACGTCCGTGGGTCAGGGTCCCGGTCTTGTCAAAGGCGACATGGGAAACCTTGGCCGCGGCCTCGATTACCGCGCCGCCCTTCATCAGCATTCCCCGGCGCGCGCCGGTTGACAGGCTCGATGCGATCGAGGCCGGAACAGAGATGACCAGCGCACAAGGGCAGCCGATCAGCAGAAGTGCCAGTCCACGATAAATCCAGGTATCCCATGACTGACCAAACATCAGCGGCGGGATCACGATGACAAGAGCCGCGACCGCAACGATGGCAGGCATGTACCACCGGCTGAACCGGTCGATGAAACGCTCCGTGGGCGCACGGGCCTCTTCCGCTTCCTCAACCAGGCGGATGATCCGGGAAATGGTGTTGTCCTCGGCCGCTTTCGTCACGGTGACCCGCAAGACCGCTTCCGTGTTGATCGAACCGGCAAAAACATTTTCGCCCGGGCCGCGGGTCCGGGGAATGCTTTCTCCGGTCACCGGGCTTTCATCGATCCCGGACGTGCCGTCTGAAATCTCTCCGTCTGCGGGGATCCGGTCGCCGGGACGGACCAGCACCGTCTGACCGATCGTCAGGCTGGACGCGGCAACCTCCCGGGTCACGCCGTCCACCTCCAAGAGCGCCGTTTTCGGAACCAGGTTTGCCAAGGCGCGGATGCCGTCTCTTGCCTTTCCGGCCGCGACACCCTCCAGGACCTCGCCCACGGCAAAGAGAAAGACCACCAAGGCAGCCTCTTCGGCGGCATTGATGAACAACGCGCCCAAGGCTGCGATGGTCATCAATCCCTCGATCGTGAAGATCTGACCCAACCGCGCAGCGGCGAAAGCGCGACGCGCGACGGGGGCGACACCGATAAGGCAGGCCGCGACGAAGGCCCAGCTCCCGATCTGCGGGGCGATCAGCTCCATTGCCCAAGCCGCCGCCAACAGCAGTCCGGTCAGGATGACCAGCCTGCCCTTGCCAGTCTGGTACCATGCCTTGCCGCGGTCTGCAGGGTCGTCATGGACGTGACCGGGACTGCCGTGGCCGGAGTGGTCGGTCTTCGCCACAGCGGGGTGATCGGCGTGACTGTGGCCATGATGGCTCTCCGGCGCACTCCCCGGGATCACGAAATCCTTCTTTCCCGCTGCACGGGTCTGAATGCCGTATCCGAGCGCACGCACGGTCTTCTCGATCTTATCCGTGTCGGTAAGGCGTTCATCAACGGTCAGGCGCAGGCGTTCGGACATGATGCCGATCTCCACATCCCTGACGCCAGGCAAGCGGGACACCGCGCCGCGCACCTTTGTCGCGCAGGAGGCGCAATCCATTCCGGACACTGTCCAGTCGCACAGGGTCATGCCGGGTTCATTTGCGATCGTCATCATTCTCTCCTCTGCAGAAAGCAGGGCCGTTGCCATCATCGATTCGGAGGTTTACTCCCTCTAGCAGCTATAGGTTCAAGGAGAATGTTCATGCTGACGATTGGAAAGCTGGGAACGTCGACGGGGGTCAAAGTGCCAACGATCCGCTACTACGAGCAAATCGGCCTGCTGCCCGAAGCCGAGCGCAGCGCCGGTAATCAGCGCCTTTATACGCACAAGGCCCATGAACGACTGGCGTTCATCCGACACGCCCGCGAGCTTGGCTTTTCCCTCGAAGCCATCCGCGACCTTCTCAGCCTGTCCGACGATCCCGATCAGCCCTGTGCCGCAGCCGACGCAATCGCCAAAGCGCAGCTTGCCGAGGTTGAAAGCCGTCTTGCCCGCCTGACGGCCCTGAAGACCGAACTTGAGCGTATGGTGGTCCAGTGCGCGGGTGACCGGATATCCGATTGTCGGGTCATCGAGGTCTTGGGCGATCATTCGCTGTGCGTTACGAACCACCCCACGATCGACGATGCCGGTCAGTGATTAGCTGGCGATGACGGAAACGGATGCTGGGAAGTGGAGGGCTCGGATGCAGTGGGAATTAGATCAGAGCATCCGATCCCCTGACAAGACCGTGATCGAGAGGCATTTCATCTTGAACCTCTAGCTGCTTTAGGTCGCAGACACGCGCGTGTCGATGACGAGAGGCGAGATACGACATGAACCAACAAACGCTGCGACAATTCCGATGCTGACGGTCATTGCGGCCCTGATCGGCGGCGTGCGAGGGGTCCAGCGTGCGCGCGCCCTCGGCGGCACCCGACTGGACAGGGTTCAATATGCGGGTGGATACGCGATTGCTTTCGGCTTGGCCGGAACAATCATCGGTGTCTGCATCGCCCGCCTTTTCGAACTGTAGACAACCTATCGATGCTGCGTGGGGAGCCTGCTCCCCAATGCCAGACCTTATTGCCTGACGGGAAACCAGACCTGATGATCTTGCAAGCCTTGCTGACTGCCGGCGCGATTGCCGTCACGACATCATCGCACGCCGAAACCCCGGCTGAGCTAACTCACCTCACCGAGGCAGTTGCCCCCATGTCGCGACATGAGGTCGTTCCGGGAGACACGTTGGATTCGATATTGTCGCATGCTGGTATCGGCGCACCTCTCCGGACCGAGGCCGCACTGGCGATTTCAGATGTCTTCGACCTGTCGACCCTTAGCCCGGGGCAAATCCTCAGATGGAGTGTGTTTTCCGACGATCCCTCCCAACTTGCGCGTCTTTCGCTTCTGACCCAAGACGGAACGGACATCGTTCTGGATTTCACGCAACCTCTCGAAGCATCCTTGATCAAGACGGAGATCCTGCTTCGGGACCGCCGGGAAACTTTTATCCTGGACAGCTCTCTCTTTGAGGCGCTCGCCGCCCGCGATGCGCCCGAAAGTTTCGCAGTTGACCTTGCGGCGCTCCTGGCAGGCCAGATCGACTTTCGGGACCTTGAAGGAACCGAGCGCATCGCGTTGATGTGGAGCGAAAATATCCTGCCTGATGGAACAGTCGTAGGTGACCCGCAACTCGCCTATGCGCGGGTCGAAAAGAACAAGGACATCTTCGAGCTCGTGACCGGCTCGGTTGAAGAGCCCTTCATCCTGTTTCGGAATGGTGCGCAGGTCCAGCAGTCCGCGCGGCCTGTCGCGGGAGCCCGGCTGTCTTCGGTCTTCGGCAAACGCCGGCACCCCGTGCTTGGCACGCGACGAATGCACACGGGGGTCGATTACGCCGCACGGACCGGAACGCCGGTCAGCGTCACCGGCGCAGGAACGGTCGTGTTTGCAGGAACCATGCGGGGATATGGTCGGACGATCGATGTCGATCACGGCGGGGGCGTCTTGACCCGCTATGCGCATCTCTCGCGTTTTGCAGCGGGGATCGCTCCAGGTGTCGAGTTGAATGCCGGGGCCAGGATCGGTGACGTGGGCGCAACCGGTCTCGTCAGTGGACCTAACCTTCATTACGAAGTTCGCATCGACGGCAAGCCAACGGATCCGATCAAGAAAACACCGGCGCCCCGAACAGCGATCGCCAAACCGACTGACCGCGTCATGCTGACAGTAGCGCGTCTCTCCACCGGCTATTTTCTTCGCGACGACACGGGAACGGAAAGCTGATGGCACTCAAACATCTTCATCGTACGGATCGAGGGGCATAAAATGATCAAACTGACACGACGCGCCGTGATGATGGCAGCCGCAGCCAGCGGTCTGCCATCTTTATCCTGGGCTGAAAGCCGCCCTGCCATCCATGTCGTGGAGGGCAGCGGCTGCGAATGCTGCAAACAGTGGACCAATTACCTGCGGGAGAACGGTTTCCAGGTAACGAGTGAAGAGCGGTTTGGCACCTTGCTGATGCAGCACAAAATCGATCTGGGCGTACCGATCGAACTGACTTCCTGTCATACCGGCAGCGTCGATGGCTACTTCCTGGAAGGACATGTCCCTGCTGACGATATTCGGCGCTTGCTCCAAGAGCGCCCTGAAGCTCTCGGCCTGACGGTTCCAGGAATGCCATACGGCAGTCCCGGTATGGGCCCGGAAACAAAGCGCGACGCATACGATGTCCTGCTTGTTCGCCGGGACGGTACCAGTGAAGTGTTTACCCGCTATCCTGAAGCATCATAAAAAAACATCCGAGCAGGAAATAGATCGATGCCAAACTTCTCCCGGCGCCATGCCTCGCTGGCTTTGCTTGCTCTTCTCGCTGCATGTGGAAAATCCGCGCCGTCGACGACGCCGGCAAGAGGAGCGATACCACAGTTCAAACGGTACTCAGGGCCCCCTGTTACTCAGGTCGTGGTCAACAAGGCTGAGCGGCGGATGTTTCTGTTGAACGGGCAAACCGTTCTGAGATCGTATAACTTTGGCCTCGGAAACCAACCGCTCGGCCCAAAACAATTCGAGGGCGACGGAAAAACGCCCGAGGGGCTATATTACATAGACCGTTTTAATCCACGGAGCCGATATCACCTATCAGTGGGCATATCTTATCCAAATGAACAGGATAAAGCTTATGCAGCTCAATTCGGTCGAAGTGCGGGCAGCGATATCATGTTCCATGGCCGCGGCCCCGAAGGCAATGTCTTCGCACCGAAGAATCGGGACTGGACTGCAGGCTGTCTGGCATTGACTGACCAGGAAATAGAAGACGTCTATGCAATGTTGCAACCCGGAATTCCGGTTATGATCTATCCCTAGAAGCATGGACATTGGCTAGACAAAGATTCAAAAATTCATATAAAAAAACGCTAAAAGGAAAAAAGGTTTAATATGACGGGCGGTTTGTTAATCATATTAAACTGAATCAATAGCCGATATCGAGTTAAGCAAAGGAGCCTCATATATGTTAAACAGACGACACTTCATACAAACGACCACCGCGCTTTTCTCGGCCGCAATTTCCACCCCCCTGCTTGCGGCGTCTTGGCCAACAGAGAGTCAAAAAGCTGCTTGGGATGCGCAGGTCACCCCTTCCGGATATGACGCCTTCACATCCAATCCTTGGGGATTGCACCCGCGCTTTCTTCCGCAAAGAGTGCAAGCCAATAGCGGCTTAGTGCCGGGCGACATTCACGTGGATGCTGTTGCGAAATACCTCTACCATATTGAAGCTGGTGGAACGGCAATGCGCTACGGCGTAGCCATCGGCAGGGGAGATCTATATGAACCTGGTGTCTATACGATAAAGCGAAAAGTCGAATGGCCGCACTGGACCCCGACGCAGAGTATGATTGCTCGGGAACCAGAAATCTATGGCCAGTTTGAAGGGGGCGTAGAGCCAGGCCCAAGGAATGCGCTCGGCTCTCGCGCTCTTTATCTCTACGTCGGCGAGAGAGATACGTATCTGCGCATTCATGGTACCCCGTTTCCAACAAGCATTGGGACGAGTGCGAGCTCTGGCTGTGTCCGGATGGTCATGGCACATATCAATGACCTATATCCAAATGTCGAAACAGGCTCTACCGCGTTTCTCTATTCGACAGCAGAGAGCGTGACATCCCGCAGCTAAAAGAATCTAGATTCTTTTATGTCCTCTAATTAACTTGAGGGCTGTGATTTCTGACATATAGGACTGCCTGCAGCGGTGGTGAGCGGAAGCAAGGTCGTTTCCACTTGCCCACGATGTTCGTACCAGTAGCAATTATCACTTGGAAGAAGTCTCGCTGTAGACACATCTTGCCCCGGCGCAGCAAGAGAGATCAACTCTGGGGGAAGCTCCTGCGGATTGCTCCCAGCCACGGTATTTACCGCTGTAGTTCCGCAACCCGCAGTGACCAAGACGGCTGCAAGTACAGCGTAGGATCCAATTTTCATATCACGCTCCAA
>NZ_JBHSSW010000056.1:4316-7502 GCF_042659465.1 Ponticaulis profundi | reverse complement strand
TATCCAATTATTAATCTTCCACTAAATTTCAATAGACTCAAGTCCTTCACGGAATTTTTTGTGAGAAGTCTTATTTCATTCAACGCTGTATCAAGTATCCATTCGATAATCGATGGATATATAAAATATTTGGGTCAAATTGGATATCTTGAAAAGAACTTCACTGCACGCATAAGCGCCTCTTGACGGTCTGTCTGGTTCAGCAGATCAACGATCAAACGAATCTTGTAGTGTTTGATTGATATGGAAGAAAAAGCTGCCCTGGCCGGATTTGCGGCCCTGTCTCACGAAATCCGCCTGCGGATCATCCGGCTGCTGGTCTTTGCAGGTGCGAAAGGCATGGCGTCCGGGGCCATTGCCGCAGCCTTGGGCGATGCCAGCCCATCGCTCGTTTCCTTCCACCTCAAAGAGCTGGAAAGCGCAGGCTTGGTCGAAAACTGGCGTGACGGGAAATCCATCATCTACAGCGCCAAATTCCCTGCGCTTTCGGATCTGGTCGCTTTTCTGATGCACGATTGCTGCGAGGGCCATTGCGCATGGTGCGACCAGGCCATCGCTCTTTTCGCCAAGTGCAGCGGACGTCCCACAAACGCGAACTGTGACATTTGACATGCGCAAGCTTCTTGGATTCGTCGAAAACAATCTGCTGTTCATGGCGGTTGCCACCACAGCTTTCGGACTTGCCGTGCCCTCTATCGGGATAGGGCTTGAGGCGGGGATCAGCCCCCTTCTGGCGCTCCTGATGTTGGTCATTAGCCTGACCTTCGACGCGGCGGCCGTTCGGATCGTTTTCCGCAAGCCGAGCCGTCAGATTTGGGCTCTGGGTCTGGTCTATGGGCCAATGTCGCTGGCAGGCTGGCTGACCGGGCGCATCTTCTTCGGCAGCGGGCACCTTGCGGCGGGACAGACGTTGGTCGGCATGCTCCCGACTGACGTATCCGCACCCCTCCTGGTGCTGCTGGCACGCGGCAATGTCGCCTTGGCTGCTGTCCTGAATGCCGTGAACACGGCCTTGTCCCCGTTCATCATCCCATTCCTGTTTCTGTGGCTGACAGGCATCGAGCTGACCGTTCCTGTTGGCGCCGTGGTTCTGGAGCTGGTGCTGGTTGTGGTGGTGCCGACCGTCGTCGGCGTCTGGCTGCGGACCAAGTTTCTGAAGCAGGTATCGCGGTTCGACTATGCGTGGCCTAGGCTGGGGTCCGTATTGTATCTGGTTCTTCTGCTGGCCGTGATCGGGCCGAATTCAGCGACGATCCTTGGCTACGGCTGGTACGCGCTGGTGATCGCTCTGGCAGCTTTGGCACTGAACCTGATCGGCTATGCTGTCGGCATGATTGCCAAGCTGTTCGCGGAGGATCGCGCGGAGCTGATCGCCTATCTGTTCACCACGAGCAAAAAGGAATTCAGCATCGCGGCCGCATTCGTTGCAGCATCGGGTCTTCCTTCTGAAATCGCGGTGCCCGCTGCTTTCTTTGCAGTGATCCAGATGATCACGTCACCGATTGCGGCAAAGATGATGGCGTCAGAGCGTGAAAGCCTGTTGGGGGTCTGAGATAGACCAATGATCCACCGAAGGCGGCAGGGTCAACTTCGACCTCCATACCCATAGTGGCGACGAGTCCATCGACTACGAGCGCGGCAGTGGCGCGACTAATGGCGAGGGCAACATCGAAGCGCCCTTTGATGGTGGTAGCGTCTGGTTCTGCGAAATCGCGATAGCACGTCGATCAACATGACCATCAACGTATGCAGCGATTAAAGCGCCATCGTCGAAACTTATTGAGCCTCGGGTAGCCATTCGTAGGCGAATGGCTTCCTTTTCCCTTCTGCAGTCTCTGCTGCCCTGCACGTGAAGAAAGCCGAAATGCTGGTAGCAACATCTTACTGAGACGGTAACATTCATGCGCGAACCTCTGGAAATCCATTGATGTGGAACTTTGACCTCAATAGACATCACTCATGATCCGCGTGCTGCGCCAGCTTGCTATGATCTTCATCGTGACCTTGGTCTCGATGGGAATTACTGCATCCGCTGGAAATGCTTCGATGGATCTGAAATGCGACATGATGCTGACAGCGGCCTCTGCCGATAGCTCGGAGGATCATTCGCAGCACCGTGCTGGTGACCCTTCAGACCATTCTCTTCAGAATATCGTCATTGTCGAAGATCATATCCATGACGAAGACACTTCCTCCGAAGAGCAAGGATCGCACTGCAAGGCCCATGCGTGCCCTATAACCGCGTTTTTGGCTTCCAGCGACATTGCCCAGGCTTTTCTGTTCAGCCACGCCCTTTATGCCTTGCGCACGGCCCCACTGGTAGACCTGACCTTCTCAGAAAGACTGCGCCGCCCTCCGCGGGTCTGATCCGAACGCTGGCTGCCGTGGTCTGAGCGACTGCGGCCTTCATTATTCTGATCCATAAGCGGAAACGTTTCATGAAACTCGTGTTTGCAGTTGCGATGCCGCTGCTTGCGGTGGCCTGTGCGCCGTTGCCCCCTGTGGATACGTCCGCCGGGCTTGTGGGCGTCGACGATGCTACGTCGCCGGTCTCAACCCTGAAGGCTGGTCCTGCCGTCACCTATCGAAGTCGCAGAGCCGGAAATGCTCGATGACCTGAGCGAGGGGCAGAACGTTCGTTTTGCTGTCGACCGGGTCGCGGGAACCCTGACCATCACTGAACTTCTGGAATGATCCGGAAAATCGAACATCGGAGAATGACAATGATCTCGTACAAAGCTCTTATCGTTGCGGCTGTCGCTGCAAGCAGTCTCGCAACGCCGCTTTTTGCCCAGGATGCTGATTTCCAGATGCCTGAGCAATGCGCCATGGCAGCACCGGCCGGAGAAATGCCCGCCACTGGTGAAATGCCTGCAGGAGACGCCCCTGTCGCCGGAATGCCCGCTGGCGATATGCCGATGGGAGGAATGCCCCAAGGCTCTGCCCATCACGGCAACAATGCAGGCGGCATGGGCGCCATGATGGGTATGGGCGGCATGGATATGGAGACCATGCCCGAACATGTTCAGGAAAACATGCGCCGCATGATGGTCACCATGCCCGCCATGCACGACGGCATGATGAATGAGAATGCCGACGTGGCCTTTGCCTGCGGGATGATTGCCCACCATCAGGGCGCCATCGACATGGCGGAAGTGCTTCTGGAGCATGGCGAGGACGATCAGA
>NZ_JBHSSW010000056.1:0-4278 GCF_042659465.1 Ponticaulis profundi | reverse complement strand
GCAAGAGATCATCGACGCCCAAGTCGGTGAGATCGAGCAGATGACTACCTGGTTGGCTGAAAACGCCAACTGAGCCCACTTTGAGCCGCGCGGCATTGCCCGCGCGGCTTTCTCTCGGACATTCCTAGGATGACATCCTCAGAAGGGGACCGTGCAGCTTTTGACCTTCCCATGATAGGAAGCCCCATATATGTCTTATAGACAACACGGAGCTAAGCCCATGAACATCGGAGACGCGTCTTATCGTTCGGGCGTATCGGCCAAGATGATCCGCTACTACGAGCAGATCGGGCTGATCCCCGCAGCCGCGCGCACGGCTTCAGGGTATCGCGATTATGCCGATGCCGACGTCCACATGCTGCGGTTCATCGCGCGGGCGCGGGATCTTGGTTTTCCGATCAGTGAGATCACCGAACTGCTGGATCTGTGGCGTAACACTGACCGGCGCAGCGCTGACGTGAAGGCTCTGGCGCAAGCTCGGGCTCAGGACTTACGGCAGAAGATCATGCACCTGAAGGAGATGGCCGATACCTTGGAGGAACTGGCCCGATGTTGTGCAGGTGACGATCGCCCGGACTGCCCCATCCTGCAGAACCTGGAGACGCGGGCAGATCCGACGCAGGCCAACCGCAAACGGCGGATGCAAAAGCCAATGACGATCAAGGAAAGGCTTATATCATGATCAACAGACGTCTTTTTATCGGAACGCTGGCAGCGGCTCTGGCACCGGCAAGCGCTGTCCTGAGCGCCTTACCCATGCCTGAAAGCACCCTGATTGCAGTGGTTCGATCACCCGCCTGTGGCTGCTGCGGCGCGTGGATCGATCATTTGCGCGACGCCGGATTCACGGTCGAGGAAACCCTCTCGGATGACGTCGACGCATTCAAGGATCAGCATGCTGTGCCTCAGCCTCTTCGGTCCTGTCACACTGCTCTTGTCGATGGCTATGTCCTTGAGGGCCACGTTCCGGCAGACGCGATCCGCACCCTTCTGGATCAGAAGCCTGATGCGTTTGGTTTGGCGGTTCCCGGAATGCCGATCGGGTCGCCCGGCATGGAGATGGGCGATCAGACCGAACCGTTCGATGTCATCCTCTGGAACGCATCGGGCACTGACGTCTTTGCGCGATATTGAAGGTTGTCATGGCACAGCCTGCGTCGGGACGTGGCCGATCTGGAGACGAAATCTGATCTCAAAACCGGATCGCCTGCCGATCTGAGCGGGCAGGCCACTGCCCCCCGATCAGGTCGTTGATCACATCAGTGTTCCATGCGCTTGCACAGGATCACTCGGTGTCAGGCCCTTCCTTGCGGAAGGGCCTTTCGTCTGCCGTTCCTTATGCCGGTGCGAAACCAGCATCCGTCAGCACTGCGACCAACTGCTCACGCGACGCGGTCGAAGTGACATCGACCGTGTGCGTTGCAGGATCAGCTTTCACATCTGCTGCCGGATCGACGGACTGGATGGCCTTGGTGACGCCGCGCGCACAACCGCCACAGGTCATGGTTTCAATGTGGAACTGCATGAGGACCTCCTTTGAACATTGATCTCATCAGGCTCGAGATAGGGTTTCCAATGCTGGTAAGGTCAATGACAGAGCGCGCGATTGTATTCCGGCCTTCACGCTTGACCTTCCCATGATGGGAATGCCCATCTGTAAAAGCGGAACAAGCTTTAGAAGGTGATCCGTCATGAACATCAGCAGCAGCGACATGAAACCCGACCTGCATTCGACAGTCGTCTTGGACATAGAGGGCATGACCTGCGCGTCCTGTGTCGGACGAGTAGAGCGGGCGCTGAAGGCGGTACCGCGGGTCGAGACGGCATCCGTGAACCTCGCCACGGAACGGGCAGAGATCGCTGGTCTAAATCTGGACCGGTCAGCGCTGGTCAGGGCGGTCGAGACCGTCGGCTATGATGTCCGCTCACCCGCAATCGATCTGGCTATCGAGGGGATGACCTGTGCGTCCTGCGTGTCCCGGGTGGAACGCGCGCTGAAATCCGTGCCGGGCGTGACCGAGGCCACGGTCAACCTGGCCACCGAACGGGCCCATATCACTGGTCAGGCGGATGCCGCAGCCCTGATCCGCGCGATCGATAGCGCCGGCTATGACGCGCGGATCGCTGTCTCGGCCTCTGCGGTGTCGGATGAAGTCGCGGACCGGAAGGCAGCCGAGGAGGCAGCCTTGAAGCGCGACCTGTGGATCGCCGCGGCGCTGACGTTGCCCGTCTTCCTGCTTGAGATGGGCTCGCACCTGTTCACATGGGTGCATATGGCGGTGATGAACACCATCGGCATGCAGAACAGCTGGTATCTGCAGTTCGCCCTGACCACAGCAGTGCTGCTCGGCCCCGGGCGACGGTTCTACACCAAGGGCTTTCCCGCATTGGCCCGGCTGGCTCCGGACATGAACAGCCTGGTCGCGGTTGGCACTTCGGCAGCCTATGGCTATTCTCTGGTTGCCACCTTTGTTCCTGCCCTGCTGCCCGCAGGCACGGTGAATGTCTATTACGAGGCGGCGGCGGTCATCGTCACCCTGATCCTGCTTGGCCGGTATCTGGAGGCCCGCGCCAAGGGCCGGACCTCCGAGGCGATCAAGCGGCTTGTCGGCCTGCAGGCCAAGACGGCCCGGGTGGTCCGCGCCGACATCGTGATTGAAGTGCCGATTGCCGAAGTGCGGCCGGGCGATATCGTTGAGGTCCGCCCGGGCGAGCGGGTACCTGTCGACGGCGACGTGACGGACGGCGCCAGCTGGATCGACGAGAGCATGATCTCGGGTGAACCCGTCCCGGTCGAAAAGACCATCGGCAGCACCGTCACCGGCGGCACCATCAACCAGACCGGCGCCTTCACCTTTCGCGCCACTGCTGTCGGCGAGGCCACGATACTGGCGCAGATCATCCGCATGGTCGAGGCCGCTCAGGGCGGCAAGCTGCCGATCCAGGCGCTGGTGGACCGGGTGACGATGTGGTTCGTGCCGGCCGTGATGGCCTTGGCGACGCTGACCTTTGCCGTCTGGCTGATCGTCGGCCCCGATCCTGCACTGACCTTTGGGCTCGTAAATGCCGTGGCGGTGCTGATCATCGCCTGCCCCTGCGCGATGGGCCTTGCGACACCGACCTCGATCATGGTCGGCACCGGGCGGGGCGCAGAGCTGGGGATTCTGTTCCGGAAGGGAGAGGCGTTGCAGGCCCTTCAGGAGGTTCGCGTCGTGGCCTTCGACAAGACCGGAACGCTGACCGAAGGTCGCCCCCGACTGACCGACCTGAACCTCGCCCCCGGTTTCGATCGCGCCTCCGTGCTTGCGGCTGTTGCCGCCGTGGAGGCAAAGTCCGAACATCCGATCGCGCGCGCCATCGTTGCGGCAGCGGCCGAAGAGGGTCTGACATTGCCGCATGTGTCCGGGTTCACGTCGCAGACCGGCTATGGCGTCCAGGCGCAGGCGGGAACCCAAACGGTCGACATCGGCGCCGATCGCTTCATGACGAAGCTCGGTCTAGATGTAGCACTTTTCGCCGACGTCGCAGCGCAGTTGGCCGAAGAGGGTAAGTCCCCGCTCTATGCGGCCATCGATGGCCGTCTGGCAGCGATCCTGGCCGTGGCCGACCCGATCAAGAAGACGGCGCCGCAGGCCATCCGTGCCTTGCACGCGCTTGGCCTGAAGGTCGCGATGATCACCGGCGACAACGCCCGCACGGCGCAGGCCATCGCGCGCCAACTGGGCATCGATGAGGTCGTGGCCGAGGTGCTGCCCGACGGAAAGGTGGCCGCGGTCAAACGGCTGCAGGCACTTGGCCGGGTCGCTTATGTCGGCGATGGCATCAACGACGCCCCGGCCCTGGCCGAGGCTGATGTCGGTCTTGCCGTCGGCACGGGCACCGATATTGCGATCGAGGCCGCGGATGTGGTGCTGATGACCGGTCGTCTGACCGCCGTGTCGGACGCGATCGCGCTCTCTAAGGCCACGATGCGCAATATCCGGCAGAACCTGTTCTGGGCGTTCGCCTATAACGCCGCCCTGATCCCGGTGGCAGCAGGCGTGTTGTGGCCGGCCTTTGGCGTTCTTTTGTCACCAGTCTTTGCGGCCGGGGCCATGGCGCTGTCGTCCGTCTTTGTCCTTGGAAATGCCCTTCGGCTGAAGCGTTATTCACCTGGAGTGTTGCATGAAGTCTGAAAACCTCTAAAGAGCGGGGCCTTCCAGAGGCCCGGTTCTTTGCCAATATGATCCGCAGCTATGGGCGACCCCCCTGATCTTGCAGGGCGGTCGCCCCCGGCAT
>NZ_JBHSSW010000055.1:14340-15780 GCF_042659465.1 Ponticaulis profundi | reverse complement strand
TCTAAGACGCTTGTCAGATCGAAGCCAACTAGGTCGCCGTTCAGGGAGAAAGTGTCTTCGCGGTTTCCGCCGAAGATCCAACCATAACGGCCAGAAGGAGCCCACTCGCGTATGCGGCTTTCCAGATCACCGTCATCATCGAGGGGGGCGAAAAGGCTCGCAAATTGTGACCAATGGCGCAGCCCTTGCGGTGCTTCCGCATTTCTACGAATAGCATCTTGAAGAAACTGAGACTGTTGCGCCGTCAAAGGACGCTCGGCCCGTTCGATCAGCGCCGTTATCCATTCCGAAAGCCACTGCTGGCCCTCTGGATCAGTTTCGGACCACAGCGGGTTTAGCCCTGTTGGGCGGTTGGCTGTGATTTCGCTATACTCAGCCCCAAGCGCACGAAGAGGAACTTCAAGCCCGCGCCGATAATCGAATGCAAACACCCGTGCGTTCATGCGCTGCGCTTGTGCAATGAGGAACGCAATAAGCACGGATTTTCCGCCGCCGGACGGACCGAGGATTAGAGTGTGGCCTGCGGGGGGTTCCGCATCCACGTTGCCGCGCGACAGTTTGCGATGAAAGCTAAACTGGTACCCGCTTCCTTCGGGGGTCGGAAATACGGTGATCGGGTCTTTCCACGGAACCTCGTCTCCATTTTTTCCGAGAGGTGTCCGATGCAGTGATGCCAAACCCGCAAAGTTTCGATTTGTGATGGTGCCGATCCGGGACCGGAAAGCGGCGTTGCCAGGAAATTGTGCGAAGTAATGTGCCCGTGATGCAAAGGCTTCGGTGATGACCTTGACGCCGGCTTCCTGGGCGACCTGCTGAATATCTGCCGCTGCCTCTGCAAGCTCACGCTCATTACTGCTGTAGATCGCAGCTGTCATGTGATGCCCACCAAACACCAGTTTGCCTGTCACCAGCCCATCAGCCGCAGAGGCCAGTAGTTCGCGATCCGACACCCCTGCATCATTCATCGACGCCATCATCTTTTGAGCGCGACGAATACGCTCTTCCATTACATCGTTTGGAATAGGCGTGAAGCTGTGGGTGATGACCATGTCATGGGGCAGGTTCAGGCTGTCGAACATGCCGTGTTCGGTTTGATTAGGATAATTTTTGATCGTGAAGATCAGACCGCTCTTGCGACCGGTATTTCCGCCCGACAAGGTGATCCGGTTGCTCGCGAATGTCGGGCGAAAGTTGGCTACGCTCCGGGCAAGAATACCAATCTCCGAAAGAGGATAGGTCGGAACCTCCGTGCCAGAGCCGATAGCTTCGAGGAAGCCTAGCAGCTCGCCGGAGGATGCGGTCAACGCACGACCGGACATGCCTTCTGTAGCAGACAGGAGGATCGAGACGACTTCACGCAGGCTGGCAAGCCGCCGCTCGCGAAGTTGCTTCTGATCCTCAACCTTGTCTTTGGCAAATCGCGCCCGCACTTTCTCAAAG
>NZ_JBHSSW010000055.1:0-14178 GCF_042659465.1 Ponticaulis profundi | reverse complement strand
CCATCACCGCGAACAGGTGATATTTCCGGCGAAAGCCGCTTGCTGATCTTGTGGATATAGAAGCTAAACCGACCTTCGGTTTGCGCAATGATAGTGGCGATCCGTTTTTTCAAACGGATAAGCGCCTCATCGTTTGCTGTCATGCTGTTGAGGCCATTGACGCGAATGCACTGCATGTATTCGCCGCCGCGTGTCAGGATGGTTTCGTCATCGACAAGGCTGACAAAGGGCAAATAATCTTCGAATTGCTCTTCGCGGAAGGCAACTGATGAAATCAGGCTTGCTGCGCCCTCACCACTCAATTCCTTACGGCTCATAGCTGTTTCCATTCCAAAGGTTTTTATTCCGCGATGGTCGCGTTTTCTGAAGGACGGTCATGATTACGTCCAAAAAGTTTGGGTCCCACTGGGCCGCGGCATAAAGGGCCGGGTAGGTAGCTGCCGCCCAAGCCAGCACCCAGAAAGATTTGATCCAGATGAAAAGCAGGACGCCGGAAAAGACCCACACCATCCCGTAAATTACGGGCAAGCCGAGAAACTTTGGCGCGCGAAGCAGACCTTTAAAAACGACATCCTGCTCTGTCATGACATCAAGCCCACAGCGCCTCGACCATCGTCGTCGCGCCGCCAATACCTGCGATAGCGATGACAACCCACATGGCTTGGCGGAAGTCGATGATGCCGAAGAACCATGTGATGAACACGCCGATGAGCGCGAGCGTAGCGATGATCATCCCCAAGGGACCGGTCAGCGCATCCACCAGTCCTTGCAGAAAGTTTTGAATGGGATCGAGGTTAATATCCTGTGCCATCGCCGGTTCTGCGATCATCAGAACCATGACAGCGAGTGCGGCCAACAGCACCCAATTACGGGAAGCAGGACCGCCCACCCGGTTAAAGATTTGCGTCACAGTTGTTCTCCTTTGAGACGTTGGTAAACGGCCATAACCTTGCGGACATGGCCTTGCGTTTCGCGGTAGGGCGGGATGCCTCCATGACGCGAAACGGCTTCCGGGCCAGCATTATAGCCAGCCAGTGCCAGCTCCTTCGATCCGAAGCGGTCGAGAAGAAGAAGCAGGTAACGGGCAGAACCATCGAGGTTCTGGTGCATGTCATGTGGGTTTACGCCGAGTGTGGCGGCGGTCGCGGGCATGAGTTGGCCGAGGCCGATCGCACCGACATGGCTTAGAGCGCGAGGGTTGTACGCACTCTCGATTTCGATGTTAGCTCTGTAGAAGTCGCGCCAGTCCGTGACCGACATTCCAGCTTTGCGCAGGGCACCATGGCCTCCATAGCGCAATGCTGTCTGATGAATTGCATCGAGTACTTCAGGGCTTCCCGAGGCAGCGCGTGGTGCCATGAAACCATTGTCCGGCTCTGCTAGAAAGGACATGGAATTTTCGGGAACAGAAGCCTGACGTTCGGCTTCTGGGATTATCGGCTGCCCACCTGATCCGTAATGGCGGGCAAAGCCGTTGCTTTGTTCTCTAAATTCGAAGGCTCCGTCAGAACCTGGAACAAGGACCAAACCCTGTCCGAGACATGCAGTCGCGTTAAGAGTCAGACCTCCAATCGACCAAATAACGGCCGTCTTTAAATATTTCAAAACACTGTCCTTTTTCGAAGGGCATTATCAATCCGGGGAAGCCCCAGAGCATAAGTTTTGAAGCAACGCCCGACACGGTGAGCGATGTTTCTGGTTTGTTTCTGACTTTGTAGACCAATAACCGTTTGGATTTTTTATCGGCCGAAACGACCTCGTAAATCCATTTGCCGACTGCAGACGTTCCTTTTTTGGAAACGCTCTCTTGGCAAATTATGATTACCGATCCGCCCTCGTTTACGACCTGCGCAACGTCCTCGCTGATTATCACTGGCGGTATGGCTAGACTCATTGGGGGCTCCTGCTCACTGACAGGTGCCTTGATGCACTATGTTGGGTTGCCCGCACTAGTTGGATTTAACTAGATCACCACCTTCATACACAACATTTCAACAAACCTCAACATAAATAAATTGTTTGTTTAACATTGTTGAATGGTTTTAGCCCAGTTCACGCACAGGACACTCGAAGACCTGGAACGATCCTTCGGAGTTGCTGGCGACAGGTCCAAGCTGCTTGACCGGCCACGACAGAGAGTTTGCCATGCGCTGGAACGCTGGCGATCCGAGGAACAGAACAGTGTCAGCTCCTTCCTCACCCAAGAACGTGTTGATCTTGGCAAGGATCATCCGAGACACATCGCGCGACCCGGTGACTACCATACGCGTAATCTCCCAGACCTTTTCATTCATAGGCGGGACCGCGTGGCACAGCTCCTGCGGCAAGCCGGGCAGTACGCCCAGGCAGGCATCGCGGATCATGTAGCTATACTGGATTTGCCCGGTGCCGCTGATCTGGTCGGTGCGGCGCAGTCTTGCCCCTCCGACGACAACACCGTTCAGCGTTGCCACAACATAGATCGTGTTGAAGGAGTCATACTGTTCGAACTCCAGATCTTCCGCGTGAAACAGCGGCCATTCCAGACGATCCACGAAAATCTGCTTGCGCAGTTTCAGGTAGTCATTGACCAGATGCCACCTGTCCAAGTCCTCCGGGCAGCGGATGACCTCGACCTGATAGCCGTCACGGGCCGCGTCACTGAACATGCGGCTTGGCTGCATCTTGACCATTGGTACCTACCTCGAAAACTTCTGTTGAGCCGATGAACAGGCGGATGCCTTCCGGCGTAACGGCCCAGACACCCTTATTTGAGAACTTGACGGTGATCTCTTGGCCTTCCTGTAGATGGGCAAACATCGACACCAGGTTCTGAGCCATGTCGGCAGTAAAGTTAGCCTCGGCGGAGATAACCACGCCCCTTGGGCGTACCCTTGCGGTTAAGTCGGTCATCTGTCCCTCCTATGGCTTTTTGCCGGTTTGCTTAAGACGGTACTTACGGCTCAAAATTAACCATTGACACCAACATGTCCTTTTGGTCAGTTGATTAGTGCAAAACGCATTTTTTTCTTGACAGGCTTGAAATGATTGAACTCGTGATCCCGAATCATGAAGATGAACTTGCTGTCCTCGAACGGATCGGTAACGGAGGTTTCATCCTCGGCCTTGGTCTGAAATTTGGAAAACCTGATTTCTGCCTCAACCGCTATTCCGACGCGTGGACAAAAAAGTACGAACAGGAGAACTACTTTTTTGGCGATCCCATGACTGTTTGGACCATGGCCCGCACAGGAATGATCCGCTGGTCAGAGTGCAGCCTTCCCGATCTACGGGGCGTGATGGCTGACGCAGCTACCCACGGTCTTGTCTATGGCGCCACATTTGTTGAAGTGGTGAAAGGCAAGCGGTCATTCCTTTCCATCGCCCGAAACGACCGAGAACTGACTGACGCCGAAATGGAACTGCTCATGGGTCGTGTGAAGGCATGGGCAAACCTTTTCACAAGCTATTGGAAAACCATCGGGCTGTCCCAGGGCGAGATCGACGCCCTGGCCTCGATCAAGGGTGGTGCCAACCAAGATGACGCCGCTGAAACGTTGAACATCAGCCGGTCGGCATTGAGACAGCGACTATCTACGGCGCAAGTCAAACTCAGGGCACCAAATTCCGTCAGCGCAGTCGCACGTGCCGCTCAGATGGGTATCATCTGAAGCCGAGCAGCTTTTGTCATGACCAATAGGAGGGCAGGGGAAGGCATTACGCTACGCCTCAACTCAGGAAATGAATTGGAGGCGCATCATGTGTCTCCTTACACATCCAAAAGTCGTCATACCCACGGACCACGAAATTTGGCAGATTGCGGTGGTGAAGGCTCGGCGCTTGGCAATCCGGCACATCGCGGCTGCGGTTGGCGATTGATGCCTGGGCGACAGCAGCTGAAAGCTGACCCCATACCTTCGCCTTATCCGGGGTCGGCACTACCTTCGTAGGCTCAGGACCCATTGAATTGCGGCGTGCGATCTGATTCAGGCTCCTGAGGAGTCTGGATTATGAGCGATCTTTATTGGCTGACGGACGAGCAGATGGCTCGGCTGGAGCCCTATTTCCCTAAGAGCCACGGCAAACCTCGGGTAGATGATAGGCGGGTGTTGAGCGGGATCATCTTCGTCAACCGCAACGGCCTGCGCTGGCGGGATGCGCCGGCAGCCTACGGGCCTCACAAGACGCTCTACAATCGCTGGAAGCGGTGGAGCGAGGCTGGCGTCTTCGTTCGGATGATGGAGGGCCTGTCTGGCGCACAGGCCGAACGCCGGACCGTCATGATCGATGCCACCTATCTAAAGGCGCACCGTACGGCTTCGAGCCTGCGGGTAAAAAAGGGGGCCTCGGGCGACTGATCGGACGGACCAAAGGCGGGATGAATACCAAGCTGCACGCCGTCACCGATGCGAATGGACGCCCCATCAGCCTGTTTGTGACGGCTGGTCAGGTCAGCGACTACACCGGCGCGGCGGCTCTTCTGGATAGTCTACCCCGAGCCCAGTGGCTGCTGGGCGATAGGGGCTATGACGCGGATTGGTTCAGGGACGCCTTGGAAGCCAAGGGGATCACACCTTGCATCCCCGGACGTAAAACCCGCACCGAGCCCATCCGGTATGACAAGCGCAGATACAAACGACGCAACCGCATCGAAATCATGTTCGGTCGTCTGAAAGACTGGCGACGCGTTGCCACGCGTTATGATCGGTGCCCGAACGTCTTCCTCTCCGCCATAGCACTCGCCGCTACAGTGCTCTTTTGGCTATGAGTCCTGAGCCTAGGACTTTTCCAGAAGCCGCGGCGGTGTGGATCGTAGATGACGTACTGCATGGCAAAGGTCGGCACTGTGATGAGAAATGCCAATCCTCGGCTGCGCCAAACGGTTCCCGAGTCATAACTCTGGTTACTGGGTATTATGATACCTCAGTGGAGACGAGGTTTTCCGCGTTCCAAACAACTTTCTTCGCGCGTTTGATAGCAACCCCTATCACCATCCAGCCAACTGATGCGAAGAGCCAAGAGCTGCCAGCTATGAAAGTTAACGCTTACGGCCTCTTGGGCCACAACAAATCCCCAAAGTTCGTTAGCTTTACGACGGATAACCGCCAATCACGGATGGCGATGCCCCGTATGTCACACGCCCCGTGAAGCATCGTCAGCATCATGCAGCGTCATCGTCGGGGCCTATAAGGCGTTGGACGCCTCATGCATCGCCATGCTGTATACGGTTTACGCCCATTTCTTTCACGACCAGACGTAAGCATCGAATGGGGTATCGTAACCCCAACGCGAGAGCCGGCCTGCTAGCAGAGGGGATGTCCCGACCGCCCCCCAGCAGCATGCTTCATCTACTCGAAAAGACTAACCTAAGCTGACGATTTACCAAATTTTTTGCAGTCGAAAGCTTTTCACCGTATCTTCAAGACATCCTGCGATGACGCAATAGAGGTGGCATGGAAGCGGTGCACTATTGTATTATGAACACTTGATACCTCTATTGCGGCTTAGACTAGCGTGGCAGATCCCGCACTTCAGCAACAATCTGAGCCAGTGTGGCTGGTGCGATCGGCTTGCTGAGTAGTGTTACGCCTAGATCAGCGGCACGGCTATTCAGCACCTCGGACCGGCTAGCGCTCATCATCCAGCAGAGGCTGGTCGCGCCTAGTCGGCTCTTTAGCTGTCCAAGGCAAACCAGCCCGTCCATCCCGGCGCCCAGTTGGAAGTCGACGATGCACAACTCTGGTTCAACACCAGTGTCGTCCAGCAGTGTAATTGCATCCTCACCGCAAGGCACGTCCAGAACGTTGACGCCCCACTGCTCAAGAAGGCCGGTCAGTGCCTGCATCATTGCAGGATCGTTCTCAACGATGAGAGCAGTAATCTCGGGACGGTCCTCCGCCCCGGGCACTAGCCCACTATAGACCATGCGTCGGTCGGGTGGTCGGACCGCCGTTGTCGCCACCTCGATCCCGAAGGTCGAGCCACAAGCAGGCGCTGAACGCAGCGTTAGCGTGTGGCCAAGCAGCGCGGCCGCCCGATCGACGATGGCAAGCCCAAGGCCCAACCCCTCCGAAGCTGAGGCCTTCGCATCCAGCCGTTTGAACTCGGCGAAGACGAGGCGATGATCCCTCTCAGGAATGCCACGGCCAGTGTCGCGCACCTGCAAGAGCACCCGCCCTGCCCGCGGTCGGGCGGCCAAAAGCACTCGGCCACTGTCCGTGTAGCGGATCGCATTTGCCAGCAGGTTCTGGAGGATACGTCGAAGATAAAGCCGGTCAGAACTGACCCACCCCTGCGCCGGCCGCACAACCAGCTCAAGGCCCTTAGCCTGTGCGACAGGAGTAAATTCTTCACGCAATTGTTCGAACAGTGGGGCGAGAGCCACCGGCTCTACTGTAAGCGCCGCCTGCCCTGCTTCAAGGCGCGAGATGTCTAGAAGCGCTTCTATCAGTCCGCTGACGCTGTCCAACGAGCGCTGGACCTTTTCCAGCTTTGCGCGAGATGTAGGTAGAGAGACATCCTCCAGCAGCGATCCGACGAATAGTGTTGCCGCAGACAAAGGCTGCATCAAGTCATGGCCGACCGCAGCCACAAAACGTGCGCGAGAAGCATTGGCCCGCTCAGCTTGCGCCAATGCATCCTGCAGTTCTTCAGTGCGATTTGCGACACGAGCTTCCAATGTCTCATTGGCTCGGTTGACGCTTTCCAATGCACGGCTGTAATCGGTAATGTCGTCGATCGATAACACAAATCCGCCGTCCTGAATTTCTTGCGCGTAGATTGCCAGGGTACGCGCTTCACCCGTTCCGGAATCGCGCATGACCTGTACCGCAAAGCTATCACGACGCCGGACCGACCGGGCCCAATCGGCCAACAGGTTCGCTCCTTTTTGTGCTGGAAAGTCGAGCTTGGAGCGCAGTTGCAGCCAGATCTCATCAAAATGAGTGCCCTCGCGCAGTCGCGTCACCGGCAGTGTCAGCATTTTTGTGAGGTTCTCATTCCATGCCAGCAACCGCAGCCGGCTGTCGAACAGGCACACAGCAAGCGGAAGGTGTTCCAGCGTAGCCTTCAGGATGGCCGCCTGGTCGTCCAGAAGGCGCCCTCGCTCAGCGCGTTCGGCCCGGATCAGGTCTGTTACCTCGGTCTGCAGGATCGCGGTGCCTCCATCGGCCATCCGCTGTTCAGAGACCTGTACAAGCCGACCCTTCGCCAATTCCTGCGTCAAGATGAAGTGCCGTTCGGCGTGGCGGCGACGGCGCATCTCGATCCAGCCGTCAGGAGACATTCCTACCGGAGGGGTAAAATGGATGGAGCTTGCGACGAGTCGTAGATAGGTCTCGAAATCGAGGCCCGGCCGCAGTCGCTCGATGATGTCAGGCAACATCGCGTTAAAGCGAGAATTGCACATTACCAGAATGTCATCGGCATCGAAAAGTGCAAACCCCTCCTGCACTGCCTCAATTGCGGCGGAGAGATTTTGACGCGCGGCCTCTTTCTCGCGGTAGGCCTGCTGCAAGCTGGCATTTGAGGCATTTAGCAGGTCAAGCGCATGTTCGAGTTCTCGCGTACGGGTGCGAACCTCGTCCTCTAGCAGCGCTGCGCGCTGAAATTGTGCATAGCCGCTAGCCGTCTCCTGCGGGGGATCCTCAATCTGGCGGATTAAAGCCTGAGCGATCACTTGCAGCTTTTGATGGCGCCGGTCGGCATCGTCGCCAGGTGCCATCATCCGGTCAATATCGGCTGGCAGGTCGTCGTTCATGTTTGCAAAGGATCGTAGAAGGCAACCCCAGTTAGAGTCTGATTCAGGTGCATCCCGCCTGTCTGCTCACCATAGGTCGAGAAGCCCACGACCCTATGTTGGGCCAGCAGATCCGAGATCGCCCGTGTTTGCTGGCGTACCTCTGCATCCATGCGGCGGAAAATGCAATCGAAGCCCAAGACCAGACGTGGAGTGCCCTGCGCTGCGAGACCTGAAAGAGCGGTATCCAGATGTGTCACCGTATCGGATTCTTCGGCCAGCGTCAGCACCATGCCCTCGGCCACGGCGCCAAAGAACATCAGCGCGTCGTCCGGCCCGACGCCCCGGATCGCGCGGACAAAATGCCGTCCCCCGGCACGAACCATCACCGGTCGGGTCGCAAACATCTCGGGGCTAAGCTCATCAACTTCGCAGCCCAGAAGCCGGGCATATTCGCGTGCTGCTGGCTCATCATTTATGCGCAGCACCGCGCGTTTGGCCGGATCGGCTCGCGTGACCACCATTTGCGTGCGCGAGGGTCTGGCTGAGTTGAACGAGAATGTCCGCATCGCCATCCGGCTGCGAAGAAGGCAAAGGACAGCCGCAGTACGGCTGCGAAGCCGCTCGCCGCAAAAAACATGCGTCTGACGAAAGACGCGCCAGTCGCCCGCCGACCCACCGACGATCCGCACAGGGCCGAGCCCTCCAGTAAGCGAGGCCACAAGGCTTTCCTCGCATCCGGACATACCATCGACCAGCAGAACCGCCAGTTCCTGCGGCATCTCTTCGGCACGGCGCCATAGATCCTGCCGGATCTCCTGCAGTTGAGCGATCATGTTATGAGTGTTTATTGCATCAATAGGGTCGATCAGGACTGTACGTGCGGCAAAACCCATTGCGGGAAATGCTACGGCCACAAGGCTACGATCGGTATAGCCGTCCTCACCCAGCTCACCTGCCGTGGTGCAGCCCGCAACAGCGCTTTGGCCAAAAAATGCAGACGCGCGGTTAAGAAGCTGCGGAAGATCGGCACCAGCGCCGACAAACAATAGGACCAAGGCAAAAGGACCGGGACCGAGCTGTGTGGAGAGCGCCGCCACTGGGTCCATGCCCCGCAGAGGCACCGTGGCGACGCGCGGTCCCAGCTTGGCTGCGTCAGGCAGCACCGTTTGCAGCGTCTGCAATGCGTCCCCTCAACTTCACATCTTGCGCCATCAACACGGCCTGTGTCCGCGTCGACACACCCATCTTTCGCATGATTGCTGTAACGTGCGCCTTAACCGTTGTCTCCGCAATCGACAGTTCATAAGCGATTTGCTTATTTAGTCTTCCTTCGCAGATAAGTTCAAGAATACGCGCTTGCTGGCGCGTCAGTTGAGATAGGCGCTGGACCACCGCTTCGATTGCGTCACCGTGCAGGTTTTCGTGCTCCACTTCAGCAGGCAGCCCGGGAGCATAAATTTCACCGGCGGCCAACGCCTCGAAGGCAGATCGAAACACCTCTCGCCGTGAGTGCTTTGGAACAAACCCTGAAGCCCCACCTGCCAAGGCGGCGCGAATGGTTCGGGTTTCATTAACCGAGGTAACGACCAGGACAGGAACGCGTGGCGCCGCTCGGCGCAAATGCAGCAAGCCTTCAAGGCCATCAACATCGGGGAGGTTTAGATCCAAAAGGATCACATCAACATTGGCCCCATTGGCCAGATGGAGGCTTGCCTGCTCAAGACTTTCTGCATGGATGACCCGACGGATATCCGATACCGATTGCAGGGTCATAGCCAAGGCATCACCAAAAAGCGGATGATCCTCGACGATCAGCGCGGCGCGAAAGGATAAAGGTGCCGGATTGAGCGGCTCGGGTATTCCGGGATCAAATGCCATGGTGTGCCTTTCCCCAACGCGCATTCTACAGTCTTGTGCCCTCGTGTCCGGATTGAACAGGGGCTAGCATTGCTTGCCATGACAGGCCCCGCCGGGCGGGCCTGTTTAAAGGATGCTGAGTATGAGGCGCCAGGTCTAATTATCAAAGCGCTGCTCTATTCTGATTCTGTCTCAGTTTTTCCTTTCGGCCCCCTATGCGGTCAGGGGTCATTCAACCTGATTTGCCAAGTTCCCGTTGCCGTGACCCGCATTTTGTATAAGCCTGACCTATCAAAGACATGTCGGCCAATGCCCGATCCCGCGCGATGGAGATTGCGCAGCACCTCGCCGCGAGCGTCTAGTAGATCGATCAGCAGGATCGCGTCACCGCTTTCGTATTCGACCACGGTTCCAGCCTCTGCGTGAAACTGCGGAATGGACCCCGTTCCAAACCCATCGAAATGCCGGGCCACACCAGAGGGCACAACTTGTATCGCGTCAAAGCAGTCGAGCCGTTGGTCCGAACCCTCAATCGCCCGGCAGGTCATAATGGCTTGAGCCACCGCATCCGGAACTTCGGCCGTGGCGCGGGCCGAGGAAATTAGCAGAGCCAGCACTACCAGTCGACCGGGCACCCGGTGCAACCCTCCATATGGACGCCCAACCAGACGGTGAAGCGATTGTTGTTGTCGCCAAGCGTCGCCTGCGCCATGTCGGCATTATAAAACTTGGTCTCGGACAGATTAGCGGCGACAAGAGTGGCGCGTACAAAGCGGGTCTTGGGCGCCCATGCAGCCTCCAGTGTCGCGGCCGTGAGGTTTGCATCAGTAAAGTCGGCGCCGGCCAAACGTGTTCCTTCTAAATTGGCGCCTGTCAGGTCTGCACCCACGGCTACCAGACCCGGCATCTGCGCCATATGCATCTTGGCGCCACGCAGATCGGCGCCCGAAACATCCGCCCCACGCAACTGAGCGCCGGTCAGATCGACCCGAGCCATATGGGCACCGGACAGATCCGCCCCGTTTAAGTTGATACCTGACAGGTCCGTATGGGACAGATCGACGCCGGGACAGACGGCACCCGGCTCAAGCGTGCAGCCGTCAATTATCAGCGGTCCGACGGCGGGAGTTTCCGTGTCGACGATGACTGGATAGTCGGTTTGCCCGGCGGTCAGACGGACCGCCTCGGCCTGCCCCACCTGCGGCAGGGCGAAAAGGGGCGCAGTCAGAAGCATGGCCACAAGGGGCAGAATTGAACGAGACAAGGCAGCAATCCTTTTGCGCGATACAGGGCTTCAGCCGAAGGGGCGGGAGCCTTCGCTTCCGCCCACACTCATCTTACTTGGCAGAGGCAAGGAGCTCATCGGGGACCTCGAAGACCCAGAACGATCCACCTTGGCTGACCTCGGTAGTCAGTTGCGCCATGTCACCACCCCACAGCGGCACTGCCCCCCCATAACCGGATGCGATGCCCAAATACTGCTTTCCATCGTCTTCCCATGTGATCGGCATCGAGATGATTCCCGATCCAGTTTGGAAGGACCACAGCTCCTCACCACTCTCGGCATTGAACGCTTTCACAAAGCCGTCCGAAGTGCCGGTGAAGACAAGGTTTCCACCGGTCGCAAGGGTGCCGGCCCACAGAGGAAGTTCTTCCTTGTGCTCCCATTTCATCTCGCCTGTTGCCGGATCATAGGCCCGCAATGTGCCAATGTGATCGTCGTACATACGCTTGATACGGAAGCCTTGGCCCAGATAGGCCGCGCCGGCTTGATAGGTAATGTTCTCAGTCCAGTAATCCTCAGTCCAGTTGTTGGCGGGAACATAGAACAAACCAGTGTCCTGCGAATAAGACATCGGGTTCCAGTTTTTGCCGCCAAGGAACGGAGGAGAGACCTGGATGGTCGCACCGCGGGTCTCACCTTCTGCGGGCAGAGGCGGGCGCTGACCCTCGTTTTCGACAGGCCGGCCGGTTTCCAGATCAATGTGGCTGGCCCAGGTGATGTTGTCCACGAAAGGGAAGGCGTTCAGCAGCGCGGTGGGCCGGTTGATGTCGCCGCCGCGCTCGGATAGGGCGTCGATGTCTGTGACATAGAAGAACCCGTTCCGGTCGGCATGGGCGCCGGCGCGATGAGTATTGCCGTCCTTGTCGGTATAGTCGAACAGGACGATTTCGTTATTACCCGAGAAGTCCCAGGCATCATTCGGCGTATGCTGGTAGAAGCCGACCAGCTCGCCAGTGGTCGGGTTCACGTACCCCTGACCAGAAGTATAGAGGCTATCGTAATCCCAGTAGTTCTCGCCCTGAGAGCGTTCCCAGGTGTTCCATGGCGCGGGATTGCCGGCGCCGACGATGATGGTGTTCGTCTCGGGGTCAAAGGCTGCTGATTGCCAAGGTGCACCGCCACCATGGTTCCAAGCTTCAACCTTGCTGCCATCGTCGTTCACGGGCCAGCTCGGTGCACTGGCATCACCTGTCGGCCGGCTTTCCTCACCGTTCATGCGGCCGGTATGTCCTTCAACGAAGGGAAGCATCCATATCTCTTCGCCGGTATCTGGGTCGCGGGCGTAGAGCTGGCCGACAACGCCGAACTCGTCACCCGAACTGCCGTGAATCAGCATGACGCGGTCGGTCTCGGCGTCCTTGATGATCGTGGGAGCGCCAGTCATTGTGTAGCCGACCTTGTGATCGCCAAATTTCTCGCGCCAGACAACCTCTCCGGTGTCCTTGTTCAACGCGTAGATGCTGGCATCGAGCGCGCCAAAAAAGACCTTGTCGCCATAGATCGCTGCGCCGCGGTTCACGACGTCACAGCAGGGGCGGATATCGTCAGGCAGGCGGGCCTCGAATTTCCACAGACGCTCGCCAGTCTTAGCATCCAGCGCCCACATCCGGCTATAGCTGCCGGTGATGTAGATCACGCCGTCATGAACGAGCGCCTGTGTTTCCTGCCCGCGCTGTTTCTCGTCGCCGAAGCTGAAAGCCCAGGCTGGGCGCATGTGCTTGACCGTCTCGACATTGATCTGATTCAAAGACGAATAACGTTGTGCGTTGTTGCCCATGCCATACATGAGGACATCATCGGTCGTTTCGTGATCGTTGAGAATATCCTCCCACGTCACTTCCTCGGCCATGGCGGGGGCAAGGCCAACTGCGACGCTCAGCGCCAGCGCGCTGACAGCGGAAATCATCGAGTGCTTCACTGTCATTTCCTCCTCGTTCTACACATCACCAGCTCCTCCGGCCGGGGTCGGTCTTCATCCGACGCTGCTTAGCAATGGCAGCGTACGGCGTTCGTAATCGCGCCAGCGCTGGATCACGCTGCGGCGATATTCCTCGGGATTTGCGCCCAGATGGGCGTAGTCGGGCATGGGCCCGGCGGCCAAGGCCTCCAGCGGAGTTAGGCCATTGTTGGCCGCGCCGCGCAGGCGAGCGTCCATAGCCTGTAGATAATGCTGCGTTTGCCCCATCGCGCGGCTGTCGCGATGATAGGGGCCGTGGCCCGGCACGTAACCTGAAGCGGGGATCTCGCTGATCGTAGTGATCGCCGCGGCCCAGGTTGCAATGTCGGCATCGGGAAAACTGGGGGCTCGGTTAAGAAACAGCAGATCCCCTGCAATAAGGGTGCCGGTTCTGTTGTCGCGGATGACCAGATCTGCCTGACTATGTCCTGACAATGCAAGCAACGTCAGATCGCGTCCCCCGATGGTCAGGGGTCCGTTAACTGCATCGTCTGTCGCCGGCAGTGGCGCAGTGCCGTTCATCCATGACCCCAGAATGCGGTATAGCCCATCAGCCAGAGCCTGTGCACTGTCCCCCTGCGCTTGGCGCGATGGCGGCAGCGACAAGATTGGCCTGTCGGCGAACGCCTGATTGCCGAACCAGTGATCAGGATGATGATGGGTGTTCAGGGATAGCGCGACGCCGCCCAAGCGCTCGTCGGCAAACTGACGCAGGGCCGCGCCATGGCGATGCGTGCCGCCGGTGTCGATAACCACCGCCCCGCCCTGTGTCGCAATCATGACAATATTGCAGATTGCACCGCCGTTGCCCCGTCCGAAGCTTTCGGTAGCGCCTTCGAACATCCAAACGCCGTCCGCGATCTCTTGCGGATCAAGGCGATAGTCCGGCGCAGCTGCCACGGCGGGAAGCGTGGGGATAATAAACGCTGCCGTACCGGTCAGCATAATCTGGCGGCGGGTCAGGTTCATGCCGAGACCTCACCGGTGAAGACATAACCCAGATTGTCCCGCGCCGAGATCTGGATCGGCCCTCGCGCGAGCTCGGGCGGCAGCAGGAAGGTCAGCGCAGGGTCCTCTTCGACCGGCTCGAAGACTTCGAGCCGCGCGATCTGTCCCGATGCGTCAGATAAAGTCACCTCGGTCAGGTAATGCGCCGAGATGCCGACTGCCAGGCCCGTATCCATGGGGTGGCGCAGCATCAGGCGCAGACGCCCGAAGGCCGACCAGAGACGAGCGCGCATCTCGCCCAGATCATCTTGCCAGTTCGGGCGGGCGTGCGCCGCGGCGGGCGCTGTGCAGCCGCCCCCTGCTGCATCGACGAAGCTCGCGCCCATGCGCCAGCTGCCGTCCGCCATCGCC
>NZ_JBHSSW010000054.1:0-4121 GCF_042659465.1 Ponticaulis profundi | reverse complement strand
GCCCGGACTGTGGATTTTTTGCCTGCCTTAAGATCATTAGAAGCGGAAAAAATAAGTTATTGTTTTTTAAGGTTTTTATTTGGTGGGGTAGGTCATAGCTATGACCTACCCCTAGGTCATAGCTATGACCTAGGTTTGGTCGAAATTAGTGCAGACATGCGTAAAATTTGACGGCATACTAAGATGATAGTGGTCAGAAAATAACTACGCGTGAATCAAATCTAATCACCGATGAACTAGGGGTAGGTCATGGCTGAGCTAGGGCAAGCACAATCAAAAACTCGCGAAACACTTCCAGGTAAACCTGCACGCGGTCATTTTGTACAAACAGACCGCGCAGCTCATGAAGCATGGGCACGCCTAGGGACAAAGCATCCGGCGGCGTCCGCGTTACTCCATGTTCTGGCAGCAAACGTGGGAGACCAAAACGCGGTTGTAGCCTCTCACAAGGTTTTGGCTAAGCTGATGGAATCGTCTGCGTCTACTGTAAAACGAGCCTTAAGAACATTGGAGGCTGGCAACTGGATCGAGGTCCAGCAGATCGGCGCCAGCGGGACGGTCAACGCTTATATTCTTAACAGCCGAGTGGTCTGGACAGAAGCCAGAGACCGCCTGCGCTATGCACGTTTGCAAGCAGAGGTTCTATTGGCCGAGGAGGAGCAGCCCCAGCCCATCGGAACAAGTAAGTCAGCTCTGCACCAATTGCCGCGTATTGGTGAACTACAGATCCCGTCTGGCGACGGCTTGCCTCCAATCTCACAGCCCAGTTTTCCAGGCATGGAAACCTATCTTCCTGGAACGCCTGCAAAGAAGGAAGAGTGAACAGGTGAACACCAAAGAAAACGGCCACTGCGAACGATAGGAAACCCCATGGCATACACCCTTGGACAGGCAGCAAAAGCTACGGGGAAATCGAAAGCAACAATCTCTAAGGCTATAAAATCAGGAAGAATATCGGCGCTGAAGGAAGAAAGCGGCGCGTTTAGGATCGATCCATCCGAACTACATCGGGTATACCCCCCGCTTCCCTTAGGTGAACAGAACGAAACACAAAACGAAACACCCGTAGACTACCAAAATGATGGGAACTTCAAAGCATTACAGGCACGTCTTGAAGCAGCCGAAGATCGGCTAGCAGACAAGGAAACTGTGATCTCTGATCTTCGTGAGGACAGAGACAGGTGGCGACAGCAGGCAACTGCGCTTCTGGAGGATAAGCGATCCAAAGGCTTCTTTAGGCGGCTTCTGGGCCAATAACTACGTTTCATTCACTCAAATATACTCTCGTAAAGAGACGAGCAAACTTAGAGGCAGCGTATCGTGGCACTATACGGCGACTTAAAACGAGCGAAGAGCGAAGAAGACGTAAAAGACGCCTATATTAAGGCACTAGGTTTAAAGTCATATTCTAAAAACCTGATCGATATCCAAACGAAAGAGGTTTGGTTTGAAGCAAAAGCAAATGGATCTTCGACATTCTATGAAATGTTCACCCAATTACTTCATTATGTCCAAGTCGCTCTAAACAAGGGCGAGCACGTTCCTGCGCTACTATGTGTGATAGATACTGAAAAAGCTGCATTAATGCAAAGCAGCCACGTCATCTCATTCCTCGCAAAGAAAACAGTAAAATGGGGTAAATCGGCATCATCAGTTCCAAAAGAGGCTGTAGATGCAATCTCAATCCACATTGGCACTCACTTTGTGGCTTTTAATATAGAAAAAGATTCGTCTGAATTTATTTCAACTGTCAAAGACGCCATTAATGCAGGCGCCATCATCCGAACCCAAATAACTCCGGATAACCTTAAACAGGTCTTTGACAAGTGGGTGGATATGATTGGGCAGGAAGTGGAGGACATTAGAGACGATAAATATAGCTTATTATTTTTTTCTGATATAATGAATGACGGCATTGCTTCAACGCATAAAGACCTTTCAGCAAAACTTTTATTCCTAGACGGTGATCCTGTTTTTGAAATTGAGGGAAAGCTTCACGGGCTCAAGAACTTGGAAGGATATCGTCGCTTTTGGACAATTTATCATAGACCACCCAAAAACGAATATCGCAACTATATCTTAGAACGCAGAGACAGCCTAATTCCTGTAGTAGAGAGAGTTTTTAAGGGAGCATTTTATACTCCCCTATATGTCGTGGACAAAGCATACGACCAACTCACGTTCTCTTTAGGTAAAAACTGGCAGAAACGCTACAAAGTTTGGGATATGTGCTGTGGCGTTGGAAACCTAGAAGTAAAGCATTCAAACCACCGTAATCTTTTTATGTCTACACTTGATAAGTCCGATGTAGACGTAATGAAAGCTACAAAGACTTGCGTGGCCGCGCACCGCTTTCAGTACGACTATCTTAACGATGACATTACTGAAGATGGTGCAATAGATTATACTCTTACTGATAAGCTCCCGTCGGAACTTAGATCGGCCATCTCCTCTAAGGAAAAAATACTTGTTTTGATTAATCCTCCCTACGCAGAGGCGATGAATGCCGGGACTGGAGTAGCAACTACTGCTGTTGGAAGATCGCTTGGAGGGGACGTAGGCTTTGCTCGCCGTGAGCTATTTATACAATTCTTACTGCGTATTCAGATCGAAATTCCGAATGCGGTTGTAGCAATTTTTTCAAAACTAAAATACGTCAATGCCCCTAATTTTGATAGCTTTCGAAACAGTTGGAATGCAGCTTATCTAGGTGGATTTGTAGTCCATAGCCGTGCTTTTGATGGCCTAACAGGTGACTTTCCAATCGGCTTTCTTATTTGGGACACCAGCAAAAAAAGAAAGAAATTCAAAGCGCCGTTCGAAATAGAAACAGAGGTTATAGACAGAAATGCAAATGCGGTTGGAGCTAAACGATTTTATGATGTTCCTAAAGAAAAGCTATTAAACTCTTGGATCAATCGACCTAAACCAAACTCCACACCTGCATTGCCCCTTACAAACGCTATTGAGCCGACTACCAGAGTTAATGACGTAAGAGGAACAAGGTGGGCTGATGGTGCAATTGGGGGTATGATTAGTAAAGGATCGGACCTTCAGAACGCAGGTATTACGGCTCTTTTTTCATCAGGATACGCTAGCGCAGGAGGATTTCTTGTTACCAATGATAACCTTTGGCAGTCAGCAGTAGTTTTTACGGCAAAGCGCATCATTAGACAGACTTGGCTCAACGATCGAGATCAGTTCCTTATGCCAGATAAGGACGTATCGCAGGAGTTTGCAAATGACTGCCTGATATGGATGCTATTCAACAATGCGAACCTTACTGCTGGAGCCAATGATCTACAATGGCAAGGGAAAAAGTGGTCACTTATAAATCACTTTATTCCGTTCCAAGAAGATGAAGTGGGAGCGCCTAGCAGATTCGAATCTGACTTTATGTTTCAGTATATATCATCTCTAAAAATATCCAAAGAAGCGAGAAAAGTACTGAATGATGGCCGCAAAGTTTGGTCATCTTATTTTGAGGCGGTAGACAGGAAGCAGATACCAAAGTTTGTGAGAGAAAAATATAAACTAAATCGCCCGGACGTTGGTTGGTATCAAATACGAAATACGCTCGATTTATTAATTAGCCAAGGCACCAATGTGTCACACCGGGCAAGCGATATCGAAACCTCCTACAAAGCTTTATCTGTAAAAATAGAACCCAGTATATATTCAACAGGAATTCTTCGCGCTTAATTCCTCAAAGGTATAGTGATATTTATAGCCCGTAATCGTGGCCGTCGTCGCGCTCATGGGCGCGACGCTCCTGTTCTTGCACGCGTTCCCGCGCCTCCTGCTCATACGCCTCACGCTGCGCCTCCTGCCGGCGCTCGATCTCCAGATCCCGCGCCAGCCCCTCGGCGGCGGCTGACGCGCCGGGGGCTGCGGCCGCGAAGAACTCACCCCAAGCATCGGTTGGCGCGACCCGCTCCACCACGTCCCGCACCTGCTCTGCCGCACGTTCCGTGACGCGCTCCAGCCAGGTGCGGGCCTTCTCGGCCAGCTCCTGCGCCACACGGGCCACCTCGACGGCCTGTTCCTTGATCTCCCGCCAGACCTGCACGGCCGCGACCTCGATGCCGCGCTCCTTGAGCTGCCACGCGCCGGCGGAGAGC
>NZ_JBHSSW010000053.1:0-528 GCF_042659465.1 Ponticaulis profundi | reverse complement strand
TGAGCTGCTACCGGTTTTGTGGACAGCAGGTTAAGCTAGCATAGCGCGGGCCTCGAACTCCATGGGGCTGAGATAGCCCAGTTTCGAATGGCGCCGCCGCGGGTTGTAGAAGCGTTCGATGTAGTCGAAGATATCGGCGCGGGCTTCATTTCGGGTCCGATACACTTTTCGGGCGGTGCGTTCAGTTTTCAGCGTTGAGAAGAAACTTTCCATCGCCGAGTTGTCCCAGACATTGCCCGCTCTGCTCATTGAGCATGTGATACCGTTGTCCGCCAGCAGGCGCTGAAACTGCTCGCTCGTGTACTGGGATCCCTGGTCGGAATGATGAAGGAGCGCGTCAGCCTTCCCTCGGCGCCAGACCGCCATCATCAGGGCATCCATGACCAGTGACGCATCGCGATCTGCCTTCATGGACCAACCGACCGCGCGGCGGGAAAACAGGTCGAGAACGACTGCGACATACAGCCAGCCCTCGGCAGTCCAGATGTATGTGAAATCGGCCAGCCACTTCTGGTTTGGCCGATCTGC
>NZ_JBHSSW010000052.1:0-2657 GCF_042659465.1 Ponticaulis profundi | reverse complement strand
AGCAGCTCACTTACGGCACACATTCCATGCGACGGACCAAGGTCGCGCAGATCTACAAGAAGACCGGGAACTGACCTGCCCCCCGGAACGTCCCTCGGTTTAATTTAGAGTTTGCTTCATCACGAAGGAGCAGACGACATGAGGAAAAGCCGCTTCACCGAGGCGCAGATCATTGGGATGATCAAGGAGCAGGAAGCCGGAATGGCGACGGCGGATGTCTGTCGTCGGCATGGTCTCAGCCCGGCGACGTTCTACAAGCTCAAGGCCAAGTATGGCGGCATGGACGTGTCCGATGCCCAAAGGCTGAAGGCGCTCGAGGACGAGAACGGCAAGCTGAAGCGTCTGCTGGCAGATGCCATGCTCGACAACATCGTGCTGAAGGATCTTCTGGGATCGAAGCCATGGGACGCCACTGGTCCAAGGACCATGGCTGAGGCCTGACGACACCGAAAGCGCGGCGGGACGCAGTGCTCAAAGCGATGCGGGATCACGTCATCTCGCAACGCCGGGCCTGCGTCCTGGTCGGTGTCGATCCGAAGACGGTGCGTCGCGAGCGGCCGCCCGACAATCCGGAGATCCGCAAGGCCATGCAGGAGGTCGCGGCTGTGCGTCGCCGGTTCGGCTATCGGCGGATCGGACTACTGCTGGAGCGCAGGGGCATGCTGATGAACCCGAAGAAGCTGTATCGACTCTACCGCGAAGAGGGGCTGTCGGTCCGGCGCAGGCGCGGCCGCAAGCGCGCCCGTGGCACACGCATGCCGATGCCCCTGGCCCTCATGCCCGACCAGCGCTGGTCATTGGATCCTCGCCATGGTCACTCGGACCAGTGGCGTTCCCATGGCTCGATGGCGGACACGTTCGGGGCGTCGCGCAGGTTCCGCATCCTGGCGGTGATCGACGACTGCTGCCGCGAGAACCTGTGTCTGGTTGCCGACACCAGCATCTCGGGCGCGAGGGTGGCCCGCGAGTTGGACGCACTGGTGCGGATCTATGGCAAGCCGGCTTGCATCGTCAGTGACAACGTCCTAGCTCGGGAACAAATCGCCGTTTAGGGCATCAGATCACGGGGCATCCGAGCGACCGGATGCCCTTAAGATGTTTGCCCAAGCGGGCTCCGCCGTCAAGAAGTGGTCTCTTCCATAGCAAATACAGGGTCGGTCTGGTTGCCGCCCTCACCGTCCTTAAGACGAGATCCTAAATCCCAAGCGGAAGGCCCGAACATTATCTACGAGGTCGCGTCATGCGCCTCCACGGCCCTTTGAGAGAGAGGTCCTTCCGCTTGGGCTCGTCCCTTCGAAGAAGGGACGATAGGGTTCGCCGGATTTGATCACGGCGTGAATAGTGCGTGCCATCTTTGCAGCGATGGCGGTGTAGGCCTTGCGGCGTAGATCTGGGTTGTGGCGATCCTGCGCAATGTAACGCTCGAATTTGTCCCGGAAGCTATTCGCTTTCTTCAGAACCGCGGTCTGCCCTGCGAGCCACAAAGTGCGGCGCAGGCGGGCATTGCCATACTTGGATATCTTGCTTCGACCGCGAAACATGCCGGACTGGACGGTAGCAAGATCCATACCGCAGAACTTCAGGAACTGGCGGTGATGGTGGAACCGCCGCAGATCGCCGGTCTCGGCCAGAATGGTCAGCGCATTGATGGGTCCGATCCCCGGAATGGTGCGAAGCAGCTGATAATCCGGTCGGTCGCCCAGCAGTTCGACGGCGCGATCTTCGATTGCATTGCGCTGCCGGATTAGGCTCCTTCCCTCGGCCAGCATCATGCGGAACATACGAAGGGCGTCAGAATCTGGCGCGACGGGCAATCCTGCCGACACCTTTGCTGTCTCGTAAATATCTGACAACAGGAGAGACTTCTCGACCTTGCGCCCAACCACTTCCCAAGCAGTCTGAATGAACTCCTCCTTGGTCATGGCGCTGATCATGTGCGGAGAAGGGAACATCTCGAGGAACGCCAGAAACCAATCCGTCCGCGAACTGCGGTGGAAACGGTCGGCTTCCGGAAAGTAGAGCGGCAGGTAGTGGGTCAGGATGCGGTGCCAAAGCTCAGTCTTGGACCGCGACACCGCATCATGGGTCTTGGACAATTCCTGAATATCGTTCGTGCCGGCCACCATCGGGTCCTGGAAGATCTGCACCGCCCCGATCTGCAGCATGTGCAAGATAACTTGGGCATCCTTCGGATCATTTTTGTCCCAACTGTTGTGCAGCGCCTCCCGCGTCCGGGCCAAAGCGACCGAAGACACCAGCTTCAGGTCGAACCCGGCGACACCCAGATGATACATCAGCACCCGATGATAGTTGCCAGTTGCTTCAAAGCCGATCCGGACAGGCAGGCCGTATTCTCGCAAGATCGCGATGAGCCGCATGAAATCATCCGTGCTGTTGGTGATCGTCAGGCGCCTGCGACGCGTCTTGCCCGGGACAGCAATCAACACCTCGTGCCGGTGTTTGGAAATGTCGATGCCTACCAGAACAAGGGCATCCGAAGTATGCTCAATCTTGGCCATAGCCGGTCTCCTCTGTGGTGTGGTTAGCAAAGCCACCATAGAGACCCGAGACCCGGTTATGGCCGCCTGCTGCGCAATTTTGTAGGCTGCGCAGGCGGCCATAACCTTCAACGGTGGGTCATTCCCAACATGCTATGG
>NZ_JBHSSW010000051.1:0-1537 GCF_042659465.1 Ponticaulis profundi | reverse complement strand
GGGGTTTCGGCATGGATGGTCGTCATCGACCCGCCATGGCCGGTGTTGATGGCTTCGATGAAGGTCATGGCTTCCTTGCCGCGCACCTCGCCTACGATCAGCCGATCAGGCCGCATCCGCAGACAGGAGGTCAGCAGAATGTCCGGCGTCCTGGTCCTGCTGTCCCGATCCGCAATCAGCGTCACCACGTTCGGCTGCGTCGGCACCAGCTCGGAGGCGTCCTCAATGGTGATCATCCGTTCGCTGTCACTGACATAGGACAGCATCTTGCGCGCAAAGACCGTCTTGCCGCTGTCGGTCGCGCCCGCAATCAGGGCATTCATCTTATGGTGGACGATGAATGCCATGGCCGCGTCAATGTCGCCGGAGGCTGCCAATTTTTTCAATTCCCGCTTTGTCTCCGCGCGGGCCTGGTCCACCGAGTATTCCTGACCGTGCAGGTATTTGATCTGGATCTTGTCGAGAGGGAGGGACGAGAAGAACCGCATCGAGATTGCAGCACCCGACAAAACGGCAGGCTCTGCCACCACCTGCGCCCGGATCGGGCGGCCTCGATAGACCACGGAGGTCGAGATGATCGGGGCTTCCCGGCCAAGGGTCAGCGTGCCTGCACTTGCGATGCGGCGGCCCAGGTCCATGACTTCCTGACGGTTCATCGCCGCACGGGTTTCCAGATTCATCGCCGGATCGCCGTGTTCCAGCGACCAGATGCGGCCGTCCGGGTTTATGGCGATTTCCACCAAGGCGGGGCTGTCGATGACAGCCCCGATGCGGGACAAGGCTTCATCCAGATAGCTGCCATGGCTCATGTCGTTCATGATCAGAAAATCTCCAGATCGCGGTCCACCATGACGGTGATCCGGGTGCCTTGGTTCACGGTGATGGTCGGCGGCATCGAGACATACTTGCCGATGGCCGACTCTGTTGCGCCGCTGACGGCGTTGGACATACCGGTTGCCGGATCGGTGGAACCGCCCGTGGAAATGGTCACGCCCCCGTCGCCGCTGTCGTCCTGCAAGGCCGAGGGGATGGCCGAGATTGTGGAAATCAGCGCCGCCGCCCCAAGCCTGCGGAAGAAATGGTTGTTGACCTTGCCGGTGGTGCCGGAACGGCCCAAGGCATCGCCACCGAAGGAGCTGATCTGCACCGACTGGTTGTCGGGCATGATGATGCGTTCCCAAGCCACCAGAAGCCGGTTCTGGCCGGTTTCCACATCAGCTGAATAGCTGCCGATCAGACGCGACCCGCGCGGGATCAGGATGCGCGATCCATCATAGGCCACCACATCGGTTGTCACGAGGCCCCGGATCGGACCTTGAAGCGTGGAGTCGATGGCTGTTTCCAGAACCGCCTGGATCATCGTGCCCTGAGTGACGGTATTGGACGGGTTCACGATGATCTCTGCGCGCTGGACCTGCACCGGACGCCCGGCATCGCGCACGAATTGGGCATCATCGCTGAGACGCGCCGCCTGCTGCGCAGCCGCCCCGTCTCCCAGACCCGCCGCATCGGCGACGGCACCGGCTGCACCGCCGCC
>NZ_JBHSSW010000050.1:0-575 GCF_042659465.1 Ponticaulis profundi | reverse complement strand
GCGCCGGTCGCCGTGGCTGACAGCTATGCGGTCGATGAGGATGGCACACTGACGGTCAATGCGACGAACGGTGTTCTGGCGAATGATACCGATGTCGAAGGCGATACGCTCACAGCCAGCCTGGTGACAGATGTCTCCAACGGCACGCTCACCTTCAATGCCGATGGGTCTTTCACCTATACGCCTGATGCCAATTTCAATGGCACAGACAGCTTTACCTATCGGGTGAATGACGGCAATACCGTCACCGTGACGCTCAATGTTGGCGCGGTGAATGACGCGCCGACCGCTGTTGCTGATGGCTTTACGGTCTCAGAAGACTCGGGTGCGACGACGCTGGATGTGCTCGCCAATGATTTCGACACCGAAGGCGATGCGATCACCATCACGTCGGTGACCCAGCCTCTGGGCGGCACGGTGACCATCACCAATGGTGGCACCGATGTGAGCTTCACGCCGGATGCGGATTTTAACGGCACGACGAGCTTTACCTATACGGTCAATGGCGGCGACACAGCGACGGTGATGCTGACGGTGACACCGGTGAATGATGCGCCGGTTGGTACGGATGGCTC
>NZ_JBHSSW010000049.1:0-849 GCF_042659465.1 Ponticaulis profundi | reverse complement strand
CCTAGGCTCCAGTCTCGTTAATTTTCAAAGCCAGAAGATGACAGTTGCGGCGAGAGCGATGGCGGACAGAAAGCCCTTCGGGCACTTGTCGTAGCGGGTCGCGACGCGGCGCCCGTCCTTGAGCCTGCCGGACATGATCTCGATACGATTGCGCCGCTGGTAGCGGCGTTTGTCGTATGTGACGGGCTTGCCTCGGGACTTCCGGCCAGGAATGCAGGGCGTGATGCCCTTGTCCTGCAATGCTTCACGATACCAGTCGGCGTCATGGCCCCGATCGGCCAATAGCCATCCGGCCTCGGGCAGATTGCTCAGCAGGGCCGCCGCGCCGGTGTAGTCGCTGACCTGACCGGCTGTCATGAAGAACTTGATCGGGCGGGCGTTCGCGTCCATGACGGCATGCAACTGGTGTTCATGCCACCCTTCGTCCGCCCAATCAGCCTGCCACGCCCCCCTTTTTCAACCGCAGGCTTGAAGCTGTGCGGTGCGCCTAGAGATAGGTGGCGTCAATCATCACTGTCTTCCGGTCGGCGGCTTCGGAACCTCCATCATCCGGGCGAAAGCACCCATGTCGCTCCAGCGCTTCCATCGGTTGTAGAGGGTCTTCGGTGGGCCACACTCTGGCGGCGCATCGGACCAACGCAAGCCATTACGATTGATGAAGATTATCCCGCTCAAGACCCGCCGATCATCGACCCGTGGGTGGCCATGGCTCTTTGGAAAGAACGGCCGCAGTCGCGCCATCTGCTCGTCACTCAGCCAAAAAAGATTGCTCATCATGCCCCCATCAGTTCGGGAGCGTGAAACACGCCGGCAAGAGGGTCGAAACCCGATTAATGGGTCCTGACACTA
>NZ_JBHSSW010000048.1:0-505 GCF_042659465.1 Ponticaulis profundi | reverse complement strand
GGCGAATGGCTCTGTCACGCTGACGGGGAATGGCTATACCTATACGCCAGCATCCGACTTCAACGGCACGGACAGCTTCGATGTCCTGATCGATGATGGCAATGGTGGCACGGATACTGTCACGATTGAGGTGACGGTGACACCGGTGAATGATGCACCGGTCGCCATGGCTGACAGCTATGCGGTCGATGAAGACGGCACACTGACCGTCAATGCGACGAACGGTGTTCTGGCGAATGATACCGATGTCGAAGGCGATACGCTCACAGCCAGCCTGGTGACAGATGTCTCCAACGGCACGCTCACCTTCAATGCGGATGGGTCTTTTACCTACGTTCCGGATGCCAACTTCAATGGGACGGACAGCTTCACCTATCGTGTGAATGACGGCACCGAAGATGGCAATATCGTCACTGTGACACTCAATGTCGGCGCGGTGAATGACGCGCCAGTGGCGATCTCTGACAGCTTCACTGTGGACGAGGATTCTGGCGCAACCACGCTC
>NZ_JBHSSW010000047.1:0-1046 GCF_042659465.1 Ponticaulis profundi | reverse complement strand
ACCGGCTCGCTGCAGGCAGCTCGATGACCGAAGAAGACGCGCTTATAAGCCCCCCACTCCAACTAACGCAAGCGCCTTTTTCCCCTTTTTCCAAACTTTCTGCAGATTCAACAAACAAACCCCTATTCACGGGGGTTTTGGGGTTTTCTGTCAGGACGAATGGATACTGGCTGCAGTTGTTTCGGTCAGATGAATCTCGTTTTGAGAGATTCTCTGTGCTTTAAAGCGCTTCCAGAACACCTGATATTCACGCCAAGCTTTGCACCTTTTCCGACTCGAAAAGAATGATCCGGCTGATTCTTGTCAGGCAAGATGAGAATCGGATGGTGAAAAACTGCGTTTTTGAAAGGCTTCAGTCGAATCTAGCGGCTACCCAAACCGTGACCTCAAAGAAAAACGAGGAAACGCATCTCGGGAATCGGTGCGGCTGATGGATTTTGATCGCAAGAAATGAGATTCGGCCCAACAACGGGGCGGCGGATCACTGAAATGAATCGCCCAGTTCACCAACATAATCCCACTCTTCATATACGATCGATCAGCAATATAATTCCCATAACCAACCTAACAAATCAGATTGGCGACCTTTCGGCCTGACGAATTGCTTTTACGTGAACAGTTCGATTCGCTGTCTCCGAGCGAAAGAGTTCGATTCGAACCATGCCTTCTCTAATTTGGAGGACATGCCCAGGAAGCAACGAATAGGGAAAAAATAAAATTATCGGGCTATCCAATACGAATACAGAAACCTGCACTAGAATCGATCGCGGGCGCAGGCTTGATTCTTTTTTCTAACGACCGCTCCAATCGGCGCCGGTAAAGTTATCACCATAAAAAAAGCAGCGGCACTCGCTTCAACCGTTTTGAAACACATGATGGAAGTAGTCAGCCGCCAACTCTCCCGAAAAACACCCGACACCATCAAGAGCTAGCGCTATTCGACTTAACTGACCAGCACATCGGTCTGTCGATAAACGGCTCCACTCTTCGAACATTTCGCCTGTGCGTGTTTATATTGAACGCAAAAACCCTCCGAGCGAGCGCTA
>NZ_JBHSSW010000046.1:0-6742 GCF_042659465.1 Ponticaulis profundi | reverse complement strand
GTTCGGGCGGGCGTGCGCCGCGGCGGGCGCTGTGCAGCCGCCCCCTGCTGCATCGACGAAGCTCGCGCCCATGCGCCAGCTGCCGTCCGCCATCGCCACGCTGGCGCGCAAGGGGCTGCCGATCTCATACTTTACACCAAAGCCCAGCAGCGGAGCAGCGCGTCCGGGATGGTAGATCAGCACCTTAGGCAAAGGGCTGTAATCTATGCTGATGACAATATGCTCGACCTGACCAGTCAGCGATGTGGCATCGATCAGGACCGGCACATGCGAGGCATCCTCAGCATCCGGCGCCGTCAGAACGATCAGCGCGGGATCATGCCGCCAGTCCTGTGGATCGCCCAGCATGTCGCGCCGGTGATCGGGCCACATGCCGCTGTCGAAGGGATCGGCCTGCGGTTCCAAAGGAACGGGCCCACGCTGCGCGAAGGCTGACGCTCCGGCGCGCCCGCCCGGCAGAAGATGCGTCAGCAGGGCCCCCATCACACCCCCCTAGTTCCGCAACGCTGCGGTCAGAGCATCCAACGCGTCCTTGCGCGCTGGCGGCTCCTGAGCAAGCAGCCATGCTGCTTCGTCCAGTGCGGTGATCGATTTTGGCGCGCCCGACAGTGCCTCCAGTTCGGCGCCGCTGGTGGCCATCGGCTCGGCCAAGGCGGCGGCGGCAGCGTCGTCCGCAGCATCGGTTAGCTGCTGATGATAAGATTGAATATCGCCCTGCTTATCTGCCAGCTCCATGTCGTCGGGACGCGTCTCGACATAGGTTCGGATCGCCCAAATGGCCTCTTGCGACAGGATATCTCCGAACGGGGGCATTTTGACCGCGCCGTTCTGGTGATAGCCGTTCAGAACCCGGTCGACATACCATTCATCGCCAAAGTCATTCGCCTCGAGATAGCGCAAGTCTGGTGCCAAACCGCCCGAGATAGCCTCAAGCCCGTGACAGCGCGCGCAGTTGCTATTGTAGCCCTTGGCGCCGATTTCGACCGCGGTGAACATGATCTCCGGATCAGCCTCACGCCATGGGTTCTCCGTTGCCATTTCTTCGGGAAGCTCAGGCAGGCCGGTCGTATCCACAGCCATAGGAGCCGTGTCACCATGGGCTAGTGCAGTGGCCGTCCCCAAAATAAGGGCCAGGGCGGTCAGTGGGGGGGCCTTGCCGTACATGACGTTTCCTCTCATCGTGCTGTTTTGTCAGGTTGACGAGAGGTGGGTGATCGGACAATTCGACTTTGGTCGATAAGCCGCATCAAAACTGTCCAAAGGTCGTATCGAGACGATCGCCATGTTGCGATAGACTGCAAACTATGCCCAGCCATATTTATATTTCTGCATTGATCTACCTGCTCGCTGCGACGCCATTGGCGGCCGATCCGCTGCACGATGAATTAAGCGGGCTACGGATTTCATCCTATCGTGCGCCGGTTCCCGAGACCGTTCCGGGCGGACAGACTATCGATCTTGGCAAACTAGTTGCGCTTAGAGACGAGGGTGCAATGCTGATTGATGTTATGGGCGCACCCGGCCACCAGATACGAAAAGACGGTAGCTGGGTGATTGCAACGCCTCACAGGACTATACCAGGAGCAATATGGCTGCCAGAAACCGGTCATGGACGGCTTGAGGCAAAAATCGAAGATTACTTGGATATTGCGCTAGCCGACTGTCCAAAAACACGTGCCATCGTCGTATTTTGCCGAAGTGACTGCTGGATGAGCTGGAATGCCGTACAGCATATTTCGAAACTCGAGTTCACTAACATTTCATGGTTCCCAGGGGGGCTAGACGAATGGATTGATGCGCAACAATCAACTGAGAATGCTACTCCACATACAGGTTCGATATGCCGCAGCGCAAAGTAAATATTAATAGCCTGGAAAAGTTATGGCCATTAAGAATATAATTTATTTAACTGGCGGCTCTTATAAAAATATATGTTCCTGGACATAATTACCATTACTAGGTATTATGATACCTCGATGGAAACTAGGTTTGTGCGTTGCAGACAACTTCCTTCGCGCGTTTGATCGCAGCCCTATTGCCATGCAGCCAACCGATGCGAAGAGCGCCAAAAGCGCCCGTCAGTGCCGAAGTAACTATCAGCGACGGGGTTAATCTGCCGTAACCGGACGCTAGGCGTATCAGTCGATATGCTGGTTCGACTCCTCGAATTCCGCTTGGGTTTTGCGGGGGTGATCGCCCTCCAAGCGAACTGACGCCATGGCCTTGTCTGTGTAAATCTCAGAACGGAGCGGCCAGTCATGAGCTGCATCAAACAACCCAGGCATCAGCTCGTACTCTGCTGCCTGATCATCGGTATTTCGCATCCAGAGATGCGTTCCGCACGTGCCGCAAAACGCACGCTCAGCAAACGAAGTGGACTGAAAACGCCTGACGGGGCCTTCCACCGTAACCGCTTCGGCAGCGGCCGTGAAAGCAAGGAATACCCCACCGGACCATCTTTGGCACATACGGCAGTGGCATGCACCTGGCTGTGCGTCGTGCTGACCGTCAACGCTCACTGCGACTTCGCCACAAAGACAATGCCCCACAAACTTCTTAGAGCTATTCATCTGCACTCCCCATCCGTAGGTTCGCACCAAAAAGACAGAGAACATGGTGCGTATAGCAGTCCAAGTGTTGGCTGGCAGCTTTGTTCCGAGAAGCATTTAATAGGTGCACCCGGCGGCGTCTGGATAGAACCCTTTGCTGACGGTCAGATCGACGGTGGGACCTTTCGTTGCGTCAACTGTTCCCTTGCACTGCACGAATGAATTCTTTTCGCGATAATTGGGAATATGCAAAGTAGCCTTTCTTCAACGGCAGACCCCCATTCGCCTGCGCCGCTACCCTTTCGTTGGCGAGATAGAAAATGTGGCCCTGATAATCGAAAAAGACGTGAGCTCTCGACCGCTTCCACTTTTCAATGAACTGGCTGCTACGCGAAGCGAAGTACACAATATCAAAATTATGGCCATCCACGGTCGTTGTGCGCGCACCTAGGCCCAACGATAAGCGGAAGTTGGTGCCGGTGAAACTATGGTCGTTATGCAGGTGAACAAGCCAGAACATGCGATGCTTCTGGAGATAAAAGGTCTCGCGTTCGGTGCGCTCCTGCTCGCTAATGCTGGAGTGTTGTAACTCCAGCACGGTGGCGATGGGCGTGCCGGCACCGCACAGCACATCGGCACGGTGCCATTCACCGGCCAGGGAGTCGTAAAGGCCAATTTCGCGACATCCAACTTCGAACTGCTCTTTCCAACCCAGATGCCAAGGGCCTTCGGTTTCACTCCAGCGGTCACAATCGCCAGCCTTATGCCGCCAATGCGCGACGTTTTGAGCTGGCATGACAGAGGTGAGGAGCCCGCCACAGTCCTCACATACGGTGCGCTCTCCCTTGGCTATCGGTTGCCGCTTTGTGCCATCAATCCAAGCGTAGATCACGCAATAGTCTCCCGCGCGCTGGTGCCATAATGCTAGCTTTAGTGAATCATCTTCGAAGCATACAGATCGTGTAGAGCGCCAATGGTAGCAAGCATGCGTTGAAAGAAGTCGTCGTATATTCTGGGTAGATCATGGTTTATCTTGTGATCCCGCCCGTAGAAGTTTGATCTATTCTTGAATGATTCAAAGCGTCCTTCCACCATGTCAGGGATTAAGACGAAACGTTCTACCAATCGGCGACGCTTAAAGCTTTCATACATCCGAGCGCTAACGTCTAAATGCCCGTCATGCACAATTCTATCCCTGATGGAGCAAATCGTCCAGATAAGTTCATCCTTCACAAAAAGAGTGCCAGCCTGCTCATTTACGCCGAGAGATCCCTTATCTCCGTACTGCTTTGATCCACCCTTAAGTTTTACAATCTTAGAATAGTCAATATTTACTCGTTCCGCTTCTAGCCACACTTTAACGGCGTAGTCTAATAGACTCCTCATGCGAACGAAAACAGTCTCCAAATGTGCGTGCAGTAATGCAGTCTCGGCACCTACTGACGATCGCAAGCCAGATCTTTCGTCAATGGAGTAACGATAGGGGACGCAGTCATTCAGGATACCGTAAAACTCGCCGATAACCTGAGTAATTTGCGCGCTTGTCCGCTGGATGTTCGTGAGAAGATTTTGAACATCCTGCAAGTAGATGAATTTATGCAGCAGGTCATCACTTGTTGACCCGGCAATAAGTCTCTCAAACTTTGTTTTCGTTACCCGGCTTTCAGGCTCGATGCCCGCCATGTGCGCCCAATCAGGAATTTCACTATGAAATATCTTAAACTCGACGTCAGATATAATTGACCTACGTATGTGTCCATGCGTTGCTGCACAAAGATTGTCTAAGTCAATATCAATATTGGTATCAGTGCGGCGCCAATACCCTTGAATGTCTTTAAAGTATGCTTTTAGATTCGTATCACTAACACGTCTCGACGGCCTGCCATCTAAGTTTTTCACAGGCTTTGGATCCACACCGGATATTGACCATCCAGAAATTTTTTCTCGGCTGGTTAGAACTTGCAAAGAAAAATTTCGATACCCACGGCGAGCCTTTGATTTTTTTGGCATATTTCTAGGTCAATCTATGTTGAGCAATCAATCTGTAATTCAATACTCGCTATAATTAAAAGCAATCTGCCAGATCTAGTCGTTTGTTGCGGTCTCGGCTCCACAAGGTTGTGAAGGCCATAAACCACACCGGCTTAGTTTTTGTGACCATCACCAAGTATCCGTCTCCAAAGCCGCTCGGCAGCACGGGAGATGCTGGGCACGTTTAGGCCCGCAGCTCGTGTTGCACCTGCGCCCGTTGCTGACAGCACAGAGGGCCGCTTTGGGCTCTTCACGTCATGGCAGCGCCGACACTGACCGTCTGCTTTCACAAGCTGGCAAGCCCGAAAGGCAGACTGCCTGACCGGTAAGTCGAGTCTAGCTTACTTACGCCGAGTCAAGCACAAACGCAAAATTAACCAATCTGCCTGTTCAAAACGTTATTCTGCTTCCTTAGCTTAGCAAATCCTTCCAGACCCCGCGCTCAAGAGACCTATCGCGGATCAGTGGATGCCCTCCCCTCAACCCACATACCAGCCATGTTCAAAAACGATCGTTGATGCAGCAACGCCAAACGTGTTGCAAAATCCGTCAAATAAGCGAGTTTTGCGACATGCCCAGTATGGGGTGACTTCTGCAGCATTGATGAGGCCACACGTGGCGACAGTTGGCTATTCCCGAGTATCGACAAGCGGCCAAGATCATCGTCTACAGAACGATGCCCTTGAGGCGGCCGGGTGTGACTACATCGTGTCTGAGGTGGGCAGCGGGGCAAATGAGAATGGCCGGCCGCAACTGCAGAACCTTTTGGCGAAGCTTTCTCCTAACGATACGCTGGTTGTCTGGCGCCTGGATCGGCTCGCGCGCAGCGTTAAAGAGCTGATCGCGATAGCAAATAATCTTTCTGACCGAGACATCAGCCTCCGATCGCTGAACGAATTGATCGACACGACGACCCCGCAGGGCAGAATGATCTTCCACGTCTTTGCGATGATTGCTCAGTTTGAGCGAGATCTGATTGCGGAGCGAACAAAAGCTGGCCTTGAAGCCGCGCGAAGCCGAGGCAGCCAGTTCGGGCGCAAACGCCTTTTGACCCCGGCACAGATACGTCAGGCCCAAGACTGGCTGGCCTCAAAGAAAATGACACAGGCTCAAGCAGCGAAGGCACTTGGAGTTAGCCGTGCTACCCTTATGCGTGCCATCGCACTGAAATTGGACGCCTCAAAATGATCGCATCATTGGCGATCCTTGCGCTTGCTCAGATGACTGCGCCGGGCCTTGAACCCTCAATGCAGCAGGTGCTTCATCTGTGTGTAACGCCGAATGATCCCATCGAGGACGCACAGGCACTCACCCATTACGGTCTATCTGTCAGGGACGAGTATGACCGTTATTTCAACGACCTGAATGCCTATTTGCTGTGTTTGCAGCAGTCTCAGGCCGACATAATCCAACAGGGCAACCGGTGGCATGAACGATACAAAAGCGCGATAGCTGGAAACATTGTTGAATGATTAAACATTTCATTTATGTTGTAACCTGTCGTTTGCCTATGGTAGCTCGCTCGAACGGAGGTCTGTGATGCGACTGAAATACCTAGCTGCAGCAGCTTTCGCGTCGGCCTCTCTGGCGTCAGCGCCGATAGCGGATGCTTACCCCATCGACTGCGCGATCCTCTTGTGCATGGCCGGTGGGTTTCCTCCGTCAGCTGAATGCACAGCCGCCCAGGTCGAGGTGATCCGACGAGTGACGCCGTGGCCGATTGAGCCGCCGTTGCAGCTCTGGAACTGTCCGATGAGCGGCGGCGGGTCAGTACCTGTTCCTAATCTGGGCTCAGACGGTCTCACCCCAGAAATACGGCAGTATCGTGATGCCGTTGAGGTTTGGGAGCTTTCTAAGCGAAGCCAAAGTGGCAGTGGTGGCCGTGAAGCCTCTACAACCGCGATCCGCAATTTCTACAATCGCGAGGGTGACTTTGTCCGGCAGGCACAAAGCAATGTCCCGAGCTGGGTCAGTGCTGCGGTAACCACGCATACAGGCAACGCCTTTAGCTCAGAATTTGGTAACTTCCGGGCCATCCTCTTGCGGATGCAGGACCATACCGGTGCGTATACCACCGAGTGGGTCAGATACTGATGCGTGTAGAGAGCCGCCGACGGCTACACAAAGAATTGCCGCTAACCCCTTGCATGCGTAAGGTGATC
>NZ_JBHSSW010000045.1:0-9083 GCF_042659465.1 Ponticaulis profundi | reverse complement strand
GGCTACGAGCCCGGACAAAACTCCATCTCGCAGCTCTCAATACGCATCGAACCTAAATATACCTGAACGAGGATAGAAGGACAGTGCGCGTCTGCCTTTATAGGGCGGACTGAAGGGTTAGCGTGACGGTGTCCTTGTATTTACCAGCACGTTTCGTCTGTGTATCGCCGGTGAGCGTGACCTCAAATTCGAGGTCAGATTGAGAATAGCCGGTCCCGACCGGGGACAAGTCTTCATAGGGGGTAGTCGCGCTGATCGGTTGGCCGTTAAAGGTCGCGGTATAGGCAATCTCATCTGTCGCGGCCTCCTCATCATTCAGTTTGAGAACGCCGCCATGATCGCTCGCCATGATGACCCGGAATGGCGCATTCGTTGTCACCGATAGAAGGGTGAATTGTTGATCGCCTGTCTCCATGGATGTTCCGAAATCCATTGTGCCACCCAGGCCACCCCCCTTCAGATTCATCTGGAGGATCTCTGCGACATTGAGAGTTGCAGAGGCAAAGGCTTCATTCCAGTCAGATGTGTAAAAGTTTCCGAACGGGCATCCGACATCACCACCGAAACGATCCGCTATAGCGAAATTGAGTGCATGGGTCCCGGCGGACAATTGCGTCTGACCGGGAGCAATGGACAATCGGACCTGGAGTGCGACTGGGTCGTCTGTATCGTAATATCCCGCGTAAATGACAGTCGAGGACTGCGGCGAAAACACACCTGATGGATAACCATGATATGTACTGGTTATTTTTCCCGACTGCCAGGACCGGGGTAATGCCGCGACGAAATCAAGATCAAAGCTGATGCCATTCGGTTCGTTGCCCGGGAGAGGCTTAATAGCGTGCACATTTCTCCAGGTTTCAGCGGTTGAATCCCATCGGTCTGCCTGAATGGTTGCGATGGCCGTAGTAGGGGCTGGAGAGGTGGGATCATAATCAATCGTCAGGGGCTGGAGGCTCAGCGTAGAACAGGCGGATGCTGTCGCAAACCCAGAGGCGGTGGTGACGAGCATTAGTCCAAGCGCTGCGGTGCGCGCCAGCTTTCGCGCGCCCCCCGTCAGAGAGCCAGCGGTCTGCAGGCTTCGCAAATCCCTGCACCACCTCTTCATGAATGTGGAGGATGAGACTTTTGTCATACCAGCTTCCTTCCCGGAGATGTTCGAAATGAGCGCCAATGACAGATTGGAATAGCCGAACCAGTGCACATTTTCATGCCGCCACCCCGGGGCCAGGCTGACCGATCTGGCAGGACTGCCAGCGCCCCGAAACATTGTGCCGTCAGCGGCTGCTCAGGACTCTGTCTAATCTGCAGAAACCTTGAGACGCTCGCGCCAGGAGAGCTGGTGAACTTACTCATATTCGCCTCTTAACTCGCCGGCGCGGATCAGAGTCTGGCCGTCATCCTCAATCGTGAATCGGATAATGGTCGCGTCCGGCTCGGTGTTCAGACGCAGCTCCCACGTACCAACGCCAACGCCTGGAATACCGAATTTCCCAGAGCCATTGGTGAACATCTCAATGGGCTCGAGGTTAGGATAGTCTGGTGAGGTGACCTCTCCGGCAATAAAAGAAATCGGCTCCCCATAAGGATCGAGCGCCGTTGAGATCAATGTGGTGTTAAGGGCAGAACCGACGGTTAATTTGTAGCCAGCGTAGAATGGAGGTCGCACATCTACAGACCCGGCACCCAGATCATACCCGAGTGGGAGATTAGCCACGTCGAATTCGACATTCCGTTTAGAATAGGTCGGCAGGTCGGAGATAAGCGGTTTACCGAGCCACGCCGACTCCTGTAATCCGCCGCCGACGGAACTCGATTTCACGCCGACGCGCGCGCCCTTAAGTGTCTCATGGCTATCAACGATTGCGAAAGCGCCTGATATTGTGCGTCCGAACGCAAAGGCACCATCAGCAAACCCAATGGAATTCGCCGTGCGCAGGGTGGTGACCTGTGTCGTCGTATTACTGAAGTCGCCATCCGTGCCGAGGCGGTGTGTGAAGCTCACATCGCCGCGTGATCCGATTAGGTAACCGCTGGCATTCATGTTCGCGGAGTCAGGTGTCCGATCAACATCAACACCGGTAGACCATGTACCCCATTTGCTATCGCCGCGGAGCTGGTAGCTGGCAGCAGAACGCTCCGTCCGGGAGTCATAGCTGCTCACGGCGCTTGAGCGGATGCCCGGTCGATAAGTCAGCTGAACACGGAGGCCGACGTCTTCTCCAATACCACCCTCCTGATACGAGAGATCTGTAGAAAGCGAGACCGTGTCTGTCAGACGTTGTCCATATGAAATCCGGCCGCTCCAGCGATCTTCCTGACCATTGCGGCCAAAGAGATAGGAAGCACTGGCCGAGATGCTTGACCCGTTTTCAATGAACGACTTTGAATAATAGCCACTGAATTCCGAAGAGATTGCATTGAGGCGAGGATTGCCGATCGGGCTGAATTTTTCACTCGTGTAACGTCCGGAAACGCCCCAACTCACCCGGTCTTCTCCCGGCTCATAGGCTGGGGTCCGAGTAAAGTCGAGATCAATGGCATAGCCCTCGCCGAAATTGTCCTGCGTTGACAGCGCCAGATCACCAGCGAGGACGCCGAGCGCGGTGGTTTTCAGGATTTCTCCACCCATCATCGCTGACCTGTCATCAAACTGGAAATTCCCTCCCGCAGTCAGGCCATTTTCATATCCTCGACGATAGAAGCCAGTACCCAAATATTCGTCTTCATAGTACTCTGGCGCACGTGTTCCAGTCATCGAACGAATGCCAAGGGCCGCGCCCCATTCTGAATAGCCCGGCCGAAAAATCGATCGATCGAAGAATGTATCAAACTCCACGAGATCTCGTCGGCCTGTCCGATCTTCCACAACAAGTTGAACATTGTTTTCGCCGTCCACGAAGGGAAAATCAGTGAGATCGTAATTGCCAGGGTCCAAACGCAGCCGTCGGACCTGACGTCCGTTGATCAGAACCTGAACTTCAGACGTTTCTTCTATCGAGAAGGACTGAAACCCACGTGGGCGCGTATTTGTGTAAGGCTGAAGGGTACGTGTCGCCTTATAGACAGACAGTCCGGCCATGCGCGGATTGGACTGAAAAGACCGTGTGATTGCGGAAACATCGCCAAACTCTGCCCGGATTGCCCGGTCTTCATCGTCATAGATGAGACGTGATCCGCTTCTGCGAAATCCACGCCCATCTGTATCATAGTCAAAGCTGGTTTCATAGGCGACGCCGAGCGCCCTTCCGCCCCAAAGACCACTAAAATATGGAGATTGCAGACCTGTGTCTCCGGCAGTCTCATGAGCATAATCAGTGGAGGATCGCAGGTTCAGAAAGCTTGAAAACCGAGCGGGTTTGGCGAAAAGCCCGCGCTCTGTCCGCTCGAATTCTGCCACTTCTATTCTGCGCGTTTCCCGGTCACTAATTGGCAGAACGATATTGATTTCCAACAGGTTTGGATCCCAGCTTCCCTGGATTCCTTCTATTGAAAGGGCTCCCAATGCGACAGGGTCACCGGGGTCTGCCGCACGCAAACGCTCGACTGTAGACGGCGCAGCGAGCGGCTCAATCAGCCGTGCGACTTCGCTTAGTCGTATAAAAGGTGTATCACCCGAAATATAAGCGACCAGATCACCGAGATATCTGCCGCTCTCATTCAACGGTACGACAATCTCGATATCAGTCGGCGCTTGTTGTTCGGGAACCGTTCTCGGCTGGATCGGAATTACGGTGGTGGACTGTGCCAGTTGAATATCAGGCCTCGGCTGTGGCGTGTTCCGGCGCGAGCCGTCACTAAAGCCCTCGAAACTTTCTCTGGTCGATACCTGAATAGGCGAATTGCGATCTAAATTAGCCGAAACCGCAGCAGGCGAACTGCACAACCCCACAGAAATGAGCGCGACCGTTGCTGTACTTTTTCTGAGTGCTGTTCGAAACATGTAACGCCCCAAATCCCCTTAGCCGTCGTCTATCGGCGCCCGATGTATCGGATACTAGCTTCCAGTGAGCTTCCGCCTTCGGGGAGGTCGAAGGGAAGGACAAAGCGGCGATCCTTACCTGGCTGTACCAGGCCGACACCAACGGTTTGTCCGATCTCCTGCGGCCGCCAGGAACGGCTCCAGACCTGCTCGCCTGTCTCGTCCTTCGCCGTGAGTTCCAGGCGTGAACCGGATAAATATGCATGCGTGTTGGAGGGGTTCTTCACAGTAAGCGCGGCGCGCCGCGTCCCGTCGTCATTGGTCACGAGTTCAGAGGAAAGCAATGTAAGATCGGCCTCCCCCCCGAGAGGTGACACACTCCCAACCACTTCAAAATTGTAGAGGATCTGAATGCCTGAAACCCCTTCCGGTAATGCGACGGGTTGCTGGGCAACAGAGAAAATATAGGATTTAGAGGCTTCTAACTCCGGATCTCCGACATACTGAACCCGGAAAACCTGGGTTGCGCCGGGCGGAATGAGCGCCTGGAAAGGAAAAATGACGAAGTCATCGTCGGCGGATGCGGCAGAGACCTCACCCGCCTCCGACATGGTAACTTCAGATACGCTAATTGCCACAGGAATATCGCCAGTGCTCGTATTCGTAACTCGCAATTGGGTGTTCGCGTTTCGACCGGCTGCTTCAAGATCGAAGACAATCGGAGTGACACTCATGGCGTGAGCCATTGAATTTGCACTGATGCAAAGCATCGCCATCAGGCATAGAAGTTTACGGAACATTTTACGATTCCAAGCCATCATCAATCAGAGTGCCGCGCCAATTTGCATTGTGAGCGTGTCGGACCAGCTGCCGGCGACGAGCGGTGCATTTACATCATTCGGATTGGCAAGATTGATGCTGAGCATGCCCGTACCACGATACGCTCCTGCTATTGTTCCAGGATTGGAAGTCGTGACCCCGCTTTGCCCTTGCGTGTTTAGAAACGTCGACGTGACATCTGCCCATACGAAGACCGCATTATAATCGATTTCCGTTGTAAACGAATCGGACGTGATCGTTGGCAGATTGCCTGTATCCTGAGCGGCAAACTTGCTCGTTGACGTCTGCAGGCTAATAGAGTGCACGTAATTGCAATAACCTGAGACGGTCAGAGTTATGTTCACATTGTTCAGTTTAAACAGTGCTGTTGCCGGATCCACCATGTCCGTAAAATCTATGGTCGCGGCCGAACTCGTTGCCCCTGCTGCGAGTGACGCATTGTTGCTACCCCCATATGCCAAGGGCTCAAGCAGGCAGGTGTCTCCAACTGTGCCGTCAAGATAACCCTCTCCGGTCGAGCTTGGGGATGCGAAGCCCGGCAAGCCGAGTATAGCAAGCCCCCCCAACGCACCAATGAAAAGATACTGTTTCATGTTGTTCTCCTGAATTGGCTAGGGCCGGCCCGAAACTTCAATGATGATTTGATCCGAATAATCTCCGGAAATCAGAGGAGTAGAGGTCGGCACTGAATTGATTTCGATCTGGAAATCCCCTGAGCGCACGCCACTCACCGAAACACCGATGCCTTCGCCTCGCATTCCGGACGTTGTGTAATCAAAGGATTCATCGGCCCATCTGGCAGATACCGAGTAGTCTGACCGGTTTGAAAATCCGTCTGATCCAGACCCGTCATCATTCAATAAACCGCCGAAAATGGATCGGATTGAGACCTGATGAGCAAAATTGCACTGTGCAGCGAACTGAATGGAGAGCCCATAGGGAATGGGCTCTGCCGTTTCAGGATCCACAATGGAAGCTAGCGTGATCGCAATGCCATCATCGGTCTGCGCAATACTCGCATCCGCATCGCCCAACACTGACATTTCACCAAACTGACAAAGGTCTGGGACCACACCGTCAAGGCGTGCCAGTTCAATGTCTGACTCCTGTGCGACTGCTAAAACAGGGCACAATTGAGAAATCAGAGCCAGGATGAGTGTACGGAAATTGCGCATGGTCTCACGAGAACCTTCCAACCGAAGTCGTCTAGGCTTCACCGCTCCTTTTACAGCGTCGCACCAAGGCTAAGGGTGAAGGTTTCCGAATAGCCACCAGACAGAAGCGGGATGGAAGCGCTGGTGGTTTCGTCCAGATCAACGGTGAATACGAGATCACCTCGGAATGCACCGGTCGCAGTTGTCGTATCATTGACGGCAGAACCGCTTGCAGAAGCCGAGGTGTCATTCGTAGACGAAATGGACAGTGGCGATGCGAGTTCAGACCAGTCCAGAGTTGCCGTGTATCCGACTTGCTGAAGAAATGTTCCGCTCGAAGGCGTTACAGTCACACTGCTGTCATATGCCAGAGCACCGTTAGCCGCCTGGAAGCCAAAGCTGTGCGCATAGTTGCAATATGAATTAGCAAATGTCACTGTCGCTGCGGCGTCTTGAATAAGTGCCGTTCCAGCATCGGCGAGCGCGGTAATGTCGAGATCCGTCTCTGTAGTTGGAGTGACATTCGTCAAGCTACTTGTCGCCGCTGTTCCGATCAGGCAGGTATCTGCGACGGAGCCATCCAGGGTGATCGTTGTGCTATCTGATGATGCTGCGATAGCAGGTGCAGCGAGGAAAGAAGCTGCGACTGCAGCCAAAAGTACGCGTTTCATGATGTTTCTCCTAGTCTTCATGAATTTGGCATGGCAGAATCGCAACCATGCGGTGGTGTGGTGGAAGCAGTTGCAGTGCCCCCCCTTTATCGGCCTTGCGGGTCCGATTTCGTTGGCTGAACATCGTTGTGAGGGTGGAGATCATTTCACCCTCACAGTCAGCGTCAGCGTGTCCTGATAGCTTCCGGCGATGAGCGGATTGGCCGTGCTGCCCCAGGCAATCTGCAAGCTGGCATTATTGCCCGATGGGTTGGCCGCCACGTCGGTTCCGGAATCTGAAAAACTGCAGGCCGGATCAAACGCCGCTGCCGTGCAGGGCGCAGCGTTTCCGGCTGTAAGCTCAGCGCTGTTGAGCGTGTCGCTGAAGCTTCCATTATCGGTAATGAAATTGCTCGTAATCGTGTAATCCAGGCTCGCCTCGAAAGCAGCGGAACCGGGTGATACGCCGATGGACGGAGCCTGTAGTTCAAAGCTCTGGCCCGCGCTTTCGAGGGCGTAAGCAAATGGCGCATTGCAATCAACAATGTAATCCAGAGTTGTCGATCCAGGCGTATTGAAATCAAGTCCCGTGACTGAGCTCGTCAGACCGCTTAATGCGCAGCTTGCTTCGATTTCTCCTTCAACAGAAATCTCGACCTGTGCACTTGAAGTCCCTGACATAGCTACGGAAATCGACGCAATTGGCGCGCATACAGTCCGCAGAAATCCCCTGATTATCACCTCTCGCCCCCCGGCGTGTTAACAAGAGGTTTACGATCAGCACGGGAGCTTTAAAAAAAACACACCCAAATGGGCGGATGTGGATTGTTTTTTTAAAATAAACCTAAGGTTTTTATTTTGAATTCCCCAAAACTCTGAAGTCTCAGAACGATGTTCCCCTGAAAAGAGAATGCCCCGGGCGCTTTGAACTATGCCGGCATAGGGCTGACGTGGTTTCAAAGTTGTGGGGCATCTATCCAGCGTGACAGACTTTAAAGATCAATTCGGCCTGATTAGCAGAATCTGACTTCTCGAGGATGCGCTTCATATGCCAGCGGACCGTCTCATATTTGATGTTCAGCTGCCTGCCTGTCGCTCGCAACTGAAAGGTTTCAAAGAAACTTTCGAGTACACTCACTTCCCGTGTGGAAAGGTCGTACAAGCGAGCAAACTTTGACAGGTCGCGCTTTGAACGGTCGCTTTTCAAACGGATCTTCACCAAAACGAATTTTTCAGCGCCGCCCATGAAATGTAGATTTGGGTAAGCAGCCATAGATTGAGCTGTCAGCTCGATATGACGTTCGCCTTTCGGATAAACGGTAATCGCATCGTGACGAGGTAACGATTTGAGCTCGGCGATTAGCTCGGCGAGCAATTCGCACCAGTTGTTACTTGTGTTTGAACTATGTAGATTTCGAAGGAGCTGCTGCTGGATACGCTGAAGCTCTGGGTTTTCGCTTGAGCGCACGATTTCGAACAACAAGTCGTCACGGAAAATCATCAGAAACGAATCGCGGCCCGACGCGGCATCCGATCCAATAATCATGTCATTCCGAATATGACGCTCTAGAGCATGAGCATATCTCAAATGCGGTAGGCAATCCATGAACCAAGACTGATCACCAGACCCAAAAGCAGGTCGACTCTCGTCTCGAGAGATGGAGCAAACAAGTTTGCCCTCCAATTGATCATTCGCAAAAATTGCAGAAAGCGAATGATTGGAGAAAAACAGCGGAAATGAGCAGGTGTCTCGGTCTATTTCATTTCCCAGTCCAGTTTTACACCCATAGCGCTCCTGACCGTTTTGGATCTCTGATGGAGCAGAGGGGGAACTTAGTTTGGTTGCGATACCATCAATCCCGATAGGCTCCAATTGACTTGCATCTTGATTATCGAGGTATTCGGCGGCATCCGGTGTGAGGCTTTGGTATTCGACCAGCGTCAGAAGTTTCACATCTCCGATATCGATTGAGCTTTGCGAAGCCTTGGACGTGATGAAGCGGCTAACACAGACATTAAAGTTCACATGGGACTGTTGCTTTACGTCGTATCGATCCTCAAGCATTTGAAAAGTGCACGCTGTCAATTATTGCCCACGCTTTTCTACAAGCAAAAAAGACGCTGCCACACCACCCAAATGGGCTGCATTCAGTAGTTGCAATTTGACAAAATATAATAACACTTATAATTCAAATCACTAATCATGATGATTGAATAAAGGCTCTGGGTCGAAATGTCCGGCACCACCCTAAATAGTAGAGTGTTTTTTCAGCTTGCCAAATTTGATCTGTCCAATTGATTCGGGCTGACAGGAGTGACGAAGTCAGACAGCGTGCTTGCCGACGCATGCTGCAGACACATGCCAATAAGTACAAATGTGCAGCTGAAACATCACGCTAACCCTTCAGTCCGCCCTATAAAGGCAGACGCGCACTGTCCTTCTATCCTCGTTCAGGTATATTTAGGTTCGATGCGTATTGAGAGCTGCGAGATGGAGTTTTGTCCGGGCTCGTAGCC
>NZ_JBHSSW010000044.1:0-572 GCF_042659465.1 Ponticaulis profundi | reverse complement strand
GACCTGGCCGCGCTCGACGCCGTCACGGTCGATGCCGCGCAGCAGGACGCCCACGTTGTCGCCGGCCTCACCGCGGTCCAGCAGCTTGCGGAACATCTCGACGCCCGTGCAGGTGGTCTTCTTGGTGTCGCGGATGCCCACGATCTCCAGTTCGTCGCCCACGTTGACCGCGCCGCGCTCGATGCGGCCGGTGACCACGGTGCCGCGGCCCGAGATCGAGAACACGTCCTCGATCGGCAGCAGGAACGGCTGGTCGATCGCACGCTCGGGGGTCGGGATGTACTCGTCGACGGCGGCGATCAGCGCGCGGATCGAATCCTCGCCGATGGCGTTGTCGCGGCCTTCCATGGCTGCCAGCGCCGAACCCTTGATGATCGGGATGTCGTCGCCCGGATAGTCGTACGAGCTCAGCAGCTCGCGGACTTCCATCTCGACCAGTTCCAGCAGTTCCTCGTCATCCACCTGGTCGACCTTGTTCAGGTAGACGACCATGTAGGGAATGCCCACCTGGCGACCCAGCAGGATGTGCTCGCGCGTCTGCGGCATCGGGCCGTCGGCGGCGTTCACGACCA
>NZ_JBHSSW010000043.1:0-2179 GCF_042659465.1 Ponticaulis profundi | reverse complement strand
TACGGTGACCATCACCAATGGTGGCGCTGATGTGAGCTTCACGCCGGATGCGGATTTTAACGGCACGACGAGCTTTACCTATACGGTCAATGGCGGTGACACAGCGACGGTGACGCTGACGGTGACGCCGGTGAATGATGCGCCGGTTGGTACGGACGGCTCGGCATCTGGTGCTGAAGACAGTGTCATCACCGGCACGATCTCCGCGACGGACATGGATGGTGATACGCTGAGCTATACGCTGGCCTCTGGTCCGGTGAATGGCTCTGTGACGCTGACGGGGAATGGCTATACCTATACGCCAGCAGCCGACTTCAATGGCACAGACAGCTTTGATGTCCTGATCGATGACGGCAATGGCGGGACAGACACTGTCACGATTGAGGTCACGGTCACGCCGGTGAATGATGCGCCGGTCGGTACGGATGGCTCGGTTTCTGGCGCGGAAGATAGTGTCATCACCGGCACCATTTCAGCGACGGACATGGATGGGGATACGCTGAGCTATACGCTCGCGGCTGGCCCGGCGAATGGCTCTGTCACACTGACGGGGAATGGCTATACCTACACGCCAGCAGCCGACTTCAATGGCGCAGACAGCTTTGATGTCCTGATCAATGACGGCAATGGCGGCACAGACACGGTCACGATCGAGGTCACGGTCACACCGGTGAATGATGCGCCGGTCGCCGTGGCCGACAGCTATGCAGTCGATGAAGACGGCACGCTGGCCGTCGATGTGACGAACGGTGTTCTGGCGAATGATACCGATGTCGAAGGCGATACGCTCACAGCCAGCCTGGTGACAGGTGTCTCCAACGGCACGCTCACCTTCAATGCGGATGGGTCTTTTACCTACGTTCCGGATGCCAACTTCAATGGGACGGACAGCTTTACCTATCGGGTGAATGACGGCTCAGAAGATGGCAACACCGTCACGGTGACGCTCAATGTCGGCGCGGTGAATGACGCGCCAGTGGCGATCTCTGACAGCTTCACTGTGGATGAGGATTCTGGCGCAACCACGCTCAATCTTCTGGCGAACGACACCGATATCGAAGGCGATGCGATTACGATCACCTCGGTGACCCAGCCTGTGGGCGGTACGGTGACCATCACCAATGGTGGCGCCGATGTCAGCTTCACGCCGGATGCGGACTTTAACGGCACGACGAGCTTTACCTATACGGTCAATGGCGGCGACACCGCGACGGTGACGCTGACGGTGACACCGGTCAATGATGCGCCGGTCGGTACGGACGGCTCGGCCTCAGGTGCTGAAGATACAGCGATCACGGGGACGATCAGTGCCACCGACATGGACGGCGATACGCTGAGCTACACGCTGGCCTCTGGTCCTGCGAATGGCTCTGTGACGCTGACGGGGAATGGCTATACCTACACGCCAGCTGCCGACTTCAATGGCACCGATAGCTTCGATGTCCTGATTGATGACGGCAATGGCGGGACAGACACTGTCACGATCGAGGTGACGGTCACACCGGTGAACGATGCGCCGGTTGGTACGGACGGCTCGGCCTCAGGTGCTGAAGATACAGCGATCACGGGGACGATCTCCGCGACGGACATGGATGGCGACACCCTCAGCTATACGCTGGCCTCTGGTCCGGTGAATGGCTCTGTGACGCTGACGGGGAATGGCTATACCTATACGCCAGCGGCAGACTTCAACGGCACAGACAGCTTTGATGTTCTGATCGATGACGGCAATGGTGGGACAGACACCGTCACGATTGAGGTCACGGTCACGCCGGTGAATGATGCGCCGGTCGGTACGGACGGCTCGGCCTCAGGTGCTGAAGACAGTGTCATCACCGGCACAATCAGTGCCACTGATGTGGACGGCGGTACGCTGACCTACACGCTGGCTTCTGGTCCGGCGAATGGCTCTGTCACACTGACGGGCAATGGCTATACCTATACGCCAGCTGCCGACTTCAACGGGACGGACAGCTTTGATGTTCTGATCGATGACGGCAATGGCGGGACAGATACTGTCACGATTGAGGTCACGGTCACACCGGTGAATGATGCGCCGGTCGCCGTGGCTGACAGCTATGCGGTCGATGAGGATGGCACACTGACGGTCAATGCGACGAACGGTGTTCTGGCGAATGATACCGATGTCGAAGGCGATACGCTCACAGCCAGCCTGGTG
>NZ_JBHSSW010000042.1:0-527 GCF_042659465.1 Ponticaulis profundi | reverse complement strand
GGAAATTGCTAGTCCTCATTCGAATTCCAGAACGGGAGTTTGTGATGTTGACGAAATACCTTGCTGGGGCGCTTTTAGCGTCGCAAATAATTGTAACGCCGGCAGCATTCGCTGCCATTCCAAACGGCTCTTTCCAGCGCTCCGTTCAGTTGCGCGCATTTGTGCCAGTCGTTTGTCGAACAACCTTCACTGCAGACTATACAACAAACCATGGCGTCAGATCCCTGGGGTCTGTGCGAGAGTTTTGCAACTCTTCGAGCGGATACCGTGTCATTGTGGAAGTGGGCGGGTCTCTGGAGGATGCTGGCACGCTGTACTGGGGCGGTCAGGCATTTCCGATTACATCCGGGCAGATCGTGGTCACAGATTCTATTGGACCAGCACGCCTCCAAAGAAACATCGGCTACGAGCCCGGACAAAACTCCATCTCGCAGCTCTCAATACGCATCGAACCTAAATATACCTGAACGAGGATAGAAGGACAGTGCGCGTCTGCCTTTATAGGGCGGACTGAAGGGTTAGCGTGA
>NZ_JBHSSW010000041.1:0-1267 GCF_042659465.1 Ponticaulis profundi | reverse complement strand
GTGAATAGCCTCATGTTTCCTGGACGCTTTCTTCGCTAACTTTGAGGCAAGGAGGCCATGATGGGCGCAGGTAATTTCATGGACGAGTTCAAGCGAGATGCGGTAGCGCAGATCACGGAGCGGGGCTATCCGTCCAAGGAGGTTTCGGCTCGGCTCGGCGTCAGCACGCATTCGCTCTATGCGTGGAAGCGCAAGTTCACGATGGCAGTGTCGGGTGACACGGAGAAGGATGCAGAGATCCGGCGGCTGAAGCGTGAACTGGTCCGGGTGTCGGAGGAGTGTGACATCTTAAAAAAAAGCCACCGCATATTTCGCTCGGGATGCAAGGTGAGTGGAGCCAGCGAGGCGCCATCGGTTCAAGCCCGCTGGCGACGGCGTTCGTGGCCGAGCATCGGGGTCAGTCTTCTGTGCGGACGATGTGTCGTTGCCTGCGCGTCCAGCCGAGCGGGTTCTATGCATGGCTGAAGGCACCGCTGAGCGCACGGGCGCAGAAAGACAGGCGCCAGACCGAGCTGCTGCAGAAGGCTTGGGCGGAGAGCGGCAAGATCTATGGCTATCGCAAGCTCCATGACGATCTGGTTGAACAGGGCGAGAGCATCTGTCCGAACCGGGTAGCCAGATTGGCTCAGCTTGCAGGTATCAAGGCGCAGATCGGCTACAGGCGCCGCCCCGGCAGTTATGGTGGCAAGCCATCGGTCGTGGTCGATAATACTCTTGACCGGAAGTTCGACGTCGAGGCCCCGGACAAGGTCTGGGTGACCGATATTACCTATATCCGGACGCAAGAAGGGTTCGTCTACCTCGCGGTGGTCATCGATCTTTACTCCCGGCGCGTGGTCGGCTGGTCCATGCAGAGCCGTCAGACGACAGATGTCGTTCTGCAGGCCCTGATGATAGCCGTCTGGCGACGAAAGCCGAAGAACAAGGTGCTGATCCATTCGGATCAAGGCTGTCAATTCACCAGTATGGATTGGGCCGCATTCCTGCGTGCTCACAATCTTGAGCATTCGATGAGCCGCCGCGGCAACTGTCATGACAACGCAGTCGCCGAGAGCTTCTTCCATCTGCTCAAACGCGAAAGGATCAGGCGCAGGACCTACCGGACACGCAAAGACACAAGACAGGACGTGTTCGATTACATCGAGATGTTCTCCAATCCAAAGCGAAAGCATGCGAGGAACGGGATGCTGTCGCCTGCCGACTTCGAACGGCGGCAGATGAGGAGACGCGAAGCCGCCTAAGAAAATCGGGGCTATTCAGTTCGAGC
>NZ_JBHSSW010000040.1:0-4738 GCF_042659465.1 Ponticaulis profundi | reverse complement strand
GGCGGCGCATGAGCGGCCTGCTGATGCTGATTAAGTTCACCAGCGGGGGCCGCGGTGGCGGGGCCGAGATTGCGGCCTACCTGACCGCTGCGGACCGCGAGGGGCGCGGCCATGCGCCGCCCGAGGTGGTGCGGGGCGACATGGAGCGGACCCGCGAGTTGATCGACAGCATCGAGCGCAAGTGGAGCTACACCCATGGCGTTCTGTCCTTCGCCCTGGAGGACGCGCCCAGCAAGGACCAGCAGCAGGAGGCCATGGACGCCTTCGAGCGTCTGGCCTTTGCGGGCATGGACCCGGAGCAATACGACATCACGTGGGTGCGTCATCAGCACACCGAGGGCGGTCGGGTGGAACTGCACTTCGTGACGCCCCGGATGGAGTTGACCACCGGCAAGGCGCTGAACGTGGCGCCCCCGGGCTGGGAACGGTCCTATGCGCCGCTCAGGGACGCGCTGAACTGGTCTCAGGGCTGGGCGCGTCCCGACGACACCGAGCGGGCCACAGAGCTTCACAGAGCCCCGGAGAGGGCCGATGAGGGCTTCCGGCTCCGGGAGGGCCGGGAAGGCATCCACGCCTATCTGACGGCGCTCGTGGAGGCTGAGAGGGTCACGGATCGCAAGAGCATGGTTCTGGCCTTGCAGGAGGCCGGTTTGCAGGTCCCCCGGCAAGGCAAGGACTACCTGACCGTCCACGACCCGGAGAGCGGCGAGAAATTCCGCATGAAGGGCAGGATCTACGAAAAGGAATGGACCTATGACCGAGAGCTTGACCGCGCGGTTGCAACAGCGGCTGTCCAGCCAGACGGCCGAGATCGAGGCATTGACCTCGGCCGAGCTGACGCGGCTCGCGAGCAGCTTGAGGCAACAATCCGAAGCCGCGCTGCGCACCATGCAGAACGATATCCAAGGCACGAGCCTGATGATGGCCGACGAGTTGGAGATCGTACGCTGGACCGCGCGCTGGTGGTGGGTGGCGTTGATCGTGACCTGGCTGGCGATCGCGGGCTTGTCAGTCTGGCACTGGATGAGCCCCGCGCCGGACCAGTTTCCGATCTTCAGGAACGGGGGGCAGAGCTACCTGATGCTGCCCGAGGGGACCGAACCGATGATTTGCCAAGGGGAGCAGCCGTTTCTGTGCCTCAAACTGCCGAATGGGATCTGAGCCATGAACCAACTGACAGCCTTCGAGCGGGCGCTGCTCGCACAATTCGAAACATTGGTGAGCACCTCCGAGACCTCGCTCGAAGCGTCAGAGGCCACATCGAAGCAGTTGCGGACCTTGTCCGAGACCGTCCGAAACCGCCTGGACTCGATCGAGCGGAAGCAGAGCGAGATCGAGCATTTTCAGGCGCAGTTGCTGCGGTCCTTCAACACTCAGACCGAGCAAACTACGAGCTTGGTGCAACAGGTGAACGCGTTGCTCAAAGAACGGTGACGCTGGTCGAGGAACGCAAAGCGCACGAATGGGAGCAGGAGTGGGAGGCGCGGCGAGAGCGCGACAGAGGGCATGATTACGGCCTGTAGGCAAGGTCCGCTATACGGGACGGAATAGTTATTCGGTAATAAGCGCCACGAAGTTTTTTTATTTGGTGTACGCCATCAATCTGGCTTTTTCACTTAAGGCTGTCTCATCCATAAACTCAAGGATCTTCTCCGTTGAAGCCTTGCTTATATCAGGCTCGCTTCCGAGTACTACTTGCCGCGCGCGGAAAGATGACGTCTCTGCATCCGTAAAGGCCATGTCCCATCCCGGAAAACGCCGGGCGGAAACATGACCGTGGAACAGCTCTTGGACGTCCTTGTGCCGCCAGTCGCGGTCAATTGTGCGCATCAGGTCTTTGATCACGTTCTCGGGGCCTTCTAGATACTGAACGTAAAATTGGCACTCTCTATGGAGATAGCCGGTGATCTCTTTCTTGGCATTACGGTCACGGGCTTGAAGGTAGATAAGCGCTTCGTAGGCCGATCGCTGTGGGACCACAGCTGTTGAGCGATATACTAAGAAAAAGAGCAATGTGTCCTCATATTATGAATTTTTTGATGCCAAAGATAACAAAGTTATGAATGATAATGTTTTACTAGTTGAGCTAATTTTATTTGGTAAAAAACTAGAGCTCAAACTGTTTGCCTCGGCCCGCCACACAGCCCGCTCGGATCAAAGCGGAGGAGAGAGAGCTAACCGTCAGTCTTCCAATTTGCCGCCGTCGATCACGTTCAGCTTATAGCGTTCGACGGCTTGCGCATGGTTATGCACGTTGCCCCGGAAAGCCCCTTCCGGCGTCACGGTGATGATCTTGACCCGCCCACGCTTCACACGCCGGATCGCCCCTACCTGCTCCAGAAGGTCCAGAGCGCGAGCCATCTGTGCCTTATCTGTCCGCATCACTTCACACAGGTCAGCGGCGGTCTTGGTGCACTCATAGGACTGCCAACCCAGATTGCGTGTGATCTGCCAGAGCACCGCCTGCGCGTGGAAGGCCTGCGCTGTAGTTTTTGCCGCCGCGAACAGGCGTTCCGTCACGGCGTCCTGATACTGGAATGCAATGGACACGTTGCCCCCTCCGAAGAAGTCGAACTCAAGCTGATTGCTGGCGGAGAGTTCCTTGGCCGCCAGAGCGGCTTCCCGCGCCATAGCAGCCCGCTCAGGGCTGCTCTCCCGCAAGGCCTGCTGATCCAGCAGAAGCGCCGCCTGGTCGTAGGCACCGCGCTTGTGCAGAGCGCGCGCCGTCAGATCGGCGGGAGGGTTCGGGTTGGTGCGCTGGCGCTGTTCTGCGGCCCCGACAATGACGCCGATAGACTGCACGGGTGCGCCGGTCCTGCGCTGTGCCAGCTGCGTGACCTTTGCGGCCTCGATATCTTCTGCAGATACCCCCATGCGCCGCAGTTCGTGAAGTGAAATCCTACCCATCCCTCGCCTCGATAGTTGTCTGGTGGACAACTTAAGTTGTCTGACAGACAACTGTCAATTTCTGAATTTGCCAGCACAGCAAGGCTAAAATGGCCAAAATGCACCAGCGTATCCATATATCCTAAGAATCTAAGAGGCACCGGTGCACTCAAACTGCCCTGTCGAGCATGTTGCATGGGGCAGGATGTGCTGGGGAAAGGGAAAGTGCAGAGGGTTGCGCTACGCGGCCAAGGCGGCGCGGGTGGCAGCGAGGCAGGGTCGGACCGGCAAAGATCAAGAACAAGCCTCAGGGCGTCCCAGAAGCGCGCTGAGGGGCTATTCGGCGGCGATCAGGGTGGGGACACCCGAGACGTCCACTTCTCGTGTGGCGTGCCATGCGTCGTAGGCCCCCTGCATTCTGATCCAGACAAGAGGGGCATTACCGAACAGCTTGGCGAGGCGCACGGCGACCTCGGGGCTGACGGGCTTGCGCTCGGCCAAGACGTCGTAGAGGTGCTGGCGCGAGATGCCGAGCATCCGGGCGATCTCAGCCTTGGGCTTGCCGGTGGCGGGGATCACGTCCTCGCGCAGCAATTCGCCCGGATGCGTCGGGCAGCAGTCAGGGTTGCGGCTCATCCTTGCCTCCTTAGTGGTATTGCTCGAAGTCCAGCACATGCGCGTCGCCGTCACGGAACTCGAAGGTGATGCACCACGGGCCGTTCACATGGACCGTGTAGCGGGTCGGTGTGTGGCCTCGCAGAGCGTGGAAGTCGAAGCCAGGCAGATTCATGTCCTCGGGCACCGTAGCAGCGTCGAGGACGTCCAGACGACGCAGGATGCGGCTGTGCATTCGTGCATCGAGCCTCGATTTCCCCGTTTCCCAGAGGGCCTTCAGCTGCTTGTTCGCAAAGGTCTTGATCATAGGTATGTGTAAGCTGATAGCTTACAAGTGTAAACCAAGTCAGAACAGATCCAACTGCTGCGGGCGCAGCCAATAGCCCCGCCGTTTCTTTGCTGTCTCCACCTCCAAGAGCGCCTGCGTGGCCTCTCTCTGGGAGGGGAAATGGATGCAGCGAACCTGCCCGGCCTGTCCGATCCGCCCCCACTCCCGTTCAAAGGTCCATCCCCCGAAGAGATCGGGAAGAACCATGAGACTGTGGAAGCGAGCCAAGTTCTTTGTCGGATCGCGCTTTTCTAGGTAGCTCTGCATCATGGTCCGCGCGTCCATTCGGGTCTGTTCCACCGATTTAGATTGTGCCGCTCAGAGCCCTTGTGTGCAACACTAACGCAAGCATACTCTTGTCCGGACACTACGTGTCCGTCCTTCGCGCTTGTGAGGGGGCCTTGGCCCCCTTCAATCCCCCTATCCGGCACGCCGGAAGGGGCCTGCCCCTGAACCCCGACAAGGGCATCGCCCCCTGCACCCCCAGAAGAGGTCTTTTCCATGAGGATCGAGATTCGAACGACACCGGAGGAAAAGCAGCGATGGCAGGCTATTGCTGAGAATAAGGGGGTTTCGCTGTCGGAACTGGTGCGCTCGGCCCTCGGGGGGCAGCGCCTGCGGAAGCGGCGCGAACCCCCGAGGGTCGATCCCGATCTGCTGCGGGAGCTAGCGCGGATGGGGAACAACCTCAACCAGCTGGCCCGTGCTGCAAACCGGCGCGGGCCGGTGCCGGCTACGGCGCTCCTGGTGCGGCTGATCGAGATTGACCGGGAACTGTCCGCCTTGCGGGCGGCGCATGAGCGGCCTGCTGATGCTGATTAAGTTCACCAGCGGGGGCCGCGGTGGCGGGGCCGAGATTGCGGCCTACCTGACCGCTGCGGACCGCGAGGGGCGCGGCCATGCGCCGCC
>NZ_JBHSSW010000039.1:0-6210 GCF_042659465.1 Ponticaulis profundi | reverse complement strand
TCGGGACAGGCCATGCTTGCCGCATTTGGGCCAGTTGCCCGTGTCCCAATCAAAGCCCGTAATTTTCATGCGCCGTATCTACATCTGTCTACACAAACGTAATGTAGAGCGATCCAGCGATGTTGAAAAGGGGATCGCATTGTCCCCGATGCTGGCCCGCTCGGCGCCTCGAAAAATGGTCCTGGAGGGACGGGTCAAAACACAGCGCGGAGGCCAAAATGCAATTTTGGTAGACATTGCGCATATCCTGCAACTGCAACACCCCTCCCCGAACCCTGTCATCGCCGAGAAGCATCTCCGCGGCCTGGAAGCGCGTCGGTGTCCCAGGGACGCGATTGCCATGCTTCGATGACGCCGCTTCCGACCCATCCCTTCGGCATTGTTTGCCGTCATGACCAGCTCAGGTCTTAGCTTGCCTTCCACGTCGCCGTTCTTCGCCCTTAGGCGGGTTCAAGCCAGCACAAGCAGGGCGAACGAGCGACGACGTATTCATTCCACATTTCCCGCCATGTTCGGCCCTCTTTTGCGTGCAAACGCTGAGGCGTGTGCCGAGGGGTGGGAGTGTAAAAAATTACGTTTGCATTTCTTGCCAAACTTACACCCGACCCTTCGCTCCAACTGCAGCCTTGGTTCAAGCAGCAGGTACAAATGGGTTGTTCAGGGATTTTGGCCAGGTGGTAGGTTCTTCGCTTTTTGTCGCCCAATCCGGCCCTTTCGGCCGGTCATAGCCAAGCAATGTTGAGCGTCGTGGCCAGCAGATTGGGAGCGAAGTTAACATTTTCCATTTCCCGCCATCTGCATCCATCATCGCCCTCGTGCTGGTTCAGGAAGCGGCTTTCAAGACCAAGCGGGACGGCCTTGATCCTCCCGCCTGCCCCGACCCTACAGACCTGCTTGGGGAGAGCGGTCCGGGGCAAGCTGCCGCCCCGCAAAGCCCCGACGACATCGCCCGTCCCGAAGCAGAGGAAAAAGGGGCTTTCTGCCCGCCAAGGCAGATCCTAGGACTCTGGAGCAGCGACTAGGCGTCCAAGGCCGATGAGATGGCTCTTGGAGGGGTGTTGCAGTTGCAGGATATGCGCAATGTTTACCAAAATTGCATTTTGGCCTCTGCGCTGTGTTTTTGAGCCTCCCTCCAAGGCCCTTTTTTGGCAGTCGAACCACCCAATTGGAGCGCATGCCGGGAAAGGTGCTGAGAGCCGCTCTAAGAGGCGGAGAAGGCGAATGGTGACATCGGCAACAGAGATGGCTCTCAGAAGCCCTGAGAGCCTCTCAGAGGGCTCACCAGCCCTTTCCCTGTCCGGGGCGCGCATCTGCAGTCGCTTAGGCGCTCCTGCGGCCTCTCTGCGCCTCTCAGGCTGATTTCTGGAATTTTCTAGTTTCGAGGCTCAGATTTCACCAAATTTCACTCGAAAATGGGCGCAGCCCCTTCTTGTTCTTATAGTTCTATAGTTCAGGAAGAATTTATTGTATTATAACAAACTCTTGCGAGCCTATCGGTTAGGTTTGGGGCCGGATAGGTTAGGTTTGGGGCCGGATAGGTTAGGTTTGGGGCCAAAACTGCTAGTTGACAGGTTAGGTATCCAATGAAAAATACTAACCATGGGAAAAACACTTGATGTTGCCCGCGACCGGGCTTTTGACCAAACCAAAACCGTGCTGCCCGCAGAGGTGGCGCGCGGCACCTACATGCAGAATGCCCCGAGCCTTCAGGCACTGAAGCTGATGCATCTGATGATTGGCACAGCGGGCGGGCGCATGGCAGATGAGGTTCAGCACCAAATCCGGCTCTCAGACATCCGCAAGATCGACGGCATGAGAAACCATGACCGTGCCAGCCTAACGCCTCTGTTCGGGGAACTGGCCGCTGTGGTTCTGACCCATGACGATCCCGAGAAGATGGTCGTGACCATCGGCGGCCTGCTGGACGAGGCCAAAATTGACTACCGCGACGAAGCCGGTGGCGATCTGTTGGTGTCGTGGTGGTTCCGCCGCACCTTCCGCAGCATGGCAGCAGAATCGAACCACTGGGCGATCCTCGATCGCCAGACCGTGTTTCACCTCGGCAGCAAGTACTCCGTGCTGCTGTTCCAGCATATTTCTAGCCTGGTGAAGCTGGACCGGATCGAAGCCAAGACCTTCACCGTGCCAGAGCTCCGGGCCGTGCTCGGCGTTACTGCTGGGAAGCTGGACCGGTTTGCGAACCTGAAAGCATGGGCGCTCTCCCCCGCTATTGCTGAGATCAACCAGCTTTCGCGACTGACCTTGACGGCCACGCCGAACAAGATCGGGCGCACGGTGGCCAGTGTCACCATCGGCTGGCAGGTTAAGGACGATCTAACCCCGGCGAAACGGGAATTGCAGGGTCACAGTACGGGCCGGAAGGCGCGACGTGACGGATCAGCTGAAGCTGTAGCAGTAGCCTTTCCTATTACGGGCGGAATTGCCTACTCAGAACGATGGCTGGACATCAAACAGACTGCGGGCTGCAACGCCGATAACCAGAAGATTGCATCAGACTTCCGGCGCTTCTTGGCGGATCGTGGCATTGAGCGTGACGCCATGAACATCGAGCGGCTATTCGAGGACTTCTGCCGCAAAGTTGGCAAGATCTGACATTAGATCAGGGTCGGGTTCAGCACAGCAGCAGTTCCAAGCGAAGATGAACCGTGCAACCCTTGCGCAAGAGGCAAATGCAAAGGAACGCAAGAGGCATGCAATATACAGCTGGACAGGCAGCACAAGCGACCGGAAAGAACATCGCCACCATTACACGTGCCATAAAATCAGGGAAAATATCGGCCCAAAAGGATGCCTCCGGTGCTTGGAGAATTGATGCCTCAGAGCTGCATCGTATGTTCCCAATGAACGCGCAAGACTTGCGCAAACCTCAAATGCAAAGTGACGCAACCCCTTTGCAAGAGCAAAGCAAGAGCCAAATCGCTGCTTTGGAGCAGGAGTTGGCTGCGTTGCGTGAGCGAGTAGCAGCTCAGTTTGAACTACTAGAGGAGCGGGCTAGTCAGATTTCAGACTTAAGAGAGGACCGCGACCGTTGGCGACAACAGGCAGTAAGTCTCCTTGCCGATCAACGGCCACTATCTACTTCAGACCCTAAAACAACTTCCAAACGAAAGCGCTGGTGGTTTTAAGCGATTAATTAATAATCACTCTATCCAAAAAGAAGTATCTCAATATGCAAAAATATCCGGTGCGGTATGAGAAAAATGAAATCTCCAATTCTCTTACGCATGATGGAAAGCTTGCGCTAGGAATATTCATTGGAACCATTGCTGCATTATTCATATACTTGCTGGCAGAAAGTTACCTTGGTAAGATTACGGCAATCCAATATTTAAATATATTACCCATTGTTGTTTCGCTGCTCGTTGCGGGGGGATCCACATATTTTGCTTCGAGAGCTCTGTTAGAGCAAAGAAGAACACGTGAAGCTGGAACTGACCCAGTTCTTATAGCGCATCTTGGGCAAAGAGAAGATGCACGAGAACTCATTACTTTTAATATTTCTAACGTCGGCGCCGGGGCAGCTCTAAACGTTCAAGTGGATGTAAAAAAACCCGATGTAGAAATAGAGAAATTCAATATTCTAACAAACATATTTAAAAGGCATCATCCTTTTACGGTAATCCTGCAGGGAAAATCAGTTGAATTTAGCTTAACGCTCGGATGGAATGTGTTAGGAGAAACCCCCCTTGACCCATTCTGTGCAAAAATATCCTATGAAGATTTAGCCGGCGGCCAATATGAAAGCCTATTTTGGCTTGATGTCCGAGAGCTGGAAGGTTTAGGAGCTAACAAGTCTCCAATGATGCGTGCAGTAGCTGCTTTGGAAAAAATTGCTAAAACTTAATCGCCATGTATATTTATTTAGAGACGCGCGCGCAGTAGTCTTCAAACCCCGAAATACTTGCTTCACTGCGTTCATCGTCAGAATAAAATTTCTCAATTCTTTCTGAAGTAACAGAAGAAAAATCATAGGAAAGGTTACAATTAAAAACCTGCAAGCTCTCCGTTGTTCCAGTGGTCTTGTCGTTGTTAATCGAAAATGGCGACGAATCAAAAGCAGATTTTATATATTCAAATGAGTCACTTACAAGCGAAGGGTCATTTGATGATATTGATATATCATCCATAAATAATGATACAGAGACGTGTTTACTAAGCTGATTAAGTGCAGTCCCAACCGACGAATGAGCTAAAACTAAGCTAGCGAGTATTGGCGATTGGATAAAGCCATAGGGAAGGGTATAGGCGGGTTGATCCTGCAACGGATTTTTTACGCATGACCACCTCGCATAGTGGTGATGCCTTTTTACACCAATTTTCCTGATGCTTTCCACAACACGATTTCTACCGCAGCTATAAAAGAAATCACTTATGTCCGTCTTGCAAAAAAAACGGTTTTGCCTGTGCACGTGCAACGCCGCTATATGGCCGCCAGGCTTTAAATGATAAAAGTAATCAGGAAATAAAAAATTACTAGTAATTTTTTCTTTTATATCTAGGCCTATTTTCCGACTTAAGTTCGTTGGAACAAATACCGACTTTCCCTTAAGCTTATACGTGTGGTCGAAGTTTTGATATTTTACTGGCATGGTAGTTGACGGCCTTACTCAACAGTTCAATGAAAGCATTGACAGATTTAAGTGCAAGAAGCAGCACAACCAGCCAGGCCTTCAGACTGTGAGCAAGGCGATCGAATTTGGAATGATTGCTCATTTAAATTCCTTCCATCCTCAGCGCTCTGGCAACCTGCGACCTCAAGGATTCCGAAGTCGTCAACTAAGAAAGGTCCCAAATAAAGGTAACCATTTCCAAACGGATAACCCAAGGTAATATAAAGGCAACCCAGATTAAACGTTAAGTCGGCCGCAAGCCGTCTTCGCCAGAGCTATCGAAAAGCTAGCGGAAGGGATTAGCTAGCACAAGCTATTTCCATTTTTTGCCACAACCCCCGGCTGATCCCGCCCCCTGCCCCGCGTAGCCGCATAAAACCGGTTACGGAGAAAACAGCCCCTTCCGGTTGAGCCAGGCCTAACTTCAGAGCAGCCGACGGTAGAGAAATCCGCTTCCGTCAGCCTCCTCATCCCGAACGGCGTCCGGGTGCGCCCCATAGCGGACAAACCCTTGGCGCTCATAAAACGCGATGGCTCTGTGATTTCTCTGGGCTACAGAAAGTTCGAGTTGCTCGACCCCTGCTCCTTTTGCCTCTTCGACAACTCCCGCCATAAGTGCCTGGGCAGCGCCCGAGCCGTGAAAATTTTCCATGACGAAGAAGGGGCCGATTTCGCCACGATGACGAATTCGGATGGGCTGAAACTGGCGATATCCGCAAAAACCTGCGAGCAGCTCACCTTCAAAAATTCCCCTTGTCCCGCCTGCGTCTAAAATTGCCTGGCATCTTTCCATTGTCAGACCATCGACTTCGGCGGGCGTCATCAGGAAGCCGGTCGGAAAGTTCTTCACGCCAGTAACGAAGATCTCTCTCCATCCCTGTGCGTCGGCCGCCGTAAGGGAGCGATACGTGAACATTGCAAATCCTTCGATGACAGCCGGTTGGGCCATTGTTCCAGCCTTGCGGGAAGGACGTAAAGGCAATGTTGCCGCTATTTGGGCCGCGCCACGTCCGTCTCCAGCAGCATCCGTACATAGCGGGTGTAGGGGATGCCGCTGGCTTTTGCCTTGGCCTTCACCGCGTCCAGAAGGGAGGCGGGCAGCCGCATGTTCAGCGAGGCGGCTTTTGGCTCGATCTCGAAGCGCATGGGCGTGAAACCCGACAGGTCATACTCGGACAGGTCCGCGGTCTCGACGAAGTCTTCCGCCTCGGCATCGCTGGTCAGCGGCGGCAGGGGCTTAGGATGGGCGTTCATAATGCGCGATCTCCTTCTGATGCATGTAGCGGGCGCTGATGGGCCGCAGCTTCGTGTGGCCGTCGATCTCGCGGAGCTGGAACACCACGAAGACATGGCGTCCCGCTGCCGTGGTCCCGATGGCGCGCATCCGCGCCTCCTCGGGAAACGGATCGGCCAGGACCGCCGGCGTCCGGGCGAAGACCTCCTCGATCTCGGCTCGGGACAGGCCATGCTTGCCGCATTTGGGCCAGTTGCCCGTGTCCCAATCAAAGCCCGTAATTTTCATGCGCCGTATCTACATCTGTCTACACAAACGTAATGTAGAGCGATCCAGCGATGTTGA
>NZ_JBHSSW010000038.1:0-5302 GCF_042659465.1 Ponticaulis profundi | reverse complement strand
GGCGGCGGCGCTTCCGGTGTCGCCGCCGGTCTCGCCAGCGTTGGAAAAGCCGGCGTCGGCGCCGCTACGAACCCGCTTCGCCGCTCCATGAGCGGACGCTACCGCTCCGGCGCGCGCGCAGCCTTCGAAGCGACCGGCGGCAGGTTCAGCAACAGCCCCGACGTCTCGCCCTCAGCTAGTGACGGACCGCCAGCCTGGGCGCGTCGCATGAAACAACAGCAAACCCTTCACCACGGCGCCGCCGTCGCAGCTCATGCCGTTCGCTCTGGCGACCATGGTGGCGGCGGGACCGCTGTCAGCCTTTCGGAGAAATCATGATGTTCCGTCGCCCGAGCGTTCGCTATTCCAAGACTCCCGAGCCCGTCACGCCCTATCAGAAAGCCGCGCAGATCTGGGACGAACGCATCGGGTCGGCCCGCGTGCAAGCCAGGAACTGGCGGCTGATGGCATTCGGCTCGTTGCTGCTCTCAGGCGGACTTAGCGCCGCTCTGGTCTGGCAGTCCACACAAGGGACGATCACGCCCTATGTCGTCGAAGTGGACAGGCTCGGTGCGGCGCAAGCCGTGGCGCCCGCCACCGCGGACTTCCGTCCAACCGATCCGCAGATCGCTTATCACCTCTCGCGCTTCATCGAGAATGTGCGCCAGATTCCCGCCGATCCGATCGTGCTGCGCCAGAACTGGCTGCACGCGTATGACTTCACGACCGACAAGGGCGCGCTGGCGCTCAACGACTACGCCAGAGTGAACGACCCCTTCGCCAAGGTCGGCGACACGCAGATCTCGGTCGAAGTCTCCAGCGTCATCCGCGCCTCCGAGAAAAGCTTCCGCATCGCCTGGGTCGAGCGCCGTTACGCCAACGGACAGCTCGCCGCGACCGAACGCTGGACCGCCATTCTCACCATCGTTCTGCAACAGCCGCGCGACGCCGAGCGACTGCGCAAAAACCCGCTCGGCATCTTCGTCAACGCCATCAACTGGTCTCGGGAGTCTGCCCAATGATAAATACACTTCGCCTGAACAAAGCCTCCATGACGGTCCTCCTCGCCGCGACCGCGCTCTCGGGATGCGCGACCTTCAAGCCGCCTGAGATCGCCTACGACACCCCTCCGATCGAAGCGACGCTTCTTCCCGAACCGGAGCGTCCGGTGCGGATCGTCGAGCTCACCAGCCCACTGCCGCTGCCCGGTCAACTCAAGCCGATCAATGGGGAAGACCGAGCGCCGGAATCTGTCGATCCCGCCGAACGGGTGAGCGAAGCGAATGCCGCCGCCCGCATGGAGCCGGTGCGCGACGGCTTCATCAACGCAGTACAACTCTATCCTTACAGCGAGGGTGCGCTCTATCAGGTCTACGCATCGCCGGGGCAGATCACCGATATCGCCCTGCAGCCCGGAGAGAGCCTGGTGGGCTCCGGTCCGATCGCGGCCGGCGATACGGCGCGCTGGATCATCGGCGACACCCAGAGCGGTTCAGGCGATGGCCAGCGCATACACATCTTGGTCAAACCGACGCGGCCCGATCTTCAGACCAACCTCGTCATCAATACGGATCGGCGGACTTATCATCTCGAACTCAGGGCGAACCCGTCCGCCTACATGGCATCCGTCTCCTGGACCTATGCCGAAGACGCCTTGATCGTACTCAGGCGGCGCAACGCCGAGGCGGAAGCAGCCTTGCCGATCGGACGCGACGTGGCGCTCGATTCCCTCCGTTTCCGCTACCGGATCGAGGGCGACCGCGCGCCCTGGCGGCCGCTTCGCGCCTTCGACGATGGGCGGCAGGTCTTCATCGAGTTCCCGCGTGGGATCGGTCAGGGGGAAATGCCGCCGCTCTTCGTCATCGGTCCGGAAGGTGAAGGCCAACTCGTCAACTACCGTATCGCCCGCAACTACATGATCGTCGATCGGCTTTTCGCCGCCGCCGAACTGCGTCTCGGCGACAGGCAGAAACGCGTGCGGATCGTCCGCACCGATGGGGTGAACCGCAACGCTCGTACCACATCACGTCCTAGCGCCGTGGGGCCACGCAAATGAGCAAGGATAGAGAACCCCGTGAGGAAAAAGAGATCGCCGCCTCTTTGCGGCTGCGCGCCGATCCGCCAAGGGTCATGCGTCTCTCGCGCCGCACGCTGACGGTGCTTGGCGCGGTCGGAGGTCTCGGGCTCGGCGCCATACTGATCGTCGCGCTACAAGACCGCAAACCCGTTGATGGACCATCGGAGCTCTATTCGACCGAGCGCATTCAGACGGCCGAAGGTCTGTCGCGCCTTCCGACCGACTATACAAACATACCCCAACTTGGGCCGCCGCTGCCGGGCGAACTCGGACGGCCGATCCTGTCAGCTCAACAACGGGGGCAGCCCGTGCCGGCGATCGTCACTGCGCCTGCCGTCGATCCTGACGAACAGCGCCGGTTGCAGGAGTTGGAGGCAGCCCGGCTCAGCCGACTTTTCGCTGAAGCCACGACCACCATCGATGACCAGCCTCAAACTTCGTCGGCGGTCGGTCCTTTACAATCCGGCGCCGGATCCTTCTTTCCCGCGAGCGTAACAAGCGCAGCACCTGATGCCACGGACAGACGGGAAACCTTCCTTGACGAACCCATTGATCGACGCACGACAAGCACCGACCGGCTCACCGATCCGCCCAGCCCCTATGTGGTCCAGGCCGGTGCGGTCATTCCGGCGGCGCTGGTCACGGGTCTGCGCTCGGACCTTCCCGGACAGATCACCGCGCAGGTGACATCCAATGTCTATGACAGCCCGACCGGTCGCTTCCTGCTGATCCCGCAAGGCGCGCGCCTCATCGGTGAATACGATAGCCGCGTCGCTTTCGGCCAAAGCCGCGTGCTGCTCGCCTGGACGCGCCTGATTCTACCCAATGGACGTTCCATCGTGCTTGAACGCCAACCTGGAGCCGACGAAGCGGGATATGCCGGGCTGGAAGACGGCGTGAACAATCATTGGGGCCGACTATTCATGGCGGCCGGACTCGCCACTGTCCTGAACATCGGTGTGGAATTGGGCGCCGACGATGACGACGACATTGCCCGCGCCATCCGTGAGGGAACGCAGGACACGATTGGCCGCGTCGGGGACGAGATCGTCCGCCGTCAGATTTCCATCCCGCCGACCTTGACCATTCGCCCCGGATTTCCGGTCCACGTCACGGTCACGCGTGACCTCGTCCTCGAACCCTATCGGAATTGATCCATGAGCAAACTAAAACTGGGCCCTATTCCTGATGATAAGCCTGTTAAACTGAATGTTGAGTTGCCAGCCGATGTGCATCGAGAACTCGTGGCTTATGCCGCAGTGTTGGCCAATGAAACAGGACAGAAAAATGAACCTGCTAAACTGATAGCTCCCATGCTCGCGCGTTTCATGGCTACAGATAGAGCCTTCACGAAGGCCCGAAAGACATTAGATCAACCTTCGCGACTTCGCGCGCAAGACTCAGAAACCGCCTGAGCGCAGGATTGTCATTCTCGGGGCACCAGGTCAGAGAGAATGGAATGGTTTCCGCTTTTCCTTTTACTCTGAGAGGTATGAACATTACGTTTGGATATCGGACACCGCACCATTGCTCGCAAACAACACTGATGCCGAGCCCCAAACCTATCAAATTCATGAGCCCATCGCGCCGCACCCTATGTACCTTGATACAGGCCCGATGTCCGAAATCGCTGTTCCTTCGAATGATATAGTCATGAATTGTCTGCCCGGCTACATCTGCGCATACGATGAAAGACATCGCCACCACATCCGACCAATCGACGCAGCAACGCAGGGCGAGCGGATGATCTCCTGCGACTGCGATATACAGGGGCGCCCTTGTAAGCAGCATCATGTCGCCATGCTCAGACGTCGGTTCGCCCGCTCCGCCGATCAAGTCTATACTTCTGTGGCTGAGAGAAGTTTTCAATTCGCCAAAGTCTGCTTCCGTAAAGGACAATGAAACATCAGAGTGTTGAGTCCGAAATCTAGCGACGACCTCTCGGAAAGCTCCTCTCGAAAGCGATGCAGTCAGTCCAATGTGCAAGCACCCGCTGACAGCTGTACCAGCGGACCGCGCTGCCCGTACCGCGTCCAGAAACTGACGAGCAAACTCCCTCGATCTTGCGGTGAAATTCCAACCCGCCGGTGTAAGGCGCGCTCCGGCAACGCTACGCTCGAACAGCGACACACCAAGAATATCTTCCAGCTTCTGGACCCGACGTGTGACGGCAGACTGATCAATACCGAGAAGACTACCCGCCTTGCGAAAACTCCCGGTTTCGGCAACGGCCAAGACCGTCTCAAGGACACAGAACTCGAGATGATGGCATTGGAGCCACGTACCCGGCTTCAACGACACGCTTTCTGGATGAGAAGCCATAGGCAAATCCTGCGCGCCTCTACAGTCGTCAGTACCGCCCCATCCAGTAGGGACAAGCTACCAATCACCACTTTTTTGGTCAATAGGTTATAGGCACTGCAATGAGATATCTCCGAGGCGCGATGGTGAATTCAACTCTTCCCTCTGGCGACTTCAGGCATATCTGCTTGATGCCATTTTAGATCCGCCTAACACGAATATCCCTGATCCGGAAAAGGCTGAACACTGTCTCATGACATGTCTGTGACTGAAGGAAAAAAATGTTTACTTTGGGGGTGAAGGCCTAAGGATCACATTGCTAACGAAAATCTACGTTCCTAAGCGATGTGCAACAAGCGGCGCTGCTCTGTCCCCTACCCGGTTACGTGTTTTCGAGGAAGTATTTCATAGCGGCATGCGTTCCTTGCGGGCCCCGGCGTCCGCTAGCCGGATAAGGCTAGTTCGCGTAATAACTGCTGATTGTGGAGAATTTTTTAGATTGCCCTTAATTGGATGTCGAGTATGTGCGATGGGAGGCGTACGGTATTGGCGCTTGATTTTAGCTACTGTTACGGCTGATTTGGCCATTAATTAAATGAAGAAGGTACTGTATGCTCTCCCGAGTTGAGGCAATTCGGTCGGCCCTCTTCGGATTTCTCTGGATTCTTCTCGATGCTGCATAGAGGTTCATCGCTGCGACGAGTGGTCACCCGCACAAGGCCTGAAGCCAAATTAGGTTTTCATAATTCTGTACAGTGAGGAGTTCCCTGTAGCCGCCACCGCGATGCTCGCCGCCTCGAGCGGGGGCACGGTGCAGTTCATCCTTGTCTTAGCGAAATCTGCTATTCTGGGATCGGCAGGTGAGGTCCGTGTGCACCCTTGGCCATCTTTCGATGGGCCGTGCTGTAGCTCGGACTCACCTGCCTTCCAAACCCCAATCTCACC
>NZ_JBHSSW010000037.1:0-5993 GCF_042659465.1 Ponticaulis profundi | reverse complement strand
CGGATGACGGTCAGAAGCTTCAGGGCCATCTCGACCGCCCGGGCATCCTCGTCCATCGCGGTGCCGCTGGTCAGACGCAGCACCATCCCCTACGTCGATGTACCCTGCGTTGATGCAGCCCTATTTATGTTGCCAGAAACCGATAACTAAAATGGGGCAAACTCAACCTTGATGCGCCCTGCACTCCGGAAACGCCTCAGTTGCTCCAGCTTCTCTGCATTGTCCTCAGCCTCCTTAGACAGGCGATCGATGACCATGCGGTTAAAGGTGTCCGCACGTGCGACAAGACTGGCGATCTCGGCGTGAAGCGCTTCGGCCTCGTGGCGTTCCTGCAGGGTGTATGGCTGGGTATCCGCATCAAAAAGCCTGCGCTCCTGATAGGCGGCCTTCTCCAAGGCGTTTTTGACCCGCATCCTGACAGAGTGCCCGACAGAAATTTCGTCAGTCACAAAGCATCCCCTTATCGCCAATCATACCAGGCCTCCAGCAGCCACCTGCTCGTAGGGGATTATCCGGAGCGATCAGGCATCGCAACTATGGGTCGGGAGGCAGACGAAGTTCCAATAGGACCTTACTGCCCTGCATATGCGCCATTATTAATACCGCATGCTTAGGGAGCCTCTCTCTGCCGATGATTCATCCACCGCGCTTTGCTCCTTAAAGGAACATAGAAGTCATCATCTTTGTGTGGGGTATCACATTAGAGGGTGTGAATGGTTTCGATGATAGCACGCAAGTATGATCTGGCAGAGAAGGATTACCGCAAGCAAGTTGGCCTTCTTTGCGGCAGGGCATTGGAGATTTTGGCGCTGTTTGCCAATCCATTAAAGCAGGCGAGAGACTGGACGATGAATGTTCGGATCTCGGTGTTCAACTCGGTTTGTGCCATGATGCGATAGCCTCAGTTGGAAAGGACCAGCCATGCCAGTCGAAGAACATCCTGCTTATCCCGAATGGCGCCACGCAATCGACGAACTAAAGAAGGCTGCAGATGCGTATGACACCTGCTGTAGGCAGAATGCCCCGGACGCAGAAGTTGCCACAGCGAGGCGTCAGCTGGCCAAGGCGCAAGCCCTGTACGACAAGGCCCGTGACAAGATTGGCCTTGTTGCCGACTAGGTCGCTCCCCTGCAGGTCCCGCAGCATTGCGCGATGCCCACGGCTGCAATTTCCGGCTCGGCCTCGGCAGCCTCGATTAGCGCACATATCCCGGCCGCATCGGCCCCATAGTGCCGCACCACACCAATGAATTCCTCGATGTCGTACCCACGCATTGTAAAGACAGGCCGCCCGGTCTGCCGATTGAACTTCGGCGCGCCGTACTCGTCCCTGTCTTGGGCGCGATGATAAAGCTCGTGCTCGATCAGCGCATAGGCCTCTGCGTCGGAAGCCTGTAGCCACCAGTTGGCGTCGAGGGTGATAATGAAGTCAGGGACTATTCCGAACCAGTCCGTCACCTGCAGCGTGGCCTTGGCGCGGCCCCATTTGCCCATCGCCCCCTGCGGTGCGCCCGGCTCGGCCGTGCCGATCACCATGCGACCCTTTTTCGCATTCGACACATTGGTCCAAAGGAAGCCGATCGAGGCTGAGTGCAGATGCGCGTGATCCGGGTTCCGCAGTGGCGCGGCGGCGTCGGTGAAGAAGGCCGACGCCCCTTCGGCTAGGTCGGCCGCGGAGCCGAACCACATGCCACAAAGCCTTCGGACTGGTGGCATTGGGTGGTTAAATTGGTCCGTGGGGGCCATGCTCCCTTCGTCGAATTACGTATCTATTCGCTGTGAAAGGTCTAGGGTGCCGAGTCCTTCGAAATTCCGGCGGCTATACAGGAGCCAGAACATGGCCAAGGGCATGAACAAGCGAAAACGCGATGAGAAAAAGCCCAAGAAGGAAGCGCCGAAGGTAATCGCGGCCGCTCCGAGCACGAAGATTTCACTGGTCGGCGCGGCACTGAAGGTGGCCAAATGACAAAGGCACCGCAGATCGCTTCCTCTGGCTCCATCGATGATGCCCGCGATGCGCGCGACGTTTTAGCCCTTTACGTGGTCAGTCGAGATCTAGGCATGGGGGCCACGCAGGCCGAGGCTTTTGCCATTCAGTCCATCGCAAACAGACGTACATCGCGTCTCTGATGCACTGAAGGGTGCGGGCTTAGCTGTCCGCACCTTTTTTGTTCTGCACGACGCATCCACTTCGCCAGTGCCGTCCCATGTCGAACAGGTCTGCGCACACTCTTCAAGGCCAATGTCCGCACTTATCTCACGTTCGAGCAACATTTCCGGACAGTCACCTCTCGCCGCGACCAATGCTGCCAGTGCCAACGGCCAATGCGTGAGTGTCCAACAAACCAGCATCAGCTCTGACGGCCCAGACCGATCAAAAGCCGCCTTTGCGAAAATATCTGCTGCAACGCAAAGGTCTAACAGGAGGACACCATGGATCCTTGCGATAGCAACCCCCTGAGCCGGAAGCTTGGGGCATTTGTGGTCCTTTCTGGCGATGAGCTTTCTATTCTTGCAGCCCTGCACCAGCGCAGACGTTGCTTCGTCGCAGGGCGGGACCTGGTGCGGCAAGGTCAATCGCAGCACGCCGCCTATATCCTCGCTTCAGGCTGGGTCTGCTCCTACAAGATCCAAGCGGACGGCTCGCGCCAGATCATCGACTTCCAGATACCAGGAGATTTTTTAGGTCTGCGCAGCGTGCTCCTGCGGACGTCAGATCACAGCTTCGAGCCGATCGTCGACTGCGAAGCGGCAGAGGTGTCGGCAAGTGATCTGATCGTCGCGTTCGAGCAGGCGCCTCGGCTTGCAGCTGCAGTTCTTTGGGCTGCCTCCCGCGATGAGGCTATGCTGGTAGAGCATCTCGTCGGGGTTGGTCGCCGCGCCGCAGACGCGCGTGTCGCGCATTTTCTGCTGGAGTTATGTTCCAGGCTGGCGCTGGTCGGCCTTGGGAACCGCGAGGGATTTGACTGTCCTTTGACCCAGTATCATCTGGCGGATGCGCTTGGGCTGAGCGCTGTTCACGTGAACCGGGTGCTGCGCTCTCTGCGCGAACGGAAACTTGCGACTTTCCGCGACAATCATGTCTGCTTCCACGATTATGATCAGTTAGCCAGAATGGCCGGTTTTGACGACACCTATCTCGACCAGTCTTTACCGCTATTGCGGCGGCCATAATAGCGTCGGCACCAGCTTCGCGAGCAAGTCGACCAGTAGCGCTGATCAGGAGGCTAGTGCGGCAATGGCGACGTCAGTGTGTTGATCCACTGCTCTACTCGCTGTTCCACTGTCCGGCCGTCCTGCACCTGAGACGCCGACCTGGTGCCGTTCCTGATGTCTCGGCTCACAGACGGCATAACGTCAAGCCCGCCTGCCTTAGTTGCCATTTCCGTGTCATTCTCCAATGCGGCCCGCACGTCTGCCTGTGTCGTGCGTCGCATCTCCCTTGGTCCCGATCCTGCGCTCGGACCATAGATCAGCAGGAAAGCAGCTGCCTCCCGGAATGCTGGAAAACTGAGGCCATCAAGCAGTTCTTCTTCAACCAGCAACTTGTATTGCCCGGCAGGAAACTCGTCTGGGGATCCACGAAGAACGAACGGATGCTTGAAGACGATAACCGACGTGAAAGATCGCATGTACATCAAGTTCTCCTTGGAAGAAGGCCTCATTGGATTTTTGCAGGCAGGGTTTGAAAACGCAAAGGCGACTTATGGCTTGCCAACGTCACGTGAGCAAAAGTGACGTGAGGGCTAAGCGGCCGCCGCCGGACAAGCCTCACGCCCTTAACTCAGAACTTACACCACACCTCTCGTCAAACGAGAGCCTTATTTTTTTAGCAGGGTTTCACCATAGATGTGCTGATGTAGATCAGTGACGTGCCGGGCAAAAGAAAGACCAACGCTGGTAGCAAATTGACGTCTTGCACCCTATCTAACTTATGCAGGCAGGAATTTCTTGGTTGCATTATGGAGGACCCGATAATGGGTGCCGAAAAAACAACCCTCGACAATTACGTTCGCACCAATCGCTCGGCTCCGAAGCGTGAACCGATGCTCGATCGGGTGAAGGGTGAAAAGCAAGACCAGGCCACGGAAGATGCGAAATCCAAAGGCGACATGCAATCTGAAGGTGGTTCGCAAAGACCACACGACAGTCTGTCTAAGCGATAAGCATTAAAGGCATAAAAAGCGGCGGTATTTCCGCCGCTTTTCCCGCTTCTGAAGGCAATCGTTCCGTCTTGTACATCCCTCAGCACTAGCTTCTATGCGGGGACAAAACGACGTACGCGCCTTAATGCGTCCCATGCAGCCGCGATAGAATTTTAATTTTGATGCATTTCTATCAGAGGGGAAGGAACTACAATGATCGAGAGAAATACCCGTCAGCGTCAACAGGCAGAAGATGCCTTTAAAATTACCAGAACTCTCCGCAATACGCGCCACCGGGTATTCGAAGAGATCGATGCAAGCAAAGTCGTCGCAGAAGAAAAGACCTCTAGATTGCGTGAGGCTCGCTTGATTAAAGAAGCGAGGGTAAAAACTGAAATGATCGGTAAGCCAGCGCGCAAGCGCGTCCGGAAGCTTTGATCCCGTTGGTGTGGATGCCTGGTTCTCTATCGTCTTAAATATTATTTTCGATCAATTTAGTTTTTTGACCTGCGCCAAAACCTGCGCATGTCATGATGCATCTACGAAGTTGACTCTCGATCGTCAGCTGAGCTGGCGTTGATACCGGCCAGTGCCACTAATGCCAGTACTCTCCAACCGCTCATCTTGCTCCTTCCGGTCTTTCAGGCTGGTTCTCAAGGAATGTTTTTGCACATGTTCGATCAAGCTGTCAGTCCCGGGCCGCTGTGGTCCGATGCTACTCCCATCAGGTCGGAATTGTTCAGCCTCGAGCGGCTGGAACAGCATGCCATGACGCTTGCGGCGCGTCAGACCGTTATTGCGTCTCCGCCAAAGGTCTCGTCGCTCCACAAGCGCCTGGCGGACAACGCGCGAGCGCTGCGTCAGGCATATCACGACAACGCAGACGATGCCGCGAGCGGGCGACCGACGGTCCCCGCAGCGGACTGGCTTTTGGACAACTATCATCTGGTCGAAGCGCAGATCCGCGAGATCCGCGTTGACCTGCCGCCCGGCTACTACCGGCTGCTGCCGAAACTGCAGTCGGGGCCATTTGCAGGCTACCCCCGCGTCTTCGGGATTGCTTGGGCTTTTGTTGCGCATACGGACAGCCACTTCGATGCCGAGACACTGCGCCGCTTCCTAATCGCCTATCAAACGGTCCAGCCCTTGACGATCGGCGAATTATGGGCCGTTGCCATCACCTTGCGCATCGTTCTGGTCGAGAACCTACGCCGTCTGACCGACCAGATGGCCCTGGGCCGGCAGGACCGCAGCCGTGCGGATCAACTGGCCGACCGTATCCTGGCGCCGGGAGGGGGGCATCCCGACCTGCTGTCCGGTGCAATTGCGAACCCAATGTCGGAATTGTTCGCGGCTCAGTTGGCCGGACGGCTGCGACTGCTGGACCCTGACGTGACCCCCGCAGTGGGCTGGCTCTCGGAGCGATTGGCGACACAGGGTGCCTCAGTCGACAGCGTTGTGCGCCATGCGCAGGAACGGCTAGGCGCGTCGAACGTGACGCTGCGCAACATCATCACCGCCTTTCGAGGCTTGTCCGCCACCGACTGGAGCACGCTGTTCGAGGATGTCAGCCTCGTTGAAGCGCATCTGCGCCGCCATCCCGGCCATGCCCGCATGGATTTCGCCAGCCGCAACCTCTACCGCAGTGCAGTTGAGGAGCTGTCGCGCGGTAGTGGCCGGAGCGAGATGCAGCTTGCCGACATGGCGGTGACCCTGGCGGCCAACAGCACGCGCGATACCCCGGCCGCCGATCCCGGCTGGCACCTGATCGACGCGGGCCGCCCGGCGCTGGAACGGGCGGTGGGCTTTCGCCCGCCGCCTCGGCTGTGGCTGCGAAGGCTGGGTATAT
>NZ_JBHSSW010000036.1:0-2503 GCF_042659465.1 Ponticaulis profundi | reverse complement strand
GTGATCGAGGGGCCGAGCGGGCGTCGGCGGCGCACGAAGGCGGAGCGGGCGCGGGTCGCTGCGGAGAGCCTGGTGCCGGGGGCCTCGGTAACGGATGTCGCGCGGCAGCACGGGACGACGCGCTGGCAGGTCTACGACTGGCGGAAGAAGTTGCGGACGGGGCAGCTTGTCGTGCCCGAGAGCGTGGCGGCCCTGCCGATGTTTGCAGAGTTGGTCGTCGAGGGTCCCGCAGCGGCGATGCCGGCAGAGACGGAGGTCGCCACCGGCGTGGAGATCGTTGTCGGCGATGTCGTGATCCGCGTCGGGGCCGACGCCGATGAGATCCTGCTGACCAGGTCCATCCGGGCGGCGCGGACGGCGACATCATGATGCTCGGTCAGGGAGGGCCAACAAAGGTCTATGTGGCGACGCGCCCGGTGGACTTCCGCAAGGGGATCGATGGCCTCGCGCTGGCGGTGCAGGAGATGTCCGGGCTCGATCCATTCTGTGGGGCGGTTTTCGTCTTCCGCTCGAAACGGGCGGACAGGATCAAGCTGCTGGTTTGGGATCAGACCGGAATGGTGCTCGTTCACAAGCGCCTTGAGGGAGGCAAGTTCGTCTGGCCGCAGATGCGGGACGGAGTGATGCGGATCTCCTCGGCGCAGCTGGCGGCTCTGTTCGAAGGGTTGGATTGGCGGCTGGTGCGGCCGGAACGGGCGCGGCGTCCGCTGGTCGCAGGGTGAGCGGGCGGACGCACGGGAATTCCCTGTTTTTGCTAGCCAGAACCGCGTTTGCGTGATTCACTCCGAGGCATGGATGCCGATGCCCTCAGCCGTGAGAACGCTCATCTGAAGGCCCGCCTGACCGAGGTCGAGGCGGCGCTCGTGGAGGTGCAGGAGGCCAATCGTCGGCTGGAGGGCATCCTGCGGGCATCGCAGCGCGAGCGCTTCGGCAAGAGTTCCGAGAAGCTGTCACCCGACCAGTTCAATCTGCCGCTCGAGGATGCCGAACTGGCCCAAGGCGTCCTCGCGGCCGCGCAGGAAAAGGCAGAGGCCGCGCTTGCCCAAACGCGCGGGGAAGAACCTCGCAAGCCCGCGCGCAACCGCGGGCATCTGCCGGCGCACCTGCCCAGGGTCGAGCGCGTGATCGAGCCCGCCAGCATCCAATGCCCCTGCGGCTGCGGTGAGATGGCCCGGATCGGGGAAGATATATCCGAGCGGCTCGACGTAATCCCGGCGCAGTTCCAGGTGCTGGTGACGCGGCGCCCGAGATACGCCTGTCGCCGCTGCTCGCAGGCCGTCGTGCAGGCGCATGCCCCTGAGCATGTCGTCCCTGGCGGGCTGCCGACCGAACGGCTGATCGCGTGGATCATCGTCTCGAAGTTCGGCGACCACCTTCCGTTCTACCGCCAAGCGGGGATCTTCGAGCGGCAAGGTCTCCACCTCGACCGTGGCACACTCGGCAACTGGACGGGGCGCGCCTGCTTCCACCTGATGCCTGTCATCGACCACATGAAGGCTCATCTGCGCGGCGCCGACCGGATCTTCGTGGACGAGACCCGCGCGCCGGTGCTCGATCCGGGCCGGAAGGCTACCAAGAGCGGCTACTTCTGGGCCGTCGTGTCCGACGATCGCGGCCATGGCGGTGTCGGTCCGCCCATCGTGCTGTTCCACTACGCCCCCGGCCGAGGACGGGAGCATCCGCTAAAGTTCCTCGCCGGATACCGCGGCCGGTTCCTGCAATGTGACGCCTACCAGTCCTACAACGCGCTGACCGAGATCACGCGCGATGAGGGGCCGTGGCAGCTGGTCAATTGCTGGACCCATGTCCGCCGTCGCTTCGTGAAGCGCTTTGAAAGCGAGGGCTCGCCCATCGCCGAGGAGATGCTGCGCCAGATCGCATTGCTGTATCAGATCGAGAAGACCGTGCGCGGCCAGGCTCCCGCCGACCGTCTCGCCGTCCGGAGCGCCCAGGCCGCCCCGATCATCGCCGCGCTCAAGCCCTGGCTTGGAACTCAGCTGTCGCGCATCCCGCAGAAATCCCTTCTGGCCGAGGATATCCGCTATACCCTCGCGCATTGGCCCGGCCTGATCCGCTTCCTCGACGACGGCACCCTCGAGCTCGACACCAACCCGGTCGAAAACCAGATCCGTCCGATCGCGCTGACCCGCAAGAACGCCCTCTTCGCCGGCAACGAGGTCGGCGCCGAGAACTGGGCCATGCTCGCCTCGCTCGTCGCCACCTGCAAAATGGCCGGCGTGAACCCCGTCGACTATCTCGCCGACACCCTCCGCGCCATCCTCGACGGACACCCCAAATCCCGCATCGAAGACCTCATGCCCTGGCGGCACGCACAGCCGTCAAGCCTCACCGCATAGGGCCGCGACGTCGCGCTTACAGCGCACCAGCGTCGTCATTACCACCAACCTGAGCTTCAGCGAGTGGGCGAGCATCTTTGGCGATGCCAAGATGACGACCGCGCTGCTCGATCGCCTGACCCATCGCTGCCACATCCTCGAAACCG
>NZ_JBHSSW010000035.1:0-2677 GCF_042659465.1 Ponticaulis profundi | reverse complement strand
GCTGGCGACCCCCCGCCGGATGGACGGATTGTGGAGTTTTTGTTTGCCGTCGTTTGCGAAGCCCCTTGTGGGCTGAGCGGACGACTCCGCGAGCGTATGCGCGCGCGGCGGGTGGGGGTCAGGGGGAAGGTCTGGATCTCGACTGCGGTGCTGGTGGCAACGGCGGGATTTGCTGGTGAGACGGCGCCTGTCGCGGGCGTGGCGCTTCAACCTCTGGCTGCATTCTTCCGGATATGAGGTGTTATGCGCCAGGCCGCGCAGGGGGGCGGGGATCAGCCAGGGGTTGTGGGGCGGTTGAGCCGCTCCAGGAGCTGCCTTGAGGCCCGAAAATGCATGTGCCGCTTGGGCGGCACGTCCACGGCCTCTCCGGTTCTCGGATTGCGACCCGTCCGGGCAACCCGGACCTTGCTGAAGAAACTCCCGAACCCGCGCAGCTCTACCCTGTGACCTTGGCTCAGGGTCTTGGCGATCTCGTCCAGGATCGTGTCCAAAGCTTTTTCCGCGGCAAGCGCGGTCAGACGAGGATTTTCCTGGCGAAGCTTTGCCAGCAGTTCTGAACGGATCACTTGGTCTATCCCTGTTTCGAAAAGAAACTGAACAGGCATTACGATCTCGTGGCCCGCCGGATGGAGAACTTTTGATTCTTACTTTTGGGTACAAGAGGTCTGATAGATTTTTGTTATGGTTTCAAAATGCAGGGTAATTGCACATTACGCATGACAAAATATTTTTCTCTCCTCGCTATATGCCCTCTTCTTTTTGGATTTGATGGCACATAACTCGGGCGCCGACTGAAAATGTAAGGGTAGCTATGTTTAATATCGATTTCGACACCATGAGCCTCGAGGACCTGAAGCGCCTCAAGAAGGATCTCGACAAGGCCATCGCCAATTATGACGACCGCCGCAAAGCTGAGGCCAGACGCGATCTTGAGGAAAAGGCCCGCGAATACGGGTTTTCCCTCTCCGAACTTGCGGAGGCCAAAACCGCGAAGCGTGGTGCGGTCGCCCCAAAGTATCGTAATCCGAGCAATCCGGATCAGGTCTGGTCAGGACGTGGTCGGCAGCCGGTTTGGTTTCGGGAGGCCATCGTGGCCGGGACAGAGCCAGACGATCTCACGATCTAAGATCGCATAGAGCCATGGATGGGCCGGTCATAAACCGGCCCGTTCTCTTTCGAGAAGAGAATCTGTAGAGCGATTGTTATGCATCAGACCGCGCAGGGGGGGTATTAGCCCGAAAGCTATGCTCGACAGGCAGAAAACTGCACGAAAAACAAGGCTCAGTGCAATTGCTTTGACTTGCTGCTACGTCGTGACCGCATAACGAGTCATAACCGTCAAAGACCTTGGGAGGCGTTCCAACACGCAGCGCGGATGCCGAAATGCAATTTCGGTAGACATTGCGCATATCCTGCAACTGCAACGACCCCTGCGAACCTTTGTCAGGGAGCCGGGACATAGGCCGATCATCAATCAAGCCAGAAGACGCAGTATCCCTCTCCGCTACTGGCAAGGGTTCCGCGCTCTCCACCCGCGGAGCCGCAGAAGAGCCCAGGGTTGCGACCAAAGGAATGAGCATCACCGCGCCCTTGGATCAGGAGCAGCGCCACGATGCCCAGAACGGCCCCCAGGGCGGCAATTCCTCCGAAGACGGCCAGACCCCCTCCAAAGCTGTAGAGGGCCTGCTGGCGGCCTTTGACGGCCTCCAGGCGCATGTGGTTGGCGGCGGCCCTGATCTGATCCTCCAGCCCCCTCACGGCCTGTCCTGCGGCCTCCTGGGCGGCGGTGAGGCTGTCGCGGTGCATGCGGCGGGACATCTCGGCCGCGGTGCTGGCGATCTGCCGGTTCTGCTCCAGGGCGTCGATGGTGATCTTCTGCACCGAGGCCCTGAGCCGTGCCGCCTCGGCCTTGGTGGTTGCGGTGGCGGTGAGGTTGCTTACGTCCTGGCGCAGGAGCCGCACCTGGTCGGTCAGGTCGGCAATCAGCTCGGCGGGGGATTTGGCAGCAGCGCTCATGCGGTGCCCGCCTTCGCGTCCAACTCGGCCAGCAGTCCCGCGATTTCCTTCTGATCGACCTCGCGGGTGGCGTTCTTGCGCAGGGTGGACGCCATCCATCTGGCGATCTTCGGGTCCTTCAAAGCCTCTGTCGTCACGATGGCGCCGACGATGATCTTGCGTCGGGTGTCGCTGGCCTTCTGTCGGGTCTTGAGGCGGTTCAGCTTGGCCTGTGCCTCGGCGATCTGCTGGTCAATGGTCCTGGGCATTTTGAAATCCTGTGGTCGCTCAATGGTTGCAAGTCTGGAGGCGCTGAGCGTAGGGTGCAAGACACGAAGTGCCCACTTATACAAACGCTGCACGTTTGTGTGGGCAAAGGGGCAACTGCATTCCCCTTTGAACCCCAGGCAAGAGCGCGCGCGCATATGGCGATCTATCATCTTCGAGCCACGATGATCTCCCGCTCTGCCGGGCGCAGCGCCACGGCGGCGGCCGCGTATCGCAGTGCCGAGCTGATCGTGGATCAGCGCACCGGCCTCGCCTTCGACTACCGCGCACGCGGCGGGGTCGATCACGTCGAGACCCTCGCGCCTGCGGATGCGCCGGATTGGGTGCAGGACCGGGCGGCGCTGTGGAACGCGGTGGAGCTGGCCGAGACGCGCAAGAACAGCCAGGTCGCCCG
>NZ_JBHSSW010000034.1:3163-8319 GCF_042659465.1 Ponticaulis profundi | reverse complement strand
GCTGACCATGGCCGCCGCGGCGGCGGCCATGGTCCTGGTCAACTCGGTCATGCTGGTGCGGGATACGCTTGATAACCTACAGCCTCGTGTCTGGATAAGCACGAATGAGGTATGAGCATGATACATTTTGATAAGGCAGATGGGCCAGTCGCCTGATACGCCCATTGCGGCGACTGAACATCCGGCCCAACACTTTAATTCAGGCCAGAGTGGCGGGGTATCCTGCTGCGGCCAGTGCCACTTGAAGGTTGTCCGGCTTAGCCCGGCTTTCCAAAGCGATCGTTCGTAACGCCATGTCGAACTCGATCTGTGCCTCGGGGTCGATTGCATGGATGGTCTTTTGCACCGTTGCCTTGCAGTGGCCGCAGCTCATGTTCGGAATATTGAATGTCGTCATTTGTTTTTCCTTTTTGCTTTCTTACAGATCCACCCGCCGCAGGCGGAGGGCGTTGGTAATAACCGAAACGGAGGACAGGCTCATCGCCGCAGCTGCGATCATCGGTGACAGCAAAGTCCCGGTGATGGGGTAAAGCAGACCTGCCGCAATTGGCACGCCAAGCGCATTGTATGCGAAGGCGAAGAACAGGTTCTGCTTGATGTTGCGCAATGTCGCCCGCGCCAGCTTGCGTGCCCGGACGATGCCCATCAGGTCACCACCCAGAAGGGTTATCCCGGCGCTTTCCATGGCCACGTCCGCGCCCGTGCCCATGGCGATGCCGACATCGGCAGCGGCCAGTGCGGGCGCGTCGTTCACCCCGTCTCCCGCCATGGCGATCTTGTGTCCCTCGCGGCGCAACTGGTCGATCAGGTCTTTTTTGGCTTCCGGAAGGACACCTGCGCGGACTTCGTCGATGCCGAGCTTGCTCGCCACAGCCTGTGCCGTGCGCTCGTTGTCACCCGTCGCCATGATGACGCGCAGCCCCTGTGCGTGGAGTTCGCGGATCGCTTGCGCGGTACTTTCCTTGATTGGGTCGGCGACCGCCACGATGCCGGCCAGGGCACCATCGACAGCGATGAACATTGCCGTCTTGCCCTCGGCGCGCAGGGTATTGGCCTTCGCCTCGGCCGTGCCCGTGTCTAGTCCCATCTCCTGCATCATCGCCGCGTTGCCGAGCGCCACTGCCCGTCCGCCAACCGTGCCGCGCACGCCTTTGCCGGTGACGGCTTCAAAATCCACTGCCTCTTGTCGCCCCGCGCCCTGCGCTTCGGCGCCTTCGACGATCGCTTCGGCCAGCGGGTGTTCCGAGCCGCGCTCGAGCGCTGCCGCCAGGGACAGCAAGTCCGCTTCGGTCCTGTCCCCCAGCACCACGGTATCCGTCAGCTTTGGCTTGCCCATGGTCAGCGTGCCAGTCTTGTCGACAATCAGGGTATCGACCCCCGCCATCCGCTCCAGCGCTTCGGCATCCTTGATCAGCACACCCGCCTGTGCGCCCCGCCCCGCCGCGGTGGTGATCGATATCGGCGTGGCCAGCCCAAGGGCGCATGGGCAGGCAATGATCAGGACTGACACGGCCGAGGCAATGGCAAAGACCAGCGAGGGCTCGGGGCCGAAAATTAGCCACACGAGGAAGGCTAAGATTGCGATACCGACCACCGTTGGCACGAACACTGCCGAGACCCGGTCGGCCATCCCCTGGATCGGGGCACGGGACCGCCGCGCGTTCGAGACCATCGCCACGATCTGCGCAAGAACCGTGTCGGCGCCGACCTTGCCCGCTTCGATCACGAGGCTGCCGTTCTTGTTGATCGTGGCCCCGGTCACTGCATCGCCTGAACTTTTCTCCACCGGCATCGACTCGCCGGTCAGCATGCTCTCGTCCAGGGATGAGCGGCCCTCGATCACTATGCCGTCCACCGGCACCGCATCGCCCGGGCGCACGCGGAGCCGGTCACCTTCCATGATGTTTTCCAAAGGCGCGTCATATTCCGAGCCATCCGGCAGGATACGCCGCGCGGTCTTTGGTGCGAGATCGAGCAGCGCTCGAATGGCATCCCCAGTGCGTTCTCGTGCCCGCAATTCCAGAACCTGACCCACGAAGACCAAAGCCACGATCACCACGGCCGCCTCGTAGTAGGTGCCGACACCATGACCCATTCGGTAGGCATCGGGAAATACGCCGGGCAGGAAAGTCGCGACGAGCGAATAGAGATAGGCCGCGCCCACGCCAAGACTGATCAACGTCCACATGTTCGGTGATCGGTTTACAAGCGAGTCCCAGCCTCGCTTGAAGAAAGGCAAGGCGGCCCAGAGGATAATAGGCGTCGCCAGAACGAATTCGAGATAGCTCGCGATTTGGTGGCCAATCCAGTCCCGCACCGGCAGAGCGACCAGTTCACCCATTGTCAGGATGACCAGTGGCACTGCGGCGGCGGCTGAAATCCACATGCGCCGAGTGAAGTCGGTCAGTTCCTCGCTCGGCTCGTCCGAGGGCAGCATCGGTTCGAGCGCCATGCCGCAGATCGGACAGTCGCCGGGCACATCGCGGACAATCTCCGGGTGCATCGGACAGGTATACTGAGCGTTGGCCGGAGCGGACTTTTTCTGTCCTGCGGCTCTGCCGGAAGCGTAGAACCACGGATCTACCTTGAACTTGGTCTGGCATTTTTCCGAACAGAAATGGAAAGTCTTGTCTCCGAACTCCGCTCGACGCCCGTCAGCCTTGACCGCGACCGTCATCCCGCAGACCGGGTCCTTTGCCGTCTCGGTCCCCGCAGGGATGTCGAGCGCCGAGTGATGATGATCGTGATCCATGTCCTGCCAACTTTCTACTGATGTTCTTCCATCTAAGATGCCCGGGGAGTGACACCCTCATTTGATGTGATTCAGTTAGCCTCCACGCGGGGAGTGCCCGCAGGTGCGTCGCCATTCGCCTCGATATCGGCGATGTACCGTTTCATTTCTGCGATCTCGTTGCGCTGCGCCTCGATGATCGCGTCAGCAAGGTCCCGGACCCTTGGATCGGAAATATCCGCGCGCTCACTGGTCAGGATAGCGATAGAATGGTGGGGGATCATCGCCTTCATCCAGGCAAGATCCTCGACCGTCTCCTGGCTTCGCACCAGCCAGAGGGACAGAACGAACGCCAAACCAGCGCCAACGAAAATCGCAATGTTCTTCTTTCGATCGGTATACATGCCCAACATGAAGGCGAGCATGATGACCGCCATGACCGATCCCATGTAAATCGCCATCCACATGCGGGTCTGCGAAAACTCGATGTGATCAATCGAGTAGGTATTGAGGTACATCAGCCCATACATGACGATGGTAGAGGTCGCGATCATCGCGAAAAAGCGGCCATATCCCATGATATGTCTCCGTTTCTATTTTAGGTTTCTCTTGAAGCCGGAACATTGAGGCTGTGCCTCATGGTCGGAATGATCCATTTTCATCTTCGGCTACAGGCACAGTAGAACTTTTCGCCTGCAGCCGTTTGCGCTGCAAAGCGCGGCTCTCTATCGAATAGCGTGCTCAATGCCCGAGCATCGTAACCTTGATCAGCATCCAGATGGCCATGGCGATCATCATCAGGTTCTCTGTCAGCGAGACGAAGCCTAGGGGCACGTTGCTGTCACCACCGACGCAGGCGCATTTGATCTCTCGCTTGTCGATGTAGACCGCTTTGTAAACCGACACAGCGCCAATGGTGCCGATGAAGAGGGCCACCGGGATCGACAACCACATCAGCGCGCCCGCGACCATCAGGACGCCTGCCAGACCCTCGGCGAAGGGATAGACGTAGCCGTAACGAACCCACCTCTGGGCCAGCAGATCATAATTCAGGAACATCGTGGCGAAGCTGTCCACGTCCTTCAGTTTCTGCAAGGCCAGGAGACACATCGCGAAGGCCACGAACCATTCCGCCGCAGCCACCGTGAAGAGCTGGCCGAACGCCGCCCAACTGGTGGCCAGGGCCATGGCGGCTGCCATGGCGAACAGGGCGATCACTGGCCGATAGGTCGTCGCGGTCTTGTCGCGAACGGTCTTGCCGAAATGACGCCGCAGGTCGTCATAGCCGCCGATCCGCTGGCCGCCGATGAAGGTCTGCGGCGTGGTCTGGACGTCATGCTGCTCCTTGAAGGCATCGACCTCGCCGCGGGTCGTCAGATGATGGTCCTCGACGCGGAAGCCTTGGCGCTTGAGCAGATCGAGCGACTTGAGTCCGTAGGGACACATGTGTTTGGTCATGACCATCCGATGGAGGGTCGCGGTTCCAGGCGATGCTGATGGCATGGGGCCCCCTTAATAGCTTGCGAATATGTTTGTGCCGGAATCGCTCCAGAGAATGACTTCGAACGGCTCCGTTTGATCGCCCATCTCCATGCCGGGAGATCCGATCGGCATTCCCGGAACTGCCAGACCAAGGACATCGGGGCGCTGATCCAGCAGGGTGCGGATGGCCTCGGCCGGAACATGGCCCTCGATCACATAGCCCTCGACAAGGGCGGTGTGGCAGGACCGAAGAGGCTGGGGCACGGCATGCTGATCCTTGAAGGCCTCGACGTCATCGGACAGAGTTTCTTCGACGGCAAAACCACTGTCTCGCAGGTGATCGATCCAGGCTCCGCAACAGCCGCAATCGGGTGATCGAACCACCGCGATTAGAGTGTCTTGGGATGTGGACACCGCCCCCAGCACCGATGTTGCGGGAATGAGGACCGCGGCGAGCGTTCCGATGAACAGGCGTCTGTCGATCACGATGTGATCCTTTCGTTGATGTTGGCGTGGGGACCGGCATGATTTGAGCGTCTGCCCGAGGCAGGGAATGCTTCCGTTTCCAGATTATGCAGGATCGGGCAGTCCGGGCGCTCGTCTCCGGCGCAGGATCGCACCAGCGTCTCCAACGTGTCGGCCATGTCCTGTAGGTGGGTAATCTTGTGGCGGAGATCCTGGATCCGGGCTTGTGCCAGTGCTTTGACATCGGCGCTACGCCGGTCGGTGTTACGCCACAGATCCAACAGGTCGGTGATTTCGCTGATCGGAAAGCCCAGATCCCGCGACCGTGCAATGAACCGAAGCATGTGAACGTCTGCATCGGCGTAGTTTCGATACCCCGAGGCTGTGCGCGCAGCTAGGGGGATCAACCCGGTCTGCTCGTAGTAGCGGATCATCTTGGCCGATACACCCGAGAGGGCAGAGGCGTCTCCGATGTTCA
>NZ_JBHSSW010000034.1:0-3069 GCF_042659465.1 Ponticaulis profundi | reverse complement strand
CGCGGCGTCATGCCGCGCGGTTCAAGGCAGGCTCAGTTGGCGTTTTCAGCAAGCCACGTGGTCATCTGCTCCATCTCACCGACCTGGGCATCGATGATCTCTTGCGCGAGGGTGCGCATCTCATCGTCCTCGCCATGTTCGAGAAGCACCTCGGCCATGTCGATGGCACCCTGGTGATGGGCAAGCATGCCGCAAGCAAAGGCCACGTCGGCATCCTCGTTCATCATGCCGTCGTGCATGGCTGGCATCGTTACCATCATGCGACGCATGTTTTCCTGAACATGTTCCGGCATGGTTGCCAAATCCACGCCGCCCATACCCATCATGGCGCCCATGCCGTCAGACTGCGCATCGCCGCCCATCTGTGACCCGTCCATGCTTTCCGCGGGCATATCACTGGCGGGTGCAGCCATGGCGCACTGCTCAGGCATCTGGAATTCAGCGTCCTGAGCAAAGACGGGCGCAGTAAGGCTGGTCGCAGCAATCGCTGCGGCAATAAGGATCTTAACAGAACTCATCTCAGTCCTCCGTAAATTTGAGACATATGACGATGCTAAGCCTGTTCCTCAGAAAACTGAAACGTGCATGACGACATCATCGGGTTTTAACCCTGCTCTTCTCAGTTCCTTGTTCGACATGATACGCCCTGCCGGAACCGGTATCGTGTTTGTGGGGCGAGCCAGTCTTGACGAAGGCTCTGGTCTCTCCGGCGTGTTATCCACGGAAACTGATATTCCGCCCCCAGCATTTGGATTTGATCCTCTTGTGCTATGACTTCCTTCCTCAGCATAACCGACGCTTGCAGTGATACTGGCAGCCGCCAGTACGGACATGAACAACGTTCTCATTCTATAACCTCCAGCGCTTTCTGATTTATTCCAGAATTTCGGTAATGGTCAGCTTGCCGTTCACACGGTCAGCGGCGAAGCGGATGGCGGCACCCTCGCTGAGGCCATCGAGCATCTCAGGCTCCGCGACCTGGAAAACCATCTTCATGGCCGGCATATCCAGGTTCTTCAGCTCCTCATGATCGACGGTCACCTTGCTCCACTGGGTGTCGACCTTGGTGACGGTCCCATTGGTGATGTGTGTGTCAGCAAAGGCGCCTCCAGCAGAAAGGATCAGCGCAGCGGCAGTCAGTTGGATAAGTTTCATGGTCAGGTCCTCGGGGTTCAGGATTCGGTGACGTTCAGGGGGCCGTGCATGCCGGACTCGTAATGACCCAGCATCAGGCAGGCGAATTCGTACTCGCCCTCGTTTTCGAAGGTCCAAAGGATCTCGCCGGTCTCGCCCGGCTGAAGACGGACCGCGTTCGGGTCGTCATGTTCCATCTCGGGGAACCGCGCCATCAGCTCCTTGTGCTCGGCATTGGCCTCGACGGTATCCATGACGAACTCATGTTCCAGCTCGCCATCGTTGGTGATGACCAGACGGACGGTTTCACCGGACGCAAAAGACAGTTCCGAAGGCTCGAAGATCATCGTGCCCTCATCAGTCTCCCGCATCGAAATCTCGACGGATTTCATGTCTGCGGCGCCTTCGGCGGCCGGGGTCCCCATAGCATATTCGTCATGGCCGCCTTCATGGGTACCCGCTGCGAGCGCGAGGGCCGGGAAGAGAGAAATGGCAGTAACCAGCATCAACGATTTCATCGCGTTTTCCTTTATGGTGCTCGATAGGGTCAGATCAGCCCAACCGCTTGCCGCCACGCGGCGTCAGGATGGTTTCGGGGCTGTAGTTGCTGGCATGCTCGGGCAATTCGCCCGTCCATTCCCATGCCTGCGTACCGGGAGGGTTTTCATACCAACCCGGATCGGAATAGTCGTCAGGAGCGATGCCTTCGCGCACCTTCATGACAGAGAACATGCCGCCCATCTCCAGCGGACCATGCGGACCCCAGCCTGTCATCATCGGGATGGTGTTCTCAGGGATTTCCATGGACATCTCGCCCATGTCACCCATGCCTGCTGTTCCCATCGACATGTATCCGGGCTGGTGCCTGCGAACCATGTCGGTGACGCGGGTCTTGTTGGCGCCGATGATCGTGGGCAGTTCGTGACCCATGGCGTTCATGGTGTGGTGTGACTTGTGGCAGTGGAACGCCCAGTCCCCTTCATGAACGGCATCGAATTCGTAGGCACGCATCGCGCCTACCGGAATATCGATGCTGACCTCAGGCCAGCGGGCCTCCGGCCGGACCCATCCTCCATCCGTGCAGGTCACCTCGAAATCATAGCCGTGCATGTGGATGGGGTGATTGGTCATTGTCAGATTGCCGACACGCACCCGGACACGGTCGCCTTTGCTGGCGACAAGCGGGTCAATGTCCGGGAAAATGCGGCTGTTGAAGGTCCACATGTTGAAGTTCGTCATCTCGGCAACGCGCGGGATGTAGGTCCCGGGGTCGATGTCATAGGCGGCCAACAAAATCCCGAAATCCCGATCCACGGGCATGAAGGCCGGGTCTTTCTTATATTGTTAGATGTCATATTTTGGCGCGATTTACGTAGTTAAGCGGCAAATTACGTTGTAAGAAGCATATCGTTCGCAAAAATACGGACAAAATATGTCAGAAGATCGTAATGCGTATGTTTGCACACGAGACTGATTCGAATATTTCCATCCACCCGCGGCCAAGACTGAGCCGCGGGCCAAGTTGATCGACCGGCACTATGCTATCAGAGGTGTGAAGTCTGACGGCCTGAGTAGTAGGTCCGCAAGTTTGGCGGCCCCAAATGGCAACTGGAAGAAGTCCAGGATTAGAAGTGGGTCATCGCGAAACAACTCGAGAGTTTGTCCGTACAGACGCCAGCAGCAGATGCGGCCATGCTGTGCGATAGAACGAACAGCCGCTTCAGAAGCCGCGCTTTACAGCATCAATGATGAACGGGTGTCCGCTAAGGGCCGATCACTCTTTCTGCATCTGCATTGGCTGCGGGAGAGACGTAACCGCCCGATTGAGGCCGCCTGCCTGACGGCGGGGTTCCGAGCTAAGACACGAGCATAACGACGTCCTTAACGACGTGTCTTATTAGGAGGGGCCATGCTGGGCGAGGTTCTGGGCGTTGA
>NZ_JBHSSW010000033.1:0-15251 GCF_042659465.1 Ponticaulis profundi | reverse complement strand
GGCGGCGGTGGCGGCGGCTTCCGTGGTGGTGATCGCGACGGCGGCGGCGGTGGATACCGTGGTGGCGGTGGCGGCGGCGGTTTCCGCGGCGGCGACCGTGACGGTGGGTCACGTCCTCCACGCCAACCAATGCAGATTGAAAAAGAAGGCGTCACAGGCGTCGTCAAGTTTTTCAATCAGGATCGCGGCTTTGGCTTCATTACGCCAGACGATGGCAGCGCAGACGTCTTTGTGCACATTTCCTCAATCGAACGCTCCGGTATCGAAGGCGTTGAGGATGGCATGAAGCTGACTTTTGACCTCGCAGCGGACAATCGCGGCAAAGGTCCAAAGGCCGTCAATCTGAAGCCTATCGAAGGCGAATAGGTCTTCACCGAATCTGTTTCGAAAAGCCCGCCACTGGCGGGCTTTTTTTGTACGTTACGTCAGCTATCAATTCCAATAGTTGCTGACCTTACGTCACCCTTTTCATTTGCCGAATTTAAGCAAAACTTTTTGTGATCTCTACGAATATTTCCAGAATATCGTCTTCGCCTTGAATAAAAAATCGATTAGACTTTCCAGCATAAAAGTACACTAGGGAGGAAACTATGCCGGACGGTTCAGCACCGCTGGATGGCGCATATCTGCGCGAAGCGCTGACACACGCGCATCATCCAACACTCGCCATCATCTATGTTCACCTGACGGGCGACACCCGCTTCATTGACGATCCCGCTTATCAACCGGAATACGAACTGATTAATGGTGATCCGGATGGCGGCATCGCCGAAGACGCGAAGAAAGTGCTTCGTGATGCCGTTGCAGACGCAATGGAAAAGTATGCCGAGACAGGCAAGCTGCCCTCACCACCAGACCGCGCGACGCTCCAGAAGATGATGGACTATGTTGCAACAGACCACATTCCTGACGAGTATTTCGACTTTCTGTCGCTTGAGCTCCCATTGGATGGAGAAGACAAGCGCATGCCAGGCCATGGCATTGATATCCCATCGGATTGGGCTGCCGATCACAAGATGATCATTATCGGTGCCGGCATGTCCGGCCTTCTGGCGGGCATCGTCTTTCAGTCCAAGGGAATCCCGTTCGAAATCATCGAAAAGAATCCGGAGCTGGGTGGCACCTGGTATGAGAACACATACCCTGGATGCCGCGTCGACAGCCCGAACCACATCTATTCGTATTCCTTTGAAGCAGACCATGAATGGCCGAACCATTTCTCGACGCAGGGCCATCTGCTGAGATACTTCCAGAAAATTGCAGACAAGTACGGCCTGCGTAAGCATATCCGCTTCAACACGGAAGTGACCGGCGCTGAGTATCATGACGATAATCAGACCTGGACGGTCACCATCAAGTCCAAGGATGGCAAAACCGAATCCCTGACATCGCGTGGTGTGGTCAGCGCGGTCGGTCAGCTGAACCAGCCTGCTTATCCGGAGATCAAAGGCCGCGATACATTTGCTGGTCCGGCCTTCCACTCGGCGCGCTGGGATCATTCGGTCGATCTGAAGGGCAAAAAGGTCGGCGTCATCGGCACAGGTGCCAGCGGCATTCAGCTTGTGCCGGAAATTGCCAAGGAAGTTGGCGAATTGCGCGTCTTCCAGCGTACACCTGGCTGGCTCGCCCCAACCGAAAACTATCACGACGCCCTGACGTCTGAAAAACTGCACCTGCTCCGTCAGATCCCCTTCTATCAGATGTGGTATCGCTTCTTCCTGTTCCTGAGCATGGGCGATGCGCCGCTGCTCTATCTGCAGATTGATCCGGCGTGGAAAGACTTCGACTACGCACCAAATGCGGAAGCGGCCGATTTCCGCAAGCAGATCGAGGATTACATCACCGAGCAGGCCAAAGGCGACAAGGCTCTGGCCGAGGCGGTGACACCGGACTTCCAGATTTCCGGCAAACGTTCACTGCGTGACAACGGCATCTGGCTCGAAACCCTCCGCAAGGATCATGTCACGCTCGATACGGGCAATATCCGTGAAATCACACCAAAAGGCATCATCACAGAGGATGGTGAGGAGCATGAGTTTGATGTCCTCATCTATGGCACAGGCTTCAAAGCCCAGGACTTCCTCTTCCCGATGACCGTCAAGGGGCGTGGTGGTCAGGATCTGCATGAGATGTGGGATGGAGACGGCCGCGCCTATAAGGGCGTGACTGTGCCGGGTTTCCCGAATCTTTATCTCATGTACGGGCCAAACACGAACATTGTGGTGAATGCGTCCATTATCTTCTTCTCAGAGAGCGAAGCGCATTACATGACCGTACTCATGAAGATGATGGCAGATGCCGGTGTTCATGCCGCTGATATCCGGAAAGAGGTGCATGACGCCTATAACGAGATGATTGATGCGGCGAATGCTCAAATGCCGTGGGCCTATGCCAAAGCGAACACATGGTATCGCAACAGCAAAGGACGCGTGGCTCAGAACTGGCCGCTCCGGCTCATCGACTTCTGGAACCAGTCTCGAGACGAAGAACCAGACTCTTACGAGATGTTGAAATAAACCAAATAAGGCGAGCCAGCGGCTCGCCTTTTTTTATCAGGCAAAAGCTTCTGCGTACGACGACGCGGAGCTTGTTCCTTTTGTGCAGACAAGCGTGCCCGACACCATATCGTGAAGGCATTTCTTGTCGGCATTGAACAGAGCCATCAGATATCCAATCCCGAATGGCACGATGTTCGAAAGTAAACGACCGAATGTGTTGCGCGAAATTACCTGGCCGAGAGACGGCTTTGTCTTCTGACTATTCACCACAACCAGGCCCAACGCCATTTTCCCAAGTGTTGCCTGCGTTGAGGAGGATTCCATTGCGATGGAATAAGCAGCTCTGAGCAGGATTTGTAGCCCCATCGACATGATCAGCGCGGTGAGCAAATCGCCGGTGAATGTTTCTGCCGGATCATAGCCGGGCTGGATCAAGACCGTTGTGCTTTGACCGAACACAAGCGGCTCGATCACAAAGGCATAAGGTATTCCCAGAACCAGCGTATCGATCAGATAGGAAAACAGGCGACGGAACGCGACAGGCTTGTCTCCTGTCTTTTCACCATTGCCAGCTCGCTTGCTCGCCGGTGCAGATGGCGATGTTTCCAGAAAACCAAGAGCGGAAGACGACGAAGACGTCTTCCGCGCAGACATCTGCTTGCGCTCGGAATTCAGAAAGCTTTGTGCCTCTTCGCTGAGCCCGCCCGCTGGCACACTGCCAACTGGTCGCCGCGCAGCCCCCGGCTGCAGACCTGTACGCCGCTTGCCGAAGCTTGCAGGTCCCTGCTTTTTCCCAAATTGTGTCATCCCACCACGGCTCCCTGATCCCCGGTTGGATAAGTTATAGCGCAAGCCAATTAATACAGCTTCCGATAGCAATATAAAATTTACATGAAATTCAAAAGAAAATGCCCTCGCCAATAGCGAGGGCATTGTAACCATTCAGCTCACTGAATTCGTTTAGCTTTCGCCGTCATCCTCAGACAGGAAGCCACGGTTTCGAAGCAATGGCTCCGGGCTTGGGTCAGCGCCGCGGAAGCGGCGATAGAGCTCGTCCGCCTCTTCGATTTCACCCGCTTCATAGACATTCTGCTTCAGTTTCTTCGCAAGATCCGGATTGAAAATGTCACCACTTTTCTTGAAAGCCGCAAATCCATCGGAATCGAGAATTTCTGACCAGAGATATGCGTAGTATCCAGCGGAATATCCGCCAGAGAATACGTGAGAGAAATACGGGCTACGATAGCGCGGCTCGATTTCCGGGATCAGGCCATACTCTTCCAGCACCTGACGTTCAAATTCGCGTGGATCCGTAATCGCAGCTGCTTCCTCAGGTGTCAGCATATGCCAGCGCAGATCCAGCAGGGACGCGGCAATGTACTCTGTGGTGCGGAAACCTTCGTTGAAGTTTGCAGCGGCCTGCATTTTCTCGACCAGCTCCATAGGGATTGGCTCACCGGTCTCATAATGCTTCGCATAGGCCGTCAGAACCTCTGGCTCACCAGCCCAATGCTCCATGATCTGTGCCGGAAACTCCGTATAGTCGCGCGGTCCACCAACACCGGACATACGCTCATAGCGGATCGTTGTGAGCAGCCCGTGAAGCGCATGGCCGAATTCATGATAGAGCGTTTCAACCTCGTCAAAGCTCAGCAGGGTCGGGTCACCTTCCGCAGGCTGGATCAGATTGAGGTTGTTGGTCACAATCGGACGAACGACTTCACCATCAATTTCAGAGGCGCCGCGATAGCCAGACATCCAGGCACCACCACGCTTGGAATCGCGTGCATAATTGTCGGCCATGAAGACGCCGATCAGGCTGCCATCCGGATTGCTGACCTTAAACGGCACCACGGTGTCATTCCAGAGCGGCACGTCATCCAGCGGCTCGAATTCGATGTTGAACAGCTTTTTGGAGACTTCGAAAACACTGTCGCGCATCGCAGACAGTTCGAAATAAGGCTTCAGCTGGCTGTCGTCGAACGCATATTTATCCTGACGTACTTTCTCAGCCAGATACCACCAGTCATGGCCCTCGACCTTGTATTGGTCTTCGCTGGCATCGACGAGGGCCTGCATGTCTGCAAGCTCCTCTTTCGCGCGTGCCAGCCCCGGCTCCCAGACCAGCAACAGGAAGTCGATCGCCTGCTGCGGTGTTTTCGCCATACGTGTCTCGAGCTGGAAAGCGGCGTGGTTTTCATACCCCATCAGCTGCGCCTTCTCTGCGCGCAGGCGAACAGTTTCCAGGATCAGTTCGCCGGAGTCATTCGGTCCGCCATTCGCGGCACGGAAACGGTAACCGTCGAACAGCTTTTTGCGCAGATCGCGGCTGTCAGCCTGCGTCATGAACGCTTCGTATGTTGAGCGATTAAGGTTGTAGAGCCAGCCCTCCTTGCCTTTCGCTTCCGCCGCCGCACGGCCGGAATTGATCAGGCTTTCAGAGAGGCCGGAAAGATTTGCTTCATCCGTGATGAGCAGCTCAAACCCGTTGGTCTCAGCGACCAGATTCTGTGAGAACTTGGTGCCGATCTCTGACAGGCGCGCATTGATCTCTTTGACACGTTCCTTGTCTTCAGCCGAAAGTTCTGCACCGCGGCGCTGGAAGTCACGATAGGTCAGCTCGACCAGACGCTCAGCCTGACGATCAAGTTCAAGCTCAGGCAGGTCTTCATAGACAGACTTCACGCGCTCAAAGAGAGCATCATTCAGATAGATCGCGTCTCGCTCGGCTGTAATCCGTTTGTAGAACTCGGCTTCCATACCACGCAGAACGTCATTCGTATCGGTGGCGGTCACATTCCCAAACACGCTTGATACGCGCCCCAGTGTCTCACCGGACGTCTCAAGCGCCAGAATGGTGTTCTCGAATGTTGCCGGCTCTTCGCTGGAAACAATCGCATCAATCTCAGCGCGGAGTTCCTCAATGCCCTGCTCCAGAGCCGGCATGTAATCGTCGTTCTCGATTTCGCCGAAAGGCGGAATACCAAATGGCGTATCCCATTCAGCCAGCAGCGGATTGTCGGATGTAGCCGGACTTGTCTCTTCAGCAACTGGCTCGGACGGAGTGGTCTCGGTTTTTGTTTCATTTGAGCAAGCGGCCAATAACGCGGTCGCGGTCACTGTCGCAAAAAGCCAGTTCTTCAGCATAAATAAGACTTCCTTTTTAGATAAGATGACGACAGACGCCGCCATCCCCGAACTATTTTGCCTGTTCTAAAGAGAAGAGAGGGAACATTCCACTCAAACTATCGGCTTACGCCATAATTTTCATGCAGATTTCCGATCACATCGTGAAATTCTGACACAAGTTCATCAAAGATTTGCGCGACCGGCTTGATATCATTGATCCGGCCAGCCACCTGCCCGGTGAGCGCGATCCCCGCCTCCAGGTCTCCGCCGAAATAGACATCCTGCACATTCGCAAACTCGGCAAAGATATTGTCGGAAGGATGTTTTTGCAGCCGCGATGTCCGCTCGGTACGAAGCGCGCGCAATGCAGGCCCCGGCCCCATTCGGTTCAGAAACACCGTGTCGGTTTCCTCAGCTTCGACAATCGCATCCTTCCAGTTCTGGTGCACAGGGCTTTCCGCAGATGACAGGATGCGGGTGCCAAGCAAGACACCTTCCGCGCCAAGCGCAAAGGCCGCAGCCATGGTCTTGCCATCTAGAATGCCGCCCGCAGCAATGACCGGAATATCCACTTTCGAACAGACAAGTGGCAGAAGCACCATGGTCGAAACATCGCGTGGGTTTTTGAAACCGCCACCTTCAGCACCTTCGACAATCAGGCCATCAACGCCCGCCTCAACGGCCCGCAGAGCACCCGATAAAGACGGGACCACGTGAAAAACCGTCAGTCCAGCCGATTTCAGCATGCTGGTATACTTCACCGGATCACCGGCGGATGTCGTGACGAATTTGATCCCCTGATCAATGATGAAATCAACAATGTTGGGATCCCGGACAAAAGCCTGCGCAACGTTCACGCCAAACGGTTTGTCGGTGAGATCACGCATTTTGATGATCTCCTCGCGTATGGCATCCAGTTCGCCTGATGACGTCTCGATAATGCCCATCGCACCAGCATTCGAAACGGCCGATGACAGGGGCGAGCGCGCGATCCACCCCATCGCTGCCTGCACGATCGGATATTCCGTCCCCAGCATGTCCGTGACGCGATTTTTGATCTTCATGACGTTCCCTCCAAATCTTTTTGGAGAAACTGAACAAAATCACCCGAAGAGGGAAGACCGCGAGCGGTATGATGACAGGGTTGTGATACCTGCCTCACCCGAGGCTCAACACATGCGCACATCCAATTGCCTCGAGAAAACGCTCGTCATGGCTCACAACCAGCAACGCACCGGAGAAACTGGCCAGGGCAGCCTCCAGAGTCTCAATCGTGTCGATATCGAGATGGTTTGTCGGTTCATCCAGGATCAACAATTGAGGTGGGTTGGGACTGCTCATCACCATGGCCAGACCGGCTCGCATGCGCTCGCCACCGCTCATGGTTTCCGGCAAGCGCAAGGCGTCACTGTTTCGAAATGCAAACCGCGCGAGCGCCGCATGGGCTTCATGTTCGGTCATGCCCGCATTGTGATGCATCATGGCGCTCAACAGCGTTTCACCACGAGGCAGCAGTGAAACATGCTGGTCCAGCATGGCCATCGGCACCTCAGCTCGACTGAACGTTCCGGTCGTCGGTTTCCATTCACCCGTCACAAGCTTCAGAAAACTCGACTTGCCTGAACCGTTCCGGCCACGCAGCGCCCAGCGCTGAGGACCTTCAATACGCAAACCAATATCCCGGAAAAGCGTGCGATCACCGAAAGAAAGGCTGATGTTTTCAGCCTGCACAAGCAATCGGGATGACGGCAGAGCAACATCCGGCAACTCGATTTTGACAGGCGTCAGAATTTCGATCCGACGACGCGCATTCTCAACACTCGACCGAGCCGCATCCAGCTGTCGCTTTTTCAGACCGGCATCACGCGACTGCGTGTTTTCAGAACGCTCCTTCTGAGCATCCAGAAACAGTTTGGATTGAGAGCGACTGGCCCGATCGACGCGCCCCTCTCTGGCACGGCGCGCAGCACGCTCCGCTTGCTTCTGAACGCCGCGTTCTGTCTGGGATAGCTCACGCGATGCCCGCTCCAATTCCGCCTGAGACCGTGCAAGCTCGGCGTCTCTGGCATCTGCAAAGTCCGACCAGCCGCCGGAAAACACCATCACACCCGTCGTCGACAAATGCACAATGCGGTCCATATGTTCGAGCAAATCGCGGTCATGGCTCGCCACAATCACGCCGCCCGGCCAACGGTCCAGAAGCCCGCCAATCAATTGACGCCCTTCCGCGTCGAGATTGTTCGTTGGCTCATCCAGCAATAAGAGATCCGGCGCTTGCAACCAGACCCGCGCCAACGCCACACGCGTTCGCTCCCCGCCACTCAGTATGGAAACCGGCGTTTCCAGCGGGAATGACCCGAGCCCAAGATCTGCAAACACACGCTCGATCCGCTCTTCGAGCAACCAGTCAGCGCGCTCTGCATCCTCAAGCGTCCCAAGACCGGCTTCAAGGCGCCTCAGTCGATCAACATCTTCACCGATGCCCAGCAGATCAACAATGCGTCCGCCGGAATCCGGAAGCTGCTCCAGCTCACCGCACGTTCCATTCAGACGCACATGTCCCGTCAAAGGGCTGCGCCGTCCGGCGATCAGATCAAACAGCGTCGACTTGCCCGCACCATTGCGACCAACCAGTCCAATACGTTGCGAGCCGACAGAAAGTGTCAGATCAGAAAAAAGGGGAGAACCATCAGGAGCGCTGGCACTAACCCCATCCAGGGTCAGAAAATGAGACATGAATCACCAAAGAAAGAGGAAGAAAAAGGGCTTATTTCCTCTGGGTGTTCATGTGCGCCTCCGTGCCATTCGTCAGACTTTGAAATTAGCTTGGGTTCGAAGCCAGTTCAAGCCTGCCAGCCAATTTTTTATTGATTTTCGACAAACCCTGTCGCAAAGGAGGTGAATGCGTAAGTTCAACCGAACCCAGATTCAACAGCAGACAAGCCGATTGAAATCGGAGGCGGAAGCTTGCGCGAGATTTGATGTTATGACGGACCAATAGCCTGAAAAGCATCCTTCAAGCCAACCCGCCCTCCGGCGGGTTTCGCTTTTGGAAGCCTGCCGAATTCGAACAGGACTTCCCATGTACACTTCCAATGATGAAATCGACTATATCGGCCTGAGGCTGATGATGCGTAGCCTGCCAAAACACCGATGGACACATGAGGCTCATGTGGCCGCGGCTGTCTGGATCCTTGAGTCAGACGCACACCATGCAGAGACGGACCTGCCGCCCATGATCCGCAGATATAATGTGTCGGTCGGGACAGCGAATACGGACACAACTGGATATCACGAAACGATCACACTGGCGTCTCTGCGCCGGATTGCGGTTTCGCTGGCCGCTTTGCCAAACGACCTCGCATGCTACAAAAAAGTGAATGCTGTGCTCGCCGAAGGACTCGCCAAACCGGACTGGATCTTCCGGCACTGGTCCAGAGAAAAACTCTTCAGCATTGAGGCCAGACACAACTGGGTAGAACCCGATCTTGCCCCCTTGCCGACATTCCCATCCGCTGCCCCTTCAATTGGCGCTGGCCGAGAGTGACAAGGCAGCCAGATAGCTTTCCATCATCCGAACCAGCTCGTCCTCTAGCTTGTCGCGGTCAAGGGCGAGCTCTGGTTCAGCCGCTGCAGCTCGCAACAGACATATCGCACCATGAGTCAGCACAAAGGCGGCTTCAGGACTCAATGGAAAGCGGAATTCTGCGCGCCCGCTGATCGAGTCGAGAAACGCCAGATGATGCGTGCTGAGGACACTCTCGCCCTTATGCCGGATCAACGCCTCTGACAGCAGAGCGCGGGTGGCGGGAGATCCGTCACCCCCGGTCATCAGCGCGCGTATGATGGCCCGCACGCTGCTTTGCTCCGGGGCCTTGATCAGAATATCTGCGATGCGATCCCGTATTGCCCTCGCATGTCGTTCGCCCAGTTCAGCCAGGATTTCCTCCTTGCTGGAAAAATACTGATAGAGCGTCCCGATACTCACGCCCGCGCGCTGAGCAATCAGATTGGTGTTTAAAGCGCCCTCACCTTCGTGTTCCAAAATCTGAAAGCCTGCTTCGAGAATGGCTTCGACACTGGCTTGCGCTCGCGCCTGCCTGGGACTTCTTCGTTTCTTTTCAGACACTTGAACACCTTCCTCCGACTGAACTGCAATCGGACTGCAATGTGAGTAGAAACCTGAGCATTACTTACATTATATCTGAGAGGAAGATTTTATTTGCTGATTTGGAGCCTCACATGGGCAACAGCCTGGATCATGTTTACGAACGCATTGCTTACCAGCAGGCGGCATTGCCGGTGATGTATGGCGATGTGGATTTCGAAATCACACCGGAGCGTTTTACATCTGACCTGTCACAAAGCTCCCTGCCGTCCTCTCAGCTGAAACATGGCCAACCGCCTGAAGAGATGATCGAGCGGGTACGGGCCTATTCCATGCTCGGTGACGTCACCGCAGATGCCTACGCGGCGCTGATGCCGGAATACGGCTTCAAACGCCTGATCGATATGCTTCAGCTTGCATGCGACCAGGGCGTGGAGGCCGTTCCTGATGCACCGCCAGAGCTGGTCAGCCTGATCCGTGAAATGGAAGTCAAACCTGATTGGCTCGACATGGATCTGGTCCGCAAGGGGGCGCGACTGAACCGCCTGCCAGCCGCCGTCACGGCACCGTGGATGATCCGAGGTGCTTTTCTGGCAACCTTCCTGAACAAATACGCGGCGCTTCCAATGGCCATGACGGGCACGCTTGGCCACACAACATCGGCAAAACGCGTCAATGAAACAGCGACCTTCTTTACCGTCACAACACTCGACGGTGCGCTGGATCGCTATGGTGAAGGCTTCAAGGCGGCCGCCATGGTGCGCATGATGCATTCCATGGTGCGCTTCAATGTGCTTCGCCATAAAGGCGCCTGGGACGTCCCTGTTTACGGCATCCCTATTCCGCAAGTGGACCAGATGCCTGCCGGGCTGATTGATGTCTTCCTCCTGGCTTATGCCATGATCGATGCAGGACGCACCGAGTTTACGGCGGACGAACGGGCACGCGTCGAATTCAGCCGTTATCGCTGTTATCTTCTGGGTCTGCCGGAAGACCTGCTGATGGACACGCCACAAGGCATTGTCGACATCATGAATGCCCGTAATGGCACGCTTCGCAAAGGCTTTGATGACGAAACCTGCGGCGCGCTGATCCGTGCCACACTGGCAGCCTATCTTCCGCCAGACAAATCGCTGGGCAATCGCATGTTCGATGCTGTCGAACGACGGATAGCACGCGTGATCTTCGTTCAGCACTTCCTGGGCGGCGACCAGCGGGCATCTCGCGACATGGGCATTGAAATCAAATGGAGCGACTACGCGCTGGCTGCCCTGCTTATGCCAACCATTGCAGCCAAGACGGCAATCTACCGTCAGGCGCTCAAATCTCCTGTTCTTGGAAAATGGGCGGACGACCGGCTGACCCGGCGGATTCACAAGCTCCTGCACCGCTATGGCCATGCGGAATTCAAAAGCGATGCATCCGCTTACAAACCGACCATGCAACAGCGTGCTGATGGTCAGGCGCAGCCGGGGTAAGAATTTAGCTTGGCGAGCTGACAGCCGACGTTACATTTCAGGCCATGAATCTCGCCACACTCGATCTGAACCTGCTCGTTGTCTTTGATGCGCTCATGAATGAGCGCCATGCAACGCGTGCCGGACAACGCATTGGCTTGTCGCAGCCTGCGATCTCGAAAGCCCTCAACCGGCTAAGAGCGCTTTTCGATGACGAATTGTTTGTCCGCACTGCGGACGGCATGCAGCCAACGCATCGCGCGATAGAGCTTGCCGGACCTGTCAGCAAAGCACTCCGCCAGATTGAGCAAGCTCTCACGCCCGGAGAGTTTGATCCGGCGACAGCCGAAGGCATCACAACGATCATTACCAATGATCTGGTCGCGAGCACCGTGCTCCCGGAATTCCTGCACTATCTGGAAGAACATGCCCCGGGCATCGACATTCGGCTGAAGCCAAGTCTGACGGGGGCTTTTGAGCATCTAGACCGTCAGGAAGCCGATATTGCGATCACGGCGACGACCAGCCATCCGGACCGATTTGTCTCTGAAACCGTGTTGCAGGAAAGCTTTGTCGTCCTGATGCGTGCTGGCCACCCGCTCGCGCAACTGGAGATGACGCCGGACGTGTTCGCGAGCGCCCGCCATATCATGGTCTCTGTCACAGGCGATGGGCGCGGTGATGTGGACACCATTCTCGAAGGATTGGGCCTTTCCCGCCGGATCGGCATCACGCTCAACCATTTTGCCGCTGGTCCGCCAATCCTGGCTGCAACAGATCTTCTGATGATTTGTCCAAGCGGGCTCGCCGGACGCCGCGCTCAGCAGTATGGGCTCATCATGAAGCCGGTGCCATTCGAGCTTCCCCCCTTATTCGGGCTCATGCGGATGATCTGGCTTCGGCGCGCAAGCGACACGCCAAGCCATCGATGGGTGCGGCAGGCGCTGATCGAGACCTTTAACAATTACCGAAAAGCATAATTCATATTCCCATTATTCATTGGAGGAATAACGAAACAGGCGACATCTTCTGACTATGGCTTCACGCCAATGATCAGAAGGATAAGACCATGAAACGCTTGATCGTGACGACCCTTACCGCAGCCGCGCTTTGCGGTGCACAGTTTGCATCTGCCGGTGACCGCATCAGCGCTGACTTCACACTCGATCAGTCCGCAACCCATGCGGAAAACTACGCAGCCATGAAAAAGACGGCCGAAAGAGCCTGCGATCACGCCACGCACCGCGCGGACACATTTGTCGAACGCATGCAGAAAGATCGCCAAAATCTTTGCGAGGCGGAACTGCTGTCTGCTGCCATCACCGAATTCGACCTTCCAGAGCTGAAACAACTGCACCGCCAGGACTTCGCGCCAGCACGGATTCAGCTTGCCAGAAATGGTCAGTAGCACGCCCTAAAGCTGCTGATCTCTCTCTGCCACGACGGCTCGTTTCGTGGCAGACCGGGACCCTAGACTGTCAGGAAGCGGCGTGTTCGCCCGCTGCTTCCTGGTCTTTTTCGGTACGCTTTTTCCCAAAGCCCGAAAGACGCTCTCCCCAATCTTCAAGATCCCGAAGATCGCGGTCGAGCTGTGCCATCGTCCTTGTAAAATCAGGGCTGGTCTCTTTTTCCCAGGCGTCTTCGGCGCGGAACAGAATACCCGATAAAATCACACTGCGCGCTTCGAGCAGGCTGTTGTCGAGGCCGGCACAGGTCAGAATCCAGCGTGCCGATTTCACGCGTCGGCCAGCTGCTTTCAAACGCTCCACCGGACGTTTTTTCCAGTATTTTCGAATTGCCAGAACACTGTCGCGATGATCTTCCATCGCCTCGAACCGCAACATAGCGACGTCGAAAATACGCTCGCGCGCTGTCTCATCCTTTGAGACTGGCTCGCTGCCACAGGCTTTATCAAACTGTGTTTCGATGGCTGACAGAACGCCGTCGAGATCCAGACGATCGTAGAATTCAGACAGAGGCAGGCCAGCCTTTTCTGCGACATCCGTCAGGGATACATGCTTCCAGGCTTTTTCTCGCGCCAGCGCAAGTCCGGCTTTGGCGGCCTGTTCCTTGAGCTCACTCTTTGACATTGCCATAATGCACCTCCTCGGTTTTACGACCATCCCTGAAAAAGAGATGAGCGATCCCCGGCAGACATCAAGGTACGGCTTCAAAAAACCGCAGACTTAAAGTGGTGGGAAAGGTCCGAGTTTCACCAATCCTTCGAAGCTGATCTCGTCGGCAAGCTTCAGAACGGATCTGGTACCGATTTGCTGAAAAGGTGCGATCTCCTTCAGCGGAGCAAGTACGAATGCGCGCTCGGAAATATGCGGGTGCGGCAGAATGAGATCATCAGTGACAACATGATGGTCCTCCATGAACAGAAGATCGATATCGATGAGGCGCGGCCCCCATTTCTCTTCACGCTCGCGCCCCATATCCTGCTCAATCTTCAGAATGAGCGATAACAGCGCGTTTGGGGTCAATGATGTTTCAACCAGCAGACAGGCATTCAGGAAAGCTGGCTGATCGGTCTTTCCCCAGGGCGGTGTTTCCCAGATGGAAGAGGCCTGAAGGATATCTGTCACCGGCAAGGCCTGAATCGCTCGCGCCGCCTGCAACAGATGATCGCGGCGATCTCCCAGATTAGACCCAAGACCAATGCCGGTGTGTGTCATGCCCGCTCCCGCCGGATTGCGATACCGACATAATCCACAATATGACGAACCGGGGCGTTCGGTTTTCGAATTTCAATTTCCAGCGCGCTGATCAATGCAAACTTCTCGAAAATGGCGCTTGCAATTCGGTCGGCCAGCGTTTCGATCAGGTTGAAGACGTCTGCCTCCGAGACGGCGCAGACGAGGTCACAGATCTCGCCATAACAGACGGTCTCATCCATCTGATCATGAACACCAATTTTGCCATTCAATTCGCAGACAAGATCCACTTCGAATTTCTGCCCGAGAGCTTTCTCGGCCTGTTTCACGCCGTGAAAACCATGAATACGCAAATTGCGGATGATGACTTTGCTATGCGTCATGTCCGGCCTGTTCCAGTCTTTCAAAAATTGTCAAAGCATCACGATGCTCGCGAACATCATGCGCACGAATGATGTGGGCGCCGCGCGTCAGGGCGTAAAGGTGTGAGGCCAATGTTCCGGGCAGGCGCTCATCGACCGCCCGATCCAGTGTCAGCCCGATAAAACTTTTTCTGGAAAAGCCAACAAGCACCGGGCAATCAAAGACGTTCAGCTTATCGATATGATGAATGACATCAAAATTTTGCTGAATGGTCTTCGCAAATCCGACACCCGGATCCAGCCAGACGCGCGAACGCGGTACGTTCACAGAATCGAGCTTTTCGAAAGCCCTCTCAAAGAAGCCGATCATGTCCGCGACCAGATCAATGCCGTCCTGCCTTTCACCCCGATGATAGGTCACGATGATGCCCGCCTGCGTATCCGCAACGGCCTGAGGCATATCCGGATCACCCGTCAGCCCTGTTACATCATTGATGATCACCGCTCCGGCTTTCACAGCCGCGTGCGCCGTCTCAGCTTTATAAGTATCTATGGAAATCGGCGTATCGCCGTCAGCCAGCGCCTCAATCAGGGGCACAACGCGCGCGATCTCATCTGCCGCAGAAACCTTCTCGGCTCCAGGGCGCGTGGATTCGCCTCCGATATCCAGAATATCCGCCCCCTGCTCTACGAGCGTATTCGAGTGAGCAAGTGCTTTTGGCAGGGCATCGAACTGTCCGCCATCTGAAAAGCTGTCAGGCGTTACGTTCACAATCCCCATAATGAGGCGGTCGGCGCGCGCGCGCCGCAAAAGGCTGTCGCGCTTTTCGGCCTGGATCAATTGAGAAATGAAAGCCTCCCCTAAAACAGAAAACAGGACAGATCGGGCTGTCCTGTCTTCAATACCCTTGCTCTCCCGGAGGCAAGCAATTGCAGGGAGAGTTGGGAGGAAACGACCCGCCCAGCTGGGTGGGGGGGTGGGGACGCGAGGGCGGGCCGTTCTCGATGCGAAGCCTCAGAGGTTAGCTTCGCTCTCGATT
>NZ_JBHSSW010000032.1:0-6981 GCF_042659465.1 Ponticaulis profundi | reverse complement strand
CGCCAACAGACCTGATCGGCCCTGTCAAAAGACAAGCGCCGCCTGCGGCGTCGTCTCCACCGGGGGCCGTGTCCTCGCCTTCGGCTGCGGGCCGCACCACCCCCCGGCTCCGATCCTTTGACAGAATGTAGATTCGCAAGATGATTTGCCGCGCCACGGTGCATGAACTTCGAAAAGCACCGACAACGTGTCAGGCATTCTTGCTTCATCTGCCACGCAATCTTGCCGCTACAAGGTCGCGGCCGCTGTTCGGCTGCGGTTCATACATCTCTTTCGAGGCCCCATGTCTGTCTTTCAGTTAGCTGCTTCGGCTGGTCGTGCAGCCTGCTGACATAGAACAGGCACCGTCTTGGCATTGAGGAGGATGCTAAGCGTCTCGGCTTCCGGGGAACCGTCCTCCATCTTTACAGGATGGACGGCCCAAATTGGCTTCTCCAAATCTACGCCCTTGATAGAAACTTCACAAAGTTGACCCGAAGCCAGTTCATCGAGAACCGTGCTTTTCATCACCAACGATACGCCTAGTCTCGCTCTGACCGCACGCTTCACCCCTTCAGTGCTTCCGGTTGTGTGGCTGATCGATAGCTGATCTGCTTTTTGACCGAAGGCACGGCGGAGAATAGTGCCCGTCCCGGTTCCACGCTCGCCTCCGATCAGCGACTCCGTGAAAAGTTCAGACGAGTCTATCGAACCCTTGCTTGCCCACCGGTGATCCGGGGAAACAATCAAAATGAGCTTCTCGGTGCGCCACAGGCTGGCCTCGTATCCATTCCGGCCGTCCCACCACTCCATGAAAGCAAGATCAACTTCCTTTCTCTGGAGTTTTTCTAAGATCTCCAGGTTGGAGGCGATTACCAAGTTGGCAGAGCGCCCTTTGGCACCATGCAGGCGCTTCAGATGCTCCGGCATGAGGTAGATACCGATGTTGCTGCTCGCACCCAGTTGAATTTGTTCCATGTGCAAGCGGTCAAAGGCACGTGCAGAAACCGTCAGCAGGCTCTTGGCAAATGGCAAGAATATGGCTCCGTGCCGCGTCGGAACACAGCGATCGTTCCCTCTATCTACCAGTTGCACCCCTAGGATATCCTCAAGGCGCCTGACGCTGTTCGAAACCGTAGGCTGCGAGATTTGCAGCCGTCGCGATGCCGCACGAAAATTTCCCGTCTCGATGACTTCAACGAAGGCAGCGACATGAGACAGATGATACATGCAGGATACCTTGTTAGAGAACAGACGCGGGCTCATTGATAGCGGCTCGCGGTCTGCGGCCTTCAAGAAGATCAATGATGTTGTCAGCCGCCTCATGCTCGATCGCAAGGCGAGTCTTGGTAACCGCCGAGCCGATATGGGGTGTCAGCAAGGTGTCCGTGCGACGCTGCACCAAGCCAGGATGGACAGCTTCAGGTCGATCCGGCCGCGCCCAGTCCTCCATCTCGTAGACATCTGCGGCGTAACCCGCCAGATGTCCCGCCTCCAGCGCAGCCACCACGGCCCCTTCGTCCACAACGCTCCCACGTGATGGATTGATCAGAAGCGTCCCCTTCCGCATCTTCGCAACTTCCAGTGCGCCGAGCAGATGCTGCGTGTCGTTGGCGAGCGGAAGGGCACACACTACGAAATCCGAAGTGGAAAGAAGCCGTTCGAAATCCGTGAACGTAACCTTGAGCCTTTCTTCATCATCAGAACCGAGCTCGCGCCTGTCCCAATAGCTCACTTGCGTTCCAAAGCCCGTGAGCCGTTCAGCAATGGACTTGCCGATCGCTCCCATGCCTAAGATGCCAACCGCTGCGCCCTTCAGGCCCACGCCGTAGAAACGCGGTCTCCACCCCTTGTAGCCAATTCTGACAGCTTCATCCCCCGGCAGGATGTGCCGCCCCAAGCCAATCATCAAGCCGATGGTCAGTTCTGCGGTCGGATCAGTCAGAAGATCGGACACGATGGAGACATGGACCCCTCGTGCCGTGCAGGCAGCAACATCAAAGTTGTCGAAACCCTTCAACGCGCAAGCTACAAGCCGCAGGCTAGGAGCGTGGCTCAGAACCGTAGCGTCGATCCGATCCGGCATGAAAGCCATCATCGCAGTCGCATCACTGAGTTCTGCCAAAAGCCTGTCATGCGCCCAAGTATCGTCCGACTCGTTGACGCTGACGCGGGCATAAGGCGCCAGCTTGGTCAGGATCTCGTCATGGACTTTGTGCGTGATAACGATCTTGGGCAACATGTCGCGCTCCCTGTTGTTGTTTTATTGAAGTTGGCGGCGAAGAAGAGCGCCGACCTGATCGACCACGGTGACCATCAGAAGAACGACCAGCATGATGGCAAGAACCTCCTGATAATTCATAATCCGAAGAGAGGTCATCAGCTCAAAGCCGATGCCGCCGGCTCCGACCGTGCCAAGGATGGTGGAGGCGCGGAAGTTATACTCCCAACGGTAGATCGTGACATCGGCCAGTTGAGGCAGGACTTGCGGCAGGATTGCGCGCGTGACGATCTGGAAGGGTGAAGCACCGGCGGCCCGCGCCGCCTCGATTGGCGCATTGTCACAATGCTCGATGGCTTCTGCAAAGAACTTTCCGACCATGCCAACGGAGTGAAGGCCTAGAGCAAGAACGCCGGGCAGAGCCCCGAAGCCTACCGCTGCAACGAAAACGATACCCATGATCAACTCAGGGATCGAGCGCAGGCCGTTCAGCAGGCCGCGGGCGATCATGTAGATAACGCGGTTTGGCGCTGTTTTTCGCGAAGCGCAAAAGCCAACGGGAAGCGAAATCAGAACCGCGATTGCCGTCCCGGCGATGCTCATGGCAAGAGTATCAACCAAGGGGCCGATCCACTCCATCCCACGGCTGAAATCGGGCGGAACCATTTCACTTCCCAACTGCCAAAGCGAAGGAAGGCCGGAACCAAGCCGCTCCAGATCAAGCAAGCCGGAGTGGTAGCTGCTGACAATGATGACGCCAGCGATGATCACCGCGATCACGGCAGCGCGCTTCCAAGCTCTACTTTGGCGCTGAAGGATGCTGTCGAAACTTTGGGAAAGCGCTGTCATTGACGTGCTCCTGAAAAGTGAGGCGCAGACTTCGCCTGCGCCCGCAATGAATGGCGGTTGATATGTCTTATTTGCTGAGGTCGAGGTTCAGCATCTTACCGAGATCCCGCACGACATCGTAAGCCTTGTCGTTGATCGGCGCGAAACCATCTGCCTTGAACGTCGCCAGCACTTCCTCATCGTTCAGGTTGATGAACGCGTCGGTGATGGCTTGCTTCAGGTTCGGATCGAGGTCAGAGCGCATCGTCCAAGGATACTGCGGAAACGGATCGGACTCTTCGAGCGCAACAACTTTCGCGGGGTCGATCGTGCCGCGAGCAACCATAGCGTTGAAGATGGGCAGCGAAAGACCACCAACCTGGGCATTGCCGTTTTGCACCGCCAGCGCCACGGCATCATGGGAGCCGACGTAGTTCTCACTGTAATCCGTCTCTGCTTCTAGACCCGCTTTAAGCAGCATGGATTTCGGGATCAGGTGGCTGGAAGTAGATGCCACGTCACCCCATGCCACATCGTGGCCGGCAGCATCCGCAATAGTCTCAATGCCGGCTTCAGCGTTGCCGATGACAACGGCGCGGTAAGTTGTCTCGCCGTCTTTCATCAGTGCCGCAAAGGGTTCGATCTCGGCCTTCGTCTTGGCCAACGTGTAGGAAAGCGGACCGAAATATGCGAGTTCAAGCCGACCGAACCGCATCGCCTCGATCATCGAGGAGTAGTCGGTGGTCACGATCAGCTCGATGTCGCGGTCAAGAGTTTCTTCAAGATACTCTTCCAGCGGACGATTGTTTTTGATCACTGTGGCGGCGTTCTCGTCGGGCAACAGCGCCACGCGCAGAGTTTCTGGATTTGCCTCCGCATGCACTGCGGAGCCGCAGCCGAGAGCAGCGAGAACGACAACGGGGAGCAACTTCTTCATAGGGCGGCCTCCATGGCAGCAACAGGTTGTGGTTGGGAGTGGGATGAATGGTGATGCGCTTGCTGCGAACTCCGGCCTGAAGCTTCGCTGCGGTAGATCGAGGCGCACATCTGATCTGTCAGTTCATCAACGGACGCATCTGCGACTACAGAGCCATCACGCATGGCGATGACCCGATCACCAAAGCGCCTCGCCAAGTCGATCTGGTGCAGGCTGATGACAGCCGTTATGCCATCCGTCGTGCAAATGTGGCGGAGTTGCGAAAGGACTTCGACGGCTGTTTCCGGATCGAGGCTGGCCACAGGTTCGTCAGCCAGTATCAATCGGGGCTGCTGAACCAGAGCACGGGCGATGCCGACACGTTGCTGTTGGCCGCCCGACAACTGGTCAGCCCTCACCAAGGCTTTGTCGAGTAAGCCAACCCGAGCAAGACATTCCAGCCCAAGTTGCCGGTCAGAACGCGGAAGAGGAAAGAGGGTTCGAAAGGATGAGTGATAGCCCAAGCGACCGGTCATCACATTATCAAGCGCGCTCAAGCGCCCGATGAGCTGGTGCTGCTGGAAAATCATCCCGGTGCGCCTGCGGTGCACTCGGAGCGCCCGCTCTCCGTCCAGAGATCCAACGCCATCAGCGATAATCGAACCGGACGTAGGAGCAACTAAGCCGTTAAGGGTGCGGATGAGTGTGGATTTACCCGCGCCAGAGCGGCCCAAAAGGACGACAAACTGCCCCTGCGCGAGCTTCAGCGAGGTCGGTTTTAGAGCTTGTGTGCCATTCCCATAGGTCACGGCAACCCTGTTCAAAGCCAACATGATGATGCATCTTTCTAATCGTTCTGCGGTCGCGATAGGATGGGTCGATCATTAGGCGCGCAATATGACGACTACTTTTCAGGTGGATGACATAATCATGATCATGCACATCGATGCTTATGCTGCACTCTACCTAAAATCCTTGGAAGCGGACGCGGTGATCGCGGTTATGGCCGCGATCGCTGATCGGAAGGACAGCCGCGCCTCCGCTCCGCTCTGGCACGTCCGACACCTTTCCGTTTGCTAGGTCCGCCTGCCATCCGGCCGGCGCTCTGAACACGGGCTCTGGTGCCGCTGCGCGTCAGCCTCCACGGAGAAATCCGGTTCCTCCCGCGCCAGGGCGCGGGCCCCTCCCAATTTCACCGCTCCGGCCCCGTGTGTCAGATCACCGTCCGGCCGCAGGTCGGGCTGCGCCCACCCTGCTTTGCCCTTCGGATGACATGAGGTCATCCAAAGTGAAAAGCACGGATGGCTTCGCCACTCGGCGGATCAGAAGGGCACGAACGGGAAATGTCGGAAACACACGCACGAGGTAGTTTCGTGACGCAAAAGGCAGTTTTGCGCGGTGTTCACACAGAACCGCCCAGGCCCGTTTGTCGGGCTTCGCCCTCCTCACTCTGTTCCGCCGAATACATGCGTATTCGTCAGACCAGACCGACGAGGCGCAGCCCATCGGCGGAAGGAGGCACCAAGCCCCCACGCCATCGCCACGAAAAGGAAACGACATGACCACCATTTCCGCGACCTACTCGCCCGAAGACAACAAAATCCGCCTCTATCCGTCCACCCGTCTTGATGCCGAAACCTATCAGCGCGTGAAGGCCGCAGGCTTCAAATGGGCACCCAAACAGGAGCTTTTCGTTGCCCCCGCATGGTCCTGCGCCCGTGAGGATTTGGCTCTGGAGCTGGCTGGCGAGATTGAGCCGGAGGAAATGACCCTGGCGGAACGGGCGCAGATGAAGGCTGATCGACTGGACGCCATCGCGGACAAACGGGCCACGCAGGCCAGCGCGTATTCCCGCGCGGCTGACGAACTGTCGCGCGCGTTCGAGTTTGGGCAGCCTATCCTTGTCGGCCATCATTCCGAGCGGAAGGCCCGCAAGACGCAGGAGCGGATGCACAACGCAATGGACAAGGCTGTAAAGGCGCACAAAGCCATCGGATACTGGCAGTATCGCGCCGAAGGCGTCGAGCGTCACGCCAACCGCAAGAACGATCCGAAAGTGCGCGCGGGCCGCATCAAGACGCTTCTAGCCGAACTGCGCGACCTACAGCGCAAATTGAACACTGCGCACAAGGCGCTTGAAGTGTGGGGCAAGCTGACGACAGACAACCTGATCCGCCTTGGCTTGGGTCGCGGCGATCTGCATTCCTATAACCTTTATTCCGCCGTTGAGAGTGGCGAGATAACCCCGCAGGAGGCCCGCGAAAAGGCAATGGCTGGAGCGCGCGCCACCATCGAGAGCGACAACCTGGGCCGTTGGATTTCGCACACCTTGAACCGGCTTGCTTATGAGCGGGACATGCTAGGCGACGTGCCGCGCTATCAAGGCGAGATTAGCCCGACCCTGTTGCAGATGTTCGTCCGAGAGCATGGCGCGGACAAGCCAAAGGGCGCGAAGGTCGATGCCGACCTATTCACCGTGGAATGTGCCGCCCCCCTGCCCGCCCATATCGCCCAAGGGTGCAGCGTCGAACTTTCCGCCGACGAGTGGCGCGACCTGATGCAATCCTGCGGCTACCTGCCCCCGGCCAGCAAGCCCGCCAAGCCGCCGATCCTGAATTTCAAAGCCGGAAGCGGCACAGTTTCTGTCGTGAACCCGTGGCGCAGGGAAGCCGAGAACCTGCCGCAAGTGGAAATGACCAAGGCAGATTATGCCAAGATCCACACCGAACAGCGCGGCACCCGCCTTTCGACCTGCGGCAATTTCCGCGTGAGGATCGCCCCGAACCCGAAGCACGAAGGCCCCCGCTATATGGCCGGATGGGCTGCAATCCTGATCACAGACCAGAAGCAGCACGACGCCCCGGCCAGCGTTCAAGACATGGAGGCAGCAGAGTGAAGCGCCCCGCGATCTATACCCGTCCCGCCAAGCCCCTGACCATTCCGGTCAGGGCACGGCGGGACGCGCCCGCCCTCGCAATGGCCGAAGCGCCCGAAGTCATCGCAGTTGACCGCGCCACGGAATGCCACGTCACGCCCG
>NZ_JBHSSW010000031.1:0-849 GCF_042659465.1 Ponticaulis profundi | reverse complement strand
TAGGCTCCAGACCCATTGATTTTACGCCCTTTGCGTGATTCAGGCCGCCGCAAGGAGACCTGATCGATGAGCAACTTGTTCTGGCTGACCGAAGCGCAGATGGCGCGCCTTCGCCCGTTCTTTCCCAAGAGCCATGGCCGTCCGCGAGTGGATGACTTGCGGGTGCTAAGCGGCATTATTTTCATCAATCGCAATGGCTTGCGATGGTGCGATGCACCAAGAGAATATGGACCGGCAAAGACGCTCTACAATCGCTGGAGGCGCTGGAGTGACAACGGGGTCTTTGCACGGATCATGGTCGGCCTGGCTGCAAAGGACACCGATCCCAAGACGATCATGATCGACGCGACGTATCTGAAGGCGCACCGCACGGCTTGTAGCCTGCGTGCGAAAAAGGGGGGCGCGGTCGCCAGATCGGTCGAACGAAAGGCGGCATGAACACAAAGCTGCACGCCGTCACCGATGCGAAAGGCAGACCGATCCGGTTCTTCATGTCGGCAGGGCAGGTCAGTGATTATACCGGCGCGGCGGCGCTTCTGGACAGCCTGCCGCAGGCCGACTGGTTTCTGGCAGACCGGGGCTATGACGCTGACTGGCTTCGAAAAGCATTGCAGGACAGAGGGATAAAAGCCTGCATCCCCGGCAGGACGTCGCGCAAGAAGACCGTGAAATACGACAAGCGCCGCTACAGAAGGCGCAATCGCATCGAGATCATGTTCGGTCGTCTGAAGGACTGGAGACGTGTCGCCACACGTTACGACAGGTGCCCGGAGACCTACCTTTCCGCAATCGCATTGGCCGCAACCGTTCTGTTCTGGCTGTGATCAAGAACGAGTCCTGACGCTAGGC
>NZ_JBHSSW010000030.1:0-3676 GCF_042659465.1 Ponticaulis profundi | reverse complement strand
GCCTTGTGCTTTTTTATAAGGTCGAGGTTCCGAACAGAGCCCGGTTGTCCAGCCCGCAAGGGAACGACCTTGGGAGTGGACGCAGAGGGCCGGAGCAGGCTGTAAGCGAGACCAAAGGGATCGAGCGTCAGACTGTGGGCAACCGGGCGAGAGGTTGCGTCAGTTAGTAAATCTGACAAATCCACCTTAGTTAAATATTGTCCTCATTAAGCCGAAAGCTGCGCCCATTACTGAGAGCATGGAAAGTACTGACAGAATTCCAAAGAGAGCAAATATTAAACTGTGATTGGTTGCGTTTATCTTGGCCTCAATATTAAGAACCAATATTATCAACATACTTACACTAAAGAAGCCGAGGATGGGAGACGCAATAAACATTGACAATATAACTACGTACTCAATAAGACTATCCAAGGAAAAGGCTGGCAGTTGGTCCCACGTGTCTTTAGCGATTTTGAAAAGAGCGCCACATAGTGCTGCAATAGTGGAAGCCCTTATTAGATGTTCAGCAATCAAACCGGACTCATGGGCCAAATGGTTCAGTTTCAGTTTTATAGGGCTATTAGTCACGCTCATGTCTCACTTTGTAAATTGTAAATTTCGCAATACGGTTTTTGCCCATATGACGCATAACGATATTCCGTCTTATGGCTCCTCTAGTATAGATGCCATGGTTTTATCATGGAATTTTTTGTTGTCATTGTGGCCGCATCCCGTCCTGTGGCCGGGACCGCGCTTATCTAATGACGAAGGTAGGTTCTGCTTACAAAGTGGAGCCACTGACCGGCACGGCCTTCATGCCGGTCGGTGGCGGGGTCGGATCGGGACCGCGCTGGTTACATAGAACCGTCCTAGAGTGTGATCGCCCCGCCCTTTCGAGCTGACCTGAACGGATACAAGGGGATCGTGCCCCGCATGATAAGCAGAGGACAGAGAAAGATGGGTGGCGAAACGGTTGGTGTTGATATCGCAAAACTGCACTTCGACGTTCACAGTTACCCTGGCGGCGGAAGTGGGCGGTTTGAGAATACCGACAAGGGGCGAAGGTCTTTTGTCAAATGGCTGAAAAGTCGACAATCGGTCATGGTCGTGTTCGAACCTACTGGACCATACCACAAGGCTCTGGAAGCCGATCTGCACAGGGCGGGGATTGCGTTGGCAAAGGTGAACCCGCTCCATGCCCGTAGGTTCGCTGAAGCAACGGGCTGCCTCAACAAGACGGATCGTGTAGACGCTGCTATTCTCGCACGGATGGCGGCCGTTCTTCAGATCAAGGCACAGCCTGAACGGCCGGAAAATATGACTGGCCTGACGGAGTTGCTTTCGGCGCGGCGCGGGCTGATGAAGGAGCGAACAGCCAACCTGAACCGGCAAAAGAACCTCGTCCACCCTTTGCTGAAGCGGCAGTGTTCGGCCCGCATCCGGCAGATCGAGGGCCAGGTCCAAATGATTGAGCGTGAACTCCGAGCCGCTGTGGCAGCGGATGCTGCGCTGACGCAGAAGTTTGAAATCCTCATCAGCATACCTGGGATTTCCGCTACGACCGCGTTCACACTCCTGGCGGAGTTACCTGAGTTAGGCGAACTTACGTCTGCTCAGGCAGGAAGTCTTGCAGGGCTGGCACCAATGCACCGCGAGTCAGGGAACTGGAAAGGACAATCCCGCATCCGGGGCGGTCGTGCCGTCCTGCGGCAATCCCTGTACATGCCAGCACTTGTCGCAACACGGTTCAATCCGGATCTGCGCGTCGTCTACAAGCGGCTTGTAAACGCAGGTAAGCCCGCAAAGATTGCTATCACGGCTGTAATGCGGAAGCTCGTGATTTTGGCCAACACCCTCGTTGCGTCTGGCCGCATATGGGAGCTGCGGCCGATGAAATGACGTAGGAGCAGACCTTCACCGCACCTTGCACCGAGGGCCACAGTGCGGACGGAGCTGCCGTTAGGCTTCAGCTAGGCGATTAGGGATGAGTTCAGCCTTCATCCAGTGGATTTCTGACTGAACGTGCCCTTCCCTGACATATTTCCCCACCCGCCTAGGCATGTCGCTTTCCGTGAACGAGTCAGCGATTCTTACCACAAAACCTTCCTGCCTAGTCAGGTCGAGCGCCTGCGTCAGGTCATCGAACAGAGTTGGACGGTAAGGGCCTCTATAGAGCGTCGGAACAGGCTGGATCCCCAGTTCCTCGAAACGTGCCTGCGTCAGATCCCAGGACTGGACTTCATCGCCAACAATCCAGGCGAAGCCGAGGAAATATGAGGGCAGCGCATCATAGGCGACCGAATGACGAGCATAGAGGTTCTCACCGACAATACGTTCGCCCTCTACCAGATAGGGAGAAATCCCTGCGGCGAACGCTTTGAGCCAGTCTCGGGAAGGATGGTAACGGCTGTCAGGGCTGCGCGCATGTGAGCCGCCAGCGTGAATGGTCGTATTCTCACCGTCCATTTTTTCGGTGACGACGAGGTCTTCCACCATCAGACCTTCAAGCGAAGACATGACCTTGTCGTCGCTGGTGGCGCCGGGCGAAAACGGAAGGTGGAATGTGCGACCATACTTCTTCATGCCCCCGCGATAGCACGATGACTGAATGACGGCTATGGGCTCTCCACGACACCGCCACCTTGGCGCAGGACGGCAGCGATGCGGACGAACCGGACACTCATCGTCCCTCACCCGTTGCTCACATGGTGCCCGCACTCATGTCGGCCTATGGAGAACGCTATGTTTGAACTGTACTTGCATCGGTGGGATCTGGTTCCCGATGGTGAGCCGATCGTCACGCCGACCGCCCAGCTTCTTCCGGTGCTGCGGCAGGAAACGCCCGCGATGTTGAAGCTCTCTTCGCAGCCGGATCAGCAGCGGGGAGCGGCCCTCATGGAATGGTGGGCCGGCGGGGGCGCGGCCGAGGTCTTCGCCCGGGACAACAATGCTGTTCTGATAGAACGTGCCACGGGTACGCGGTCATTAGCTGATATGGCCCGTGTTGGTGAAGACGATAGCGCCTGCCGCATTCTTTGTGCGACCGCTGACCGGCTGCATCGTCAGCGTCCTGGCAAGTTACCCGACTTGGTTCCTCTGCACCTTTGGTTCCATGATCTTGAGATTGCTGCTGCAAAGCACGGCGGCATTCTGGCCCAAAGCCTCCAGGCAGCACAGACCTTACTTGCTAATCCCAGAGAGCAGACAGTCCTTCATGGCGACCTCCACCATGACAACGTCCTTGACTTCCTTGAGCGCGGCTGGCGCGCAATCGACCCACATGGGCTTATCGGTGAGCGTGGCTTCGACTTTGCCAACATTTTCACTAATCCTGATCTAAGCGATCCTGACCGCCCGGTCGCTACCCAGCCAGGGCGCTTCCATCGAAGGCTGAGCGTGGTGACGGAAGCCGCAGGTTTGGAACGCCACCGTTTGCTACAATGGATTCTGGCGTGGACAGGGCTGTCAGCAGCTTGGTTTCTGGAAGACGGAGATCCGCTGGCGGAAGTGGATCTGGTGATTGCGGCGATTGCAGCATCGGAACTTGCCCGATGATCTCGGACAAGGAATGACCGCTAAGGGCTCTATAGGGTCATTTGATGCACCACGCACGAACGGCTGCTTTCGCCGACCGACAGGCTGTTTCTGATGCTTGACGAACAACGGATACTCTAGGCTTGGCCGGCAAGGGCCG
>NZ_JBHSSW010000029.1:7210-10350 GCF_042659465.1 Ponticaulis profundi | reverse complement strand
AAAAAAAATTATGCCGTTCTTTGTGCATCTTGCATATGCGTAGCTGTGACAGACATTTCAATAAAAAGCTTATAATGTAATATATGTTTCACTATGTGTGTTTTTTTCTGTGTACTATCAGATAGTTGTGAACTATCAGACTGTACTCCATGTCCTCTATATCCTGTTAGTTCTCTGCGTTCTTCCGGTTCTCCCGGGATGGTTCGGAAGGGGTGGATTGCAACAAGCGCCTGCTGTTCTTTATTATGTAGCCACAATGTAGCTACAACGAGAGAGAACATTATGGCTGGTGCTGATGCAGTTGTTCGGGCGAGAATTGACCTGTCGACGAAGCAAGAAGCGACCATGCTGTTTCGGCAGATGGGGATCACCGTATCGGATGCGATCCGCATGATGCTGGTTCAGGCTGTGGCGGAGAAGGCACTTCCCTTCGAGGTCAGAGTGCCCAACGCTGAGACCGTTGCAGCGCTTCAGGATTCTCGAAACGGGATCGTCACCCGTGCAGCATCGGTGGATGACCTTTTTGCAGAAGATGACGAAGACTAATCTAACGTCCAGACCCGCTACATAAGATAAGAATTCGGTTTTATGCGGCAGAAAACCCCGGCGCGAGAGATCGTGCCGGGGTTGTGCGTTCAAGGGCTCCGGGGACAGGCCCGCTAAGGGGCTGCCTGCTTGACCTTGGCATCCGCCACAATCTATTTCCGACCCATGGGGCCTGCGACCGCCCCACGAGGCGTCAGCTGAAGTTCGCGTTCCACTGAAACCTTCACGGGAGGAACGCCCATGCCTGCGCCCAATGCGATTTCCGTCGACAAACTTGCCCGCATCATCGGCACGCCCCGCGCCCCGGTCATTCTGGATGTCCGGTCCGAGACCGACTTCGCCGCCGATCCGAGCCTGGTGCCGGGGGCCATCCGCGCCGATGACCGCGCACTCGCTGATCTTCCGGCGTTGCCGCCTGGTCCTGTCCTCGTGCTGTGCCAGGCGGGTCATCGCCGCAGTCAGGGCGCAGCGGCATGGCTGCGCGCGGAAGGCCGCCAGGCCGAATATCTTGATGGTGGTTTTGTCGCGTGGCGAGAGGCGGGTCTGCCGCTGATCCAGACAGACCACCTCCCCCCACGCGACGGGCAGGGCCGCACGGTCTGGGTCACCCGCGCACGACCCAAGATCGACCGCATTGCCTGCCCCTGGCTGATCCGCCGCTTTGTCGATCCCCGCGCAGTGATCCTGTTCGTGGCGCCCTCCGAGGTATCGGGCGTCGCCGAGCGCCATGAGGCCGCGCCCTTCGACATCGAGGACGTCTTCTTCAGCCACAGGGGCGATCTGTGCAGTTTCGACGTGATGCTGGCTGAGCTGGGCCTGTCCGTTCCGGCGCTGGACCGATTGGCCGTGATCGTTCGGGCTGCCGATACGGCACGGCTGGACCTGGCGCCCGAAGCAGCGGGGCTGCTGGCCGTCTCCCTTGGCCTGTCGCGCATGTATGCCGACGATCTGGAACAGTTGGAGGCGGGGATGCTGGTCTATGACGCGCTCTATCGGTGGGCGCGTGACGCGACCGGCGAGACCCACAACTGGCCCACCAACAAGCCGAGGGCAGAATGATGCAGACCCGCCCCTATCCGACCTTGGCCGAGGCCACCCGTGTCTGGGCGCGGATCGGCCTGCTGAGTTTCGGCGGTCCTGCGGGACAGATCGCCCTGATGCACCGCATTCTGGTCGAGGAACAGAAATGGCTGGGCGAGCGGCGGTTCCTGCACGCTCTGAATTACTGCATGCTGCTACCCGGCCCCGAGGCCATGCAGCTGGCCGTCTATATCGGCTGGCTGATGCACCGGACGCTTGGCGGCATCATCGCCGGGTTGCTGTTCGTGCTGCCCGGCGTCGTGGCGATCATGAGCCTGTCGTGGGTCTATGCGATCTGGGGCGATACCGGCGCGCTGGAGGGGCTGTTCTTCGGCCTCAAGGCTGCGGTGCTGGCAATCGTCGTGCAGGCGGTGATCCGCATCGGGTCGCGCGCGCTGAAGAACCGCACGATGATCGGCATCGCTGCGGCCTCGTTCCTAGCGATCTTCGCCTTTGGCGTGCCGTTTCCAGTCATCATCCTCACGGCAGCGCTGGTGGGCTTCGTCGGCGCCCGTGCGGGTCTGGCGGCGTTCCAAGGCGGCGGCGGGCATGGCAAGATGGGCGGCACCCAAGTGGCCGATGCAGACACCCTGCTAGGTGAGGGCACGCCCGACCATACCCGTGTCAGCGCCGGGTGGGCGGCGCGCATATCGGCGGTGTTTCTGGGGCTGTGGCTGCTGCCCGTGGCAGCGCTGTTCCTGATCCTCGGCCCGGAAAACGTGTTCTCGCAGATCGCCGGGTTCTTCAGCGTGATGGCGGTGGTGACCTTCGGCGGAGCCTATGCCGTGCTGGCCTATGTCGCCCAGCAGGCGGTCGAGACCTATGGCTGGCTGGCTCCCGGAGAGATGCTGGACGGGCTGGGCATGGCGGAGACCACGCCGGGGCCGCTGATCATGGTGACCCAGTTCGTGGGCTTCATGGGGGCGCTGCGCGAGGCGGGCGGTATGCCGCCGCTGCTGGCCGCGACGTTGGGCGGGCTGCTGACCACCTGGGTCACGTTCCTGCCCTGCTTTCTGTGGATCTTCCTGGGCGCGCCCTTCATCGAACGCCTGCGCGACAACCACGCCCTGACGGCGGCGCTGACGGCGGTGACGGCGGCGGTGGTGGGGGTGATCCTGAACCTGGCGCTGTGGTTCGGGCTGCACGTGCTGTTCGGCCAGCTGCGTCCTGTCACCAGCCTTGGGCTGGATATGGACCTGCCGGTCTGGGGAACCTTGGACGTCGCCGCGCTGGCGCTGGTCATCGTCGCCATTCTGGCCGTGTTCCGCTTGAAGCTGGGCGCCGTCACTGTGCTGGCGATCTGTGCCTTTGGCGGGCTGGCCCTACGATTGGCAGGGATCGTTTGAAAAGGCTCTCCTTGGTGGTGAGTGTTTTATGGCAAGAAATGGAACCGTAATTTTTTACACTCGCCACGCCCTTCCGATCCCCGGCCCGCAGCGCCCCCGCAAGGCTGGCAAGGGCCGGGGATCGAGCTGCCACAGGCGGCTTCTTTTGTCCTGGGCGCGACGGCTGAG
>NZ_JBHSSW010000029.1:0-7200 GCF_042659465.1 Ponticaulis profundi | reverse complement strand
ACAAATTGTCTAGTGAGTGCACATTTTTCTCAAATGGGGGCGCGACATGTCGGATGTGGTGACGGACTTCAGCAAGGGCATGCACGTGCGCAGCGGATCGCGCCCGCCCAGGAGCTTCGCCATCCTGCGCGTGGGCAAGATCAAGACCAAGGGGCATCTGGGCGCAGCCCTGGGCCACAACTACCGCGAACGCGACACCCCGAACGCCGATCAGTCCCGCATGGGCGAGAACCTGGTGCTCAAGGGCCCCGGCACCGCCCAGGGCGTCATGGAAGCCTGGGAGGCCCGCGCACCCGAGAAGATCCGCAAGAACGCCGTCCACGCCCTTGAATACTTCGTCGGCGGATCGCCCGAGAAGGTCCATGCCATGAGCCGGGACGAGCAGAACAACTATTTCCGCCGCGCCCTGGACTGGCTCAAGGAACGCCACGGTGCCCAGAACGTCCTGTCGGCCGTGGTGCACCGCGACGAGACCACCCCGCACATGCAGGTCCTCGTGATCCCCCTCGACGCCCGCGGCAAGCTGAACGCCCGCGAGCTGGTCGGCGGCAAGGACAAGCTTCGCCAGATGCAGACCGACTTCGCCCGCGACGTCGGCCAACCGTTCGGCCTCGAACGGGGTCAGGAACGCAGTCGGGCCACGCATCAGACCATCCAGGAATACTATGGCAGGGCCTCCACCCCCATAGAAGCCGAGTTCAGCCTCCCAGAGCGCCGTAGAGGGGCCGTAATGGGTCTGGGTGGGGAGAGTGACCGGGAATGGCAGGAACGCGCCTCACGGGCCGCCACAGAGCGTCTGGCGCATCTCACCGCCCATCTGACCGAGGCGTCCGGCACCCTGCGCCGCGAGATGGAAGCCACGGAGGCGGTTCTGGGCCAGACCCAGACCGAGCTTGCGAGGGAACGGGCTGTGTCCGAAGCCGCCAACAAGCTGGTCCTGACAGCGCTCCAGATCCCGCAGATCGAGGGCGTCACCGAGGACGACAAGCAGGACCTGCTTCGCGACATGGCGCGCTTTCACAACCGCCATGCCTCCCATTTCTCGGACATGCAGGCCCAAGCCACAAAGGCAGCCCTGAACCATACCGGCATCGCAGTCATCGAGCTGAAGGACGGCAGCTATGCCCTGCCCTGGCGCGACTTCGATGCCGTGGGCGGCCCGCGTCTGGCCGGCACCGATCGGCAGGAAGTCGATGCCATCCTGAACGGCCTGCGCCAGGCGGAACGGTCCCGCCAGCACGCGACAGAGGCCATGCAGGAACACGAGGCCCGCAAGACGCGGGAACGGGAGCGCGGACAGGACAGCGGATCGGATTGGGGCTGACCCATTCCTCAGCAAATCCCGACGGTGCCACGGGCGCCACAAACGCGGTCACGTACCGCTTTTGTGGATAACCCTTTCCCCTTCTTGCCTGATCATCCCCATTCCCGCGTGGCTCGCGCCGAGGCGTCCCGAGCCTGCTCAACGACACTTCAAAGTCGAAAGCGTGCTGACAGGTAAAAACCGGGCCAGTCCGCGCCGGTCGGCGCTTGCTCCCCGGGGGCTGCTTCGCCCGACACGGCCCGTCCCGGTTGTTCCCTGTAGATCATTAGAAAGCGAAAAAATAAGGTACTGAAAAGGCTTATTTTTTCTGGGGGGGGTGGTGCATAGCTGATGCACCACCCCTGGTGCATAGCTGATGCACCACCCCTAGTGCAGAAAATAGTAGAAATTGCGCACGAACGCGCACTAACTACTATTGCATCATCATTTTTTAGGCTTAACCTTCGCGCACAGATTAGCAAAAATAACGCATGAAGAGGCGAGGGGATGAACAAGCAAACTGGACAGGGCCTCCCAGAAACTAAGGCCCGAGGAACGTGGGTCCAAACCGAGCGCGCAGCACATGAAGCATGGGCCGCGCTGATAGATGAAAATCCATCTGCGGCTCGACTGATGAACCTACTTGTTGCACGGATGGGCGATCACAACGCGGTTGTTGCTAGTCAAAAAACCCTTGGGGAAATGATGGGTAAATCCCGCGACACCGTGAAACGGGCAGTGGCAACCCTACGCGATAAAAACTGGATTGAGGTTCGTCAGATCGGAGACCGTGGCACTGTCTGTGCTTATATCATCAATGACCGGATCGCATGGACCGGAAAGCGTGATGGTATCCGCTACAGCCTGTTTTCAGCCCGCGTCATAGTCTCCGACGAGGAACAGCCTGATCGTGCCATGCTGGACTCTCAAGAACCTCTGCGTCAGCTGCCAAGCCTATTCAGCGGGGAACGTCAGTTGCCTTCGGGCGACGGCCTGCCCCCCGTTTCGCAACCTTTCTTTAACGGCATGGAACCGGACCTTCCTTCCACACTGGCAGAAGATTAATGCTGTTCGATGTTGCGTGTAGAACGGGTAGATTGACGCACCACGCAACAGGAGGCGTTCGATGGCGAGTCTGACTCTTTCGCAGGCTGCAAAGGCATCTGGAAAAAGCAAATCAACGCTTAGCCGGGCAATAAAAATGGGCCGTCTAAGCGCTACCCGGCTGGATGATGGCAATTTCTCGATCGATCCGGCCGAGCTATTTAGAGCGTACCCAGCAACATCTAGCCACCCGTACGACGAACGCCCTATAGAACAGGGTGCAACACCCATTCCAGCTGAATTGCAAAGCCGTATCAGCATGTTGGAACTACTACTTGAAAAAGAGCGCGAGGCCGTTGTCCGTGAGCGTGAGATATCCGCTCGTGAGCGTGAAATATCCGCCGATCTAAAAGAGGATAGGGACCGTTGGCGACAGCAAGCCGCCAGCCTTTTGGCCGATCTCCGTCCTCAGCTGACTGAACCTGCTCCCCCGGCTAGACGCCGCGCCTGGTGGCCCTTCAATCGACAGTAACGCTTATAGTGAGAAGCCGCACTGCGGGCGGTGCTCGACTGGGAGCGTGAAATCATAAACGATCTCATGGCAGAGCGGGGCGCATAAAAGCAGCATGCTACGGCGCTTCTTGCGGCATCACCAAAGCGCCGGGGTTGGTGGCCGTAGTCGCGATCATGAGATTACGACAAACGCCAACTTCAAGCCCATCACTGCGACATTGATGCAGCGTTGGCTTTAAAGAAAATTATTTACCTGTACCACTGACATACACGCCAATTGCAGCAACAGCTAAGGATATACACGCGATGAATATTGCAACAATTGTCAAACGCTCCATTCTTTGTTGAGTGCGAATGCTCTCGCGCGTACTTAAAGTGGACGAAAATTCCTGGAAAAGCTGCCTTGCGGAACGCCCGTCAGCGTGAACATTTTCAGAAATCCGTTTTGTTAATTTATATAGTGCGGTGGGAAGCTCAACCTTTTCACCACGTCTCAAATTTCTGGTTACAAACTTTGTACAATCGAACTCGAATTCATGCTTTCCGAGTTTAGACAATTCTTCTGCAATAGCAGGGTCGCCGATCGTATCCCTATAAAACGTTTCTAGTTGGTCTAAGGTGTCAATTAGCGCTAATCGATTATTAGATGCCTGACTAACTGTTTCGCGTATTTCGCGAATCCGGCGGCCTATCTCTTTTATATAGGAAGATGCAGCAAGGTGGACGGCTATTCCGCCCAAATCTTGATAAACTATGGCATCATATACGCCTCGGTCGCGACCGTTTCTAAACAAGTAATAATCGTCGGGAACGCTGCTTGTTCTTAGGGTAACAATACAGTGGTATTTTTTAAGGCCATGCCTGCTGTCTATAATTAGTCCGTAACCCTCGTATGTTGGGTTCACCCATCCATCAAGCCATTGATCGATACCAAGCATATCAGGCCATTTTATTTCTAACTGTTTATCTTCTTTAGGGTCTTTTAAAGCAGCGTGATTTCTCATTAAAATCAATTCGCCAGTCGGAAGCTCATCAATAAGCGGACCGCCAGAAAACAATCCGGGCAAATGCTGCGAAAACCAGCCTGAGGCTATGTGCGCGCGCTTCAGCCGCGCTTGCTCGATCAGGTCCCTTTTTTGGTTTAGAACACCTGGAATTAAATACCCCTTCCGGCCTCTCACCTTCTGGTAATAAGTCTTTCGATCTTCATTCAAGATAGACTCGTATAGCTTTGTTGCATCATCATTTAGCACGAAATAGACGTGAACGGCCGTTAAAGACGGTGTAATTTGATTGATTGATACTAGGAGGTAGTTGCAGATATCAGGCATGGGTGCGAAGTAATCTCGTCCGGGCCCTTTTTCTTTGTGCCTATAGACAATGCTGAGGTTGCGTTTCCCTGTGTGGCCGTATTGCCTTGCTCGGCGCACCCACTCAAGACAATCGCTATCTGGCAATCCAAAGCGACTTCCGGCCCAGCCTAATTTTTCGAGACCTTCATAGAGACCTGAAATTTCCTTTGGGCCATATAGTTCTACACCCCAAACGGCGGATTGCCGCAGATCCTCATCTAGCGGCACTTGAGATATAATATTTTCTTTCGCATCATGTTCCTTGTAAAATTTTCTACTTTCAAGGTCGTCCGGAAAAATATTTGGAAATCTTAAATGAAGCCGCCGTTGTATCTTGCGTAGGGCTATCGAGGCATTTTTCGTAAGCTGATCTAGAAAGCCATTCATTCAAATTAATGCCTTTAATGATTTTTCTCAAAAAGTATCTGCACTATGGAGCGTTATCATTTTTTTCCAATTTAGCCCACTCTACAAGCCAGACTAGCAAGGTCACTTTGTGGTCGAAGCTGCCCCCTGTTCAACCTGCGGGCGCGTCCCCGTCGATATGCGGTGTTATGCGCCGCACCAGGCAGGGGACGGGGATCAGCCAGGGGTTGTGGGGCGGTTGAGCCGCTCCAGGAGCTGCCTCGAGGCCCGGAAGTGCATGTGCCGCTTGGGCGGCACGTCCACGGCCTCTCCGGTTCTCGGATTGCGGCCCGTCCGGGCGATCCGGACCTTGCTCGAAAAACTGCCGAACCCGCGCAGCTCCACCCGATGACCTTGGCTGAGGGTCTCGGCGATCTCGTCCAGGATCGTGTCGAGCGCCGTCTCCACCGCATGGGAGGACAGATGCGGATGGGCCTTGCGAAGCTTTGCCAGCAGCTGAGAACGGATCATCGGGCCTCTTCCGGGGTCTCACAGGGGCATGAACAGGCCTCTCCAATGCCGAGGCCCGCGGCTTAACTGTCGCTCTCCCCTGCAAGATCCACAGTATGTCGCTGACATGGGTTTTTCTGTGGATCGGGTTGGCTTTGATGCAGCCTGATTAGATATGACTGGCGAGGATTAGCAGAACGGCAGATAATAAGGGCCGCTGCCGTTGTATTCCCTTTAATGTGACGCCCCGTGATTATACGTCAAAGACAGCCTGGAAAAACAAGGATAACCATGTCTGATCTTGATTTTGACACCATGAACCTGGACGAGTTGAAGCGCCTCAAGAAGGAGCTCGACAAGGCCATCGCCAATTATGACAACCGCCTTAAGGCGGAGGCCCGGCGCGATCTGGAGGAAAAGGCCCGCGAATACGGGTTTTCTCTGTCCGAGCTCACAGACGCCAAAACCACGAAGCGCGCCACGCCCGCCCCAAAATACCGCAATCCCGGCAATCCAGAGCAGACCTGGTCAGGACGGGGTCGGCAACCGACGTGGTTTCGGGAAGCCATCGTGGCCGGGTCCGAGCCGGACGATCTCAAGATCTGATATCGCACAGTAGTTTGGGCCGGTCGCGTACCGGCCCATTCAAGTTCTAGAATGGGTGTTATAAACCGGAGATGGGGACATAAGTAAGTCAGCCTCAGGTTGTGCTCGCGCCCGGCTATTTTCTCAGGCGACAATCACTTTTTTCGAGAAAAAAGGATTTACGGCTAGACCGGTTTTATCTATACTTTACTATTTTAAAACCCTGGATCTCCGGGCCCATTATTAGTTCCATATGATGTGATGAAATCATCAATTTTTTCTACTTCTATTTTTTCACTATGGCATTTTTCTCTAAACATAAATTCCTCTTCATCACTATCTATTTCTTCAGCTTCCTTTAGTTCTACAATTTCTCTTGCATAGAACTCTATTAAAGAAGCAGCATGCTGAACAGATAATCCTGCGGAAAATGCAGCATTGGAAATAAAAACGTATGGCAGAAAATCTATTATTTTGCCAAGTTCGTATTCCCATTCATCTTGATTCATAGTCTCTCCTTTCGGCTATTACTTTAAATTATCTACAAATCGATCTTCAAAACACTGCGCGAAAATGGTTGCGCGATTTGTAAGAAACGTCTGATTATTTTGCGCACTATCAACTAAAATAGTTCACTGTGTGACCCCAATCTAGCAAGGGTAACATCGGCTTCATCGATTTTATAGATCAACACCAGATCGGGCTTCAGATGACAGTCCCGATGGTCTTTCCAATCCCCATGAAGCGGGTGATCCTTCATGCGCGGGGGCAATTCTTGCCCGGCGCACAGAGCGGCAATTACATCCCGCAAAAGCTGCTCGACGCCCGGATCGGTCCTAGTCTCGCGCTTTACATCACGTCTGAACTTGGTGGTGTAGACGATCCCCTTCATTTTTCAGCCCCTTCCGTCCTGCTAACGTCCTGTGAAAGGCTGCCGATATCTGGAAGGCTGTCTCCAATCATATCTTGAGCTCCGATCTCCAACGCCTGCTCAAGCAGAGCATTGAAGCTGGCAGAGGTCAGCCCCGGAGTGCCCTGATCTTTGTGCCACCGGATCACAAGGTGCGGATTCCAGATAATAGCGTTACCGAACGGTCCCGATTTTCCCGCTTTCACGTCAATAAAGAAGAGTTCTTGAAGCTTCTTCACTCTGGTCAGCCAAGTATGTTCTCCCCGCTGCCCACCGAACCCGGAAGCGTTTGCCATCTCCCCGTTTCTGTTCAGGGTTACAAAGGAGTTGTCCCAGGTGTTGCACCAAAGATTAAGATAGGTGGAAGATACCGGGGCTCCTTTAGTCATCTCGTCCATGATCTTGAGGATCATGGGCATAGTTTTAGGGATCGTGGTGAACCCCCTATGTACCTTGCGGTCCCACAAGTAAGGCTCGGCCTTGGGCCAATGCAGATCTCTAATCGCCCGCTGCTTCTTTGCGATCGCAGAAGCTTCGCGGGTAGTCGTCGGTTTTTGGGTCATATGGTGTTCCTCTCAAATCCAATATGGTGTACTTATTCTTTATTTTCAAATACTTAGTTGTTCACTCAAAAAAAA
>NZ_JBHSSW010000028.1:16722-283067 GCF_042659465.1 Ponticaulis profundi | reverse complement strand
TGTGTCACCGCCATTGACCGTATAGGTAAAGCTCGTCGTGCCGTTAAAATCCGCATCCGGCGTGAAGCTCACATCAGCGCCACCATTGGTGATGGTCACCGTACCGCCCACAGGCTGGGTCACCGACGTGATGGTGATCGCATCGCCTTCGGTGTCGAAATCATTAGCGAGCACATCCAGCGTCGTCGCACCCGAGTCTTCTGAGACCGTAAAGCCATCAGCAACAGCGGTCGGCGCGTCATTCACCGCGACCACATTCAGCGTCACCGTGACGGTGTTGCCATCTTCTGCGCCGTCATTCACCCGATAGGTGAAGCTGTCCGTCCCATTGAAGTTGGCATCCGGCGTATAGGTGAAAGACCCATCCGCATTGAAGCTCAGCGAGCCATTCGTCGTGCCCGAGACCAGGACAGCCGTCAGGCTATCGCCTTCGACATCGGTATCATTCGCCAGAACACCGTTCGTCGCATTGACGGTCAGCGTGCCGTCTTCATCGACCCCATAGCTGTCGGCGACACCAACCGGTGCGTCATTCACCGACGTAACTGTGACATCAATCGTGACGGTGTCTGTGCCGCCATTGCCGTCATCGATCAGGACATCAAAGCTGTCGGTCCCGTTGAAGTCTGCCGCTGGTGTATAGGTATAGCCATTCCCCGTCAGCGTCACAGAGCCATTCGCCGGACCAGAGGCCAGCGTGTAGGTCAGCGTATCGCCGTCCATGTCCGTCGCTGAGATCGTGCCAGTGATGACACTGTCTTCAGCGCCAGACGCCGAGCCATCCGTACCGACCGGTGCGTCATTCACCGGCGTGACCGTCACCTCGATCGTGACGGTATCCGTGCCGCCATTGCCGTCATCGATCAGGACATCGAAGCTGTCCGTGCCGTTGAAGTCTGCCGCTGGCGTATAGGTGTAGCCATTCCCCGTCAGCGTCACAGAACCATTCGCAGGACCAGAGGCCAGCGTGTAGGTCAGCGTATCGCCGTCCATGTCCGTCGCAGAGATGGTGCCAGTGATGACACTGTCTTCCACGCCAGACGCCGAGCCGTCCGCTCCCACCGGCGCATCATTCACCGGCGTCACCGTGACCTCGATCGTGACGGTGTCTGTCCCACCATTGCCATCATCGATCAGGACATCGAAGCTGTCTGTGCCATTGAAGTTCGGCGCTGGCGTATAGGTATAGCCACTCCCCGTCAGCGTCACAGAGCCATTCGCCGGACCAGAGGCCAGCGTATAGGTCAGCGTATCGCCGTCCATGTCCGTCGCTGAGATCGTGCCAGTGATGACACTGTCTTCCGCACCAGACGCCGAGCCATCCGTACCGACCGGCGCATCATTCACCGGCGTGACCGTGACCTCGATCGTGACAGTATCTGTCCCACCATTGCCATCATCGATCAGGACATCAAAGCTGTCCGTCCCGTTGAAGTCCGCAGATGGCGTATAGGCGTAGCCATTCCCAGTCAGCGTGACAGAGCCGTTCGTCGGACCAGAAGCCAGCGTATAGCTGAGGGTGTCGCCGTCCATGTCGGTCGCAGAGATGGCGCCAGTGATGACACTGTCTTCAGCACCAGAAGCAGAGCCATCCGTACCAACCGGTGCGTCGTTCACCGGTGTCACCGTCACCTCGATCGTGACGGTATCTGTCCCACCATTGCCGTCATCGATCAGAACATCAAAGCTGTCTGTCCCGTTGAAGTCGGCAGCTGGCCTATAGGTATAGCCATTCCCCGTCAGCGTGACAGAGCCATTCGTCGGGCCAGCCGCGAGCGTATAGCTCAGCGTATCGCCATCCATGTCCGTCGCTGAGATGGTGCCAGTGATGACACTGTCTTCAGCACCAGAAGCAGAGCCGTCCGTACCAACCGGCGCATCGTTCACCGGCGTCACCGTTAGCGTCACCGTCGCTGTGTCGCCGCCGTTGACCGTATAGGTAAAGCTCGTCGTGCCGTTAAAATCCGCATCCGGCGTGAAGCTCACATCGGCGCCACCATTGGTGATAACGACTGTACCGCCCACAGGCTGGGTCACCGAGGTGATGGTGATCGCATCGCCTTCGATATCGGTGTCGTTTGCCAAAAGATTGAGTGTTGTTGCGCCAGAATCCTCATCCACAGTGAAGCTGTCAGAGGTCGCCACTGGCGCGTCATTCACCGCACCCACATTGAGTGTCACCGTGACGGTGTTGCCATCTTCTGTGCCGTCATTCACCCGATAGGTGAAGCTGTCGCTCCCATTGAAGTTGGCATCCGGAACGTAGGTGAAGGAGCCATCCGCATTGAAGGTGAGCGTGCCGTTGGAGACATATGTCACCAGGCTGGCTGTGAGCGTATCGCCTTCGACATCGGTATCATTCGCCAGAACACCGTTCGTCGCATCAACGGTCAGCGTGCCGTCTTCATCGACCGCATAGCTGTCAGCCACACCAACCGGCGCATCGTTCACAGGCGTGACCGTCACCTCGATCGTGACGGTATCCGTGCCACCATTGCCATCATCGATCAGGACATCGAAGCTGTCCGTGCCGTTGAAGTCGGATGCTGGCGTATAGGTGTAGCCGCTGCCCGAAAGCGCGACCGAACCGTTCGCCGGTCCAGATGCGATGGTATAGGTGAGGGTATCACCATCCATATCAGTCGCGGTGATCGTGCCAGCGATGACACTGTCTTCGGCACCAGAAACCGAGCCATCCGTACCGACCGGTGCATCATTCACCGGCGTGACCGTGAGCGTCACCGTCGCTGTGTCTACCGAACGGCCATCAGTGACTGTGTAAGAGAAACTATCGATCCCATGATAGTCGGCTGGCGGCGTGTATGTAAAATCGCCACTCGCCGAGAGCGTAACCGACCCGCCCTCAGCGGTTAAAAACGTTCCCGACAAGACGCTGAGACTATCACCATCCTCATCCGCGTCTGCACCAAACCCGTTGTCTTCAAGCACATTTCCGGAGATTGTCGAATCTTCCAAACCCTCGAATGCATCGCGAGCAGCAACCGGGTCAGTCATGACACCGACTTCGTCGTCCCGCTCGCCTAAGCCATCGCCGGAACGCTCCCCCTCGTCCTGCAGAAGCGAGACTTTATCTGGATCACCATCCCATAGCTCGGAATCCGGCCGGTCCCGGTAGAAGTTATTGCCGCCTCCCTGATCACTTTCAAATCGATTTTGACCTGAGGATTGCGCGCCCTGATCTTCATTCACCTGGAGCAGATTGAGAAGCACACTTTGCGGAAGATATTCAGCTCCGATCAGGATGACAGGTAATTGAACAGCTCCCCCAAGGATGAGAAACTGCGTCCCATCCTGCAAATCAAGAAGCAGGTCATCTCCCGCAATTTCTGCTGCCACGATGACCGATTCCTCGGGCAATTCGACAACATTCGCCGGATCGGGGGTAATCCTTAGCGGAGATGCAGATATGCCATCTCCGTCAGTTTCAGACTGAAATGCTGTATAGGCCTCCGCTGCAGCATCGTTGCGCGGAACATCCCTCGTCACCGAGCTTTCCGGCCCCGACGACCGATGCGCCTCTCCCTCAACGTCCTCGCCAAAAGAAGAAAAATAGTCCTCGCGCCGATCCATGATTGTCTTCCCCCGACCAACAGCCAGCAGCGGCAGCGTGGAGTACTCCACGCGCCGATCTGCCTGCATTCCCTTTCCCTCGAACGCTCAGTAAGGAAGTAGACGCTGGGGTAAACAAGACAAAAAAGCAGAATACCTCTTATTCAGCTCCTGAATACTGCAACCTAAAGATTATTTGCTTTTCCTCTAAAAATAGATCGATTTACTGTTTTTATTGATTTATTTTTAAACCCCAACCGAAAAGGAAAAAACTCGCTACAATTTCTCTATGATTTTTTAATATATATCCTGAGTAAAAATTCATGCAAAATCAGAGACAAATAGCAGATTCTGGATGACGGGAACCATTTTCTGAGATTTTAATAGCTATAAGAAAATGCCTCGCCCGCCATCCGGAAACGAAGAGAAGGCCCGGCATTATTCTGATTTTGAATAATAAAAATGGCAGCGTGACTTACGTTACTTAAAGACAGGCGCCATACCATAGCACCGGGGGCGGTATGGTTGATGATTTTTCGTTGCGTAAAATTGATCTGAACCTGCTTCATGTTTTTGAAGCGATATATACAACAGGCAATATCACCAAAGCAGGCGAGCAACTGAATATGGCTCAGCCAACCGTCAGTAACGCTCTGACGCGCCTGCGAAAACAGTTCAATGACCCGCTTTTCAGGCGCGCAGATAAGGGCGTCACACCAACCCCGGCAGCAAGAGCCCTGATCGGCCCTGTTCGAAAAGCCCTGCTCATTCTGAAGAATAGCTTGGAACTGGAGACAGGCTTTCGACCTTCTGAGTCCAAACGAACCTTCAACATCGCCATACAAGGGTTTGCGAACGGCTTCATCGTACCGGAACTCCTGAGCCGGATTGTACCGGAAGCCCCATCGGTGAAAATCCGCATTTCCGACATTGACCAAATGCAGTCGGAAGATTCCCTCGTTTCAGGCGACATCGATCTGGCAATTAACGCTTACATCAGAGACAGAGATGAATTGGAACTGGAACGTCTCCACGTCATCGGAACGGCCATTGTCGTCCGCAAGGAACATTCAAAAATCGGTGATACGATTTCACTCGAACAGTTCAACACTGCGAAACATGTCACGCTGCGTCAAAGAAGTGAGGTCCGACAACAGATTGATGCGTTTCTGAAACAGCTTGGCGTTAACAGGACCATTGTCTGTGAAGTTGCTGGTGGTCAGCACTTGCCCCAGATCGTGGAGAAGACAGACCTTGTTGCAATTTTGCCGAGATTTTTCGCAATGGATATTGCTGACAAGTACAATCTGAAGGTCCTTGATATGCCCTTCGACCTCCCCGGCAGCCAGTTGATAGTGGCAACGACCAAAGAAGCCAACCTGGACCCCGCAATTCAATGGTTCAAAGGTCACGTGCTAGATGTGGTCGAATTTCTGGCGAAGAAAGAAAGGTAGTTCACGCCCATCATCACGGCCCACTTAACGAACCCATTTGCTGAGAAAATCCTCAATTCAGCACTTTCGAATCCCAGAGCGTTAATCCAAGAACTTACCCGTCTTGCCTTAGGCGGATTTTACTACCCTCACGTATCGCACGCGCGCCAGTCAACTGACTCACGGTCTCAACAAAAGCGTCTGGTTCTGTCAGCTTAAACGTGCCGCTGATACGGAAGGACTTCAAACGCGCGCCGTCCACCGAGATCGTATCATCGCTATAACGCGCGAAAGCGATCAAAGCCTCTTCCAGCGTTTCTCCATCGAAGACAATGCGCTCGCTGGCCCAGTTTGGCTGCTCCACGACGAGCGTATTCTTCATATCAAATCGCGCAAGTTGGTTTGACGTAAACTGCGCGCCCTCATCTGCGGTCAGTACCAATGGGCGCGAAAGACCATCAACCCGGACCTGCCCTTCATATACTTCCAGGCGCCATCCATCATTTAGTCGCTCCACCGCATAGGCTGTCCCAAGCGCCGTGAATTCTGTTTCGTCATTCAACTCCACGACGAATGGTTTGCTCTCATCTCGTTGGACATCAACGAACAGGCGACCTGATTGCAGTGTCAGTACGCGTGAGTGCTCTGTAAATGCGGCGTCAGCAGTCGACCGGGCATCCAGAAACAGCTCGGTGCCATCGGCAAGTTGGACATTCTTTATTTCGGCAGTGTCCGTGGAATAGGCCGCCTGCCACTGGACCGCTTCAGTCCCCAGATCGGCACTGAAGACCAGAGCAGCAGCACATGCCATGAAGACGCCTGCCATGGACATCCAAGCAGCCGGCCGGCTCATTAGAGATTGAAACTGAAAACCGCGTGCGCGCTGATCTGAACGAGGCGCTTTCTGTGACGCCATCACTCCTGCGGTCGCACCCCAGGTATTGGACATCATCGCAAAGGCTGAGCGATGGGCCGCAGATGCATACAACCACGCTTCGAAGGCTTCCGTTGTCAGAATCTCCGGAGACTCTTCGATACGCAGAACCCAATCGGCTGCCTCATTGAGCACCGTGCGGCTCAATTCGATGGAGTTTGTTTCAGTGTTCACGGCGACCACGCTGCAAGGTTAGCTGCACAAGCGCATCGCGGAGATGCCTGCGGACAAGAGCGATCGTGAGATCAAGATCATGCGCGATCTGATCATATGTGTGATTTTCCAAACGATAGGCGACAAACACCTTTCGGGTGATGTCAGGTAAATTCTCAATATCCTGCAAAGTTTGGCTCAGCTCCTGTCGTGCATGCACCGCCGTTTCGGGCTCAGGCTCTTCGCTCTGTGGCTCATATGCAAGTTCGTCGTAGTCAACGTGCTTAGGGCGTTTTCCCTTCACCCGAAACTTATCTCTTATGAGGTTGACGATAATCGTACGCAAAAATGCGATATCATTGCGAATTTTATCACCGCCTCCATAGCGAGCCAGTTTAAAAAAGGCTTCCTGGACGATCTCTTCTGCATCATCCGGATCGGCGCCCTTTTTGCGCGCGAAGCCGATAAGCTTCGACGCTTCAGCACGATAGAGCCGCTCGATCGCGTCATCTGAGATCATTCTATAGCGCGACATACCTGCATCAGGATGTGAAATGGCGGTAAGCATCAAGTATCGCATTTGCTGTGGCCTGCATATCGGCAAGCGAGTTGTAATAGCTTGGCGTCACCCTCACGCACGCACCGGCATCAATACCAGTGCGGTGCACGGTGAAAACATTGTGAGCATCAAGCATATACTCGGCGATCTGAGCGTTGGCCTGCGCGCTGGTCATGCCTGCAAGGCGGAAGGAGGTGATGCCACCGTGAAGGCGATCATCGTCCGGTGTCAGGATCTCAATGCCATCCTCGTCCGAAACCTGGTCGACCCAGACCTTACGCAAGGCCTTGAGACGCGGCTCTTTCCCGCCTTCAGACAGGATGTCCTGGAAAGCAAAGGCGTCAGGCAGTGTGAGAAAAGCTGCGAAATTGCTCGTTCCGGAGTGAACCCGCGCTTCAATCCGGTCCGGACTGGATGAGGCTTCAGAGAGATTGACATCAATGGCTGAAAGTTTGTCGGCACGTATATACATAACGCCCACACCAATGGGTGCACCGATCCATTTGTGCAGATTAAAACCGATGAAATCAGCGCCAAGGTCATCGACATTAAATTCGACCTGCCCCCAGGAATGGGCCGCGTCGACCACAACATCAATGCCGCGCTCATGCGCAATTTCAGTGATTTCCCGGACCGGTAATTTCAGCCCCGTTCGGTGGCTGATATGCGTGAGCAGCAGGAATTTCGTATTGGGGTGTGCGTCAAAAGCTTCGCGATAGAATTCGATCAGTCCGTCAAAATCTGTTTTCTCCGGAATGGCGAGCGTAACAACGTCGCACTCGGATCGATCGGCTCGCCAGCGCATGGCTTCCATCATCGCGCCATAGTCGAGATCAGCCATCATCACGGCATCGCCGGGAGCAAGCCGGTTGTAACCACCAATAATATTCTGGAGCGCCTCACTGGCGCCTCTTGTGAGTGCGATTTCATTATCAGCGGCACCAAGCCGGATTTGAGTCTCGGCTATGATTTCCCGCACAATCGGTCCGTATTCCCGTCGCGCAAAGAATGAATTGTCGCGATTCACACGGCGAGTATTTTCGATATACGCATCCAGCACAGGACGTGCCATCAAGCCCCAGTTTCCGTTCTCAACGTTGATGATGTCAGGATTCACATCATACTGAGCTGACACCCAATCCCAGAACTGCGGGCTGTCCAGAGCAGGGGCTGTTTTCGTCTCAGCAAGGGCACGACCCGCTATCGACGAGACGAGCGGAGCGACCGCGCCTGCAGCAAGCAAGTTTCGGCGGGTTAGAGTGACCATGGGAGCTATCCTTTTCTGGATCAGGTCAAAATCAGACGTCGTTTCAAATAGCCGATGGCCAGGAACCCTCCAAAGTGTCCCTGGCCACCGCAGTAGGTGAGTTATCTTCTCTTAAAAGGCGGCTTCAAAACGCACATAGAAATTGCCGCCATCTGTGTCGTAAGGCGCATTACGCGAGTAAATCAGACCCCGATTTGCCTGGAAACTGGCTTCGTCTGGATACAGATCGAACACGTTTTCGGCGCCAACACGAACAGACATCTCTTCGTTGATGTCGTAGGTCAGGCCGATGTCGAACATCGTCATTGAGCCAAATTCCTGATAGATCTGGCCATTCGCATTGTCAGAATTGTCCGTCCATGGCCCATAATATCGGACACGTCCAAACACTTCAAACGGGCCACGAGCATAAGTCGCCGTCAGGTTCGCTGTATGCTGCGGCAGACCTTCTTCATATCGACGATCCTCGTCAGCAGAAGACGAGTCCGATTCACGCTGATTGTAGTTATAGGCACCATTGAGCGTCAGATTGCCTTCAGCAAAAGCCATGGCATAGCTGGCAACGACGTCCACACCCTGCACTTTCGCCCCGTCTGTATTCTGGAAGAAGTTGACAGAGTTGAATGTGCCACCACCTGGAACACCTGCGTCTTCAAGCGCCTGACGTTCCTCAGCCGTCAGGACGAAGCCCCCGGACGAACCGAGGCGATCTTCAAGCTCGACCTGATAAAGATCAATACTCGCTGTGAAGCCGGTCGCGTTACGGTAGGCCAGACCGAGCGTATAGTTCGTAGATTCCTCTGGAGTGAGCGGATTAAGCTCCACGCCATCACGCTGGGCGATGATATCGGCCACAGGTCCCTGCGGAGAGAACCGGCCATTTGTGAAGACTTCCAGTGTCTGGGTATCGAGGCCCTGGCTGGTTGATTCAGAGAAAAGCTGACCTGGTGTTGGTGCCCGGAAGCCTGTAGAGGCCGTCGCACGCAGGGCCAGTTCCGGCGTCAGTTCGAAACGCGTTGAGATCTTTCCATCCAGCGTATCACCGAATTCACTGTAATCTTCATAACGGCCAGCCACACCGACAGACCAGGCTTCCGTAAGCGGCACTTCGACATCAACATAGAATGCATCACTTTGCTGATCGAAAGATCCAGCCTGACGTGGTTCGAAACCGCGAAAACCGTTCGAGCCGGTCGCCAGACCGTCCGCAGCACCCGGTCCAATCGCCCATGACGCCTGATCTCCCGCAACGATTTTATAGGTTTCATCGCGGTGCTCTGCACCAAACGCAATGCTCACATCATCGGACAGACCGAAATCCGCCAGATACACGAAATCGACATTAAAGTTGGTCTCGCGCTGGATCAGATCACCCATTTCAAAGGCAGTCGGGCTATTCGGGCCGAGCGACGCATTGATTGAGTTGTACATGAAGTACGAAATACGGTTCTCACCGAATGAAGCACTTGCGTCCCAGCTCAGACGGTCGTTCAACAAAGCACCACGCAATCCCGCTGCAATTGATTTGTCCGTATCATGCTGGCCAAACTGCGGGCTGAAACCTGTCGGATAAATGTCTGCCAGATCCCAGTCAGGGAAAATCGGTGATGTGTTGAAAACACCGGACTCTGGGTGACGCCAGTTGAAGTCGGACACACCCTGCCCCTGATTGTAGGTACCGAACGCATATCCCTCAATTCCAGGCGTGAAGGCGAAGGATGTGTTCATCGCCAGGCGGAAGGCTTCGCGCTCCGGCTGCCCCCAGTCCTGAACCGGATCATCGACGATAAGATCAGGGTTGGCTTCCTGAAATGCCGCAGCATCCGGGCGCTGGCGTGAGCGCGACGTGGAATCAGAATCATACCACTCACCGGTCGCTACGAAGCTGCCCTTCTCACCAAGCGCAAATCCTGCCTGACCGCCAACTTGATAGTTCGAGCCATCGCCTTCGTAATATTCCGAAAACTGAGTGAACGCGGAATAACCAGGCTGATCATCCAGAATGATGTTGATCACGCCGGCAATCGCATCCGAACCATACTGAGCAGACGCACCATCACGCAGGACTTCGATACGTTTGATCGCGTAGGATGGAATCATCGCGAGGTCGGTGCCAGCACCGAGAAGTGCAGAACGGTGGCGACGCTTGCCATTGACCAGAACAAGGGTCTGGTTTCGACCAAGACCGCGCAGGGTGGCTGAACGAACAAACACATTGCCGTCCGCCATCGGATTGCGTTCCACTTTATAGGACGGAACGAGCTGTGCGAGCGTATCCTGCAGGTCTTCTGACATCGTGCTGTCGACGGCATCATTCGAAACAACATCAACAGGCGCCATGGAATCGAAAACCGTTCGCTGCGTCTGGCGTGTCCCTGTGACGATGACCGTGTCGGCAACGAGTTCTGACTCAGCTGCGACACCGGCGTCCTGCGCTGACGCAACATGCCCAAGCGTCAGGGCTGAAACGGTGGCAAGTAAAAGACTGGCGCGCTTTCTACGAAAATTCATGTGTATTCCCCTCGTGACTCTCACAATGCAGCCGTCTGTGCTGGTGCCCGTTCAAGATCGGACTGCATGGGGGAAGACGATCCCACGTCAGAAGAATGTGCCGTGTTTGAGAGGTTTCACACAAAGTTCACACGTCAGAGGAAAACGTCCTTCGCTCAAAAGTCTTTCGATAATCTCAGATAGAAAAGCCCACCATCCGTGTCATAGGGGCTGTCCCGCGAATAGAGCAGACCACGATTGGATTGGTTCAGTGCACGGTCGGGATATGTGTCAAAAACATTCTCGGCTCCCACCCGAACAGAGGTTTTCGGGTCTATGTTCCATGTCAGCGCAACATCAAAGAATGTACGCCCTCCGAAGACCTGAATTGGATCCGTTTCAATGCCCGACGCGCCCCGCCAGTCCCCATGCGCACGCAAGCGGGAATAAAATTCCAGAACGCCAATATGATATGTGGCTGTAATCGTCATACTGTCGCTGAGATTGGGGTTCACCAGCAATTGATCCAAAGCGAATTCCGGGTCGAAACGAGATTTTTCCAATGTCCGGTTGGCATGCGAATATGCAAACGTCACCTCGAGATCACTTGTCTCAAACTGCCAGTTTTTACTCGCAACGAGGTCCACACCCCGCGTCACCCGATCATAGGTATTCTGAAAAAAATAGACGTTCGAAATGAAACCCAGGTCTGGGCTCATTGCCTGCAGCACATCGCGCTCATGCAGCTCCAGCTCATAGGTCGGCGTGCGACCGAATTCATCCCAGATCGAGATTTGAAAAACATCCAGCGTCAGCAGAAAATCATCGTCTGTCCTGAACGTTACACCGGCCGCAATATTGAGGGATCTTTCGGGCCTCAGAGACCGAATGTGAATGCCATCGCGCTCCGAAATTACATCGGCGACAAGACTTTCCGGCGAAAAGCGCCCATTCGTCACGCCATTCAGCGTCGTGGAATCGAGCCCCTGTGACGTCCTCTGACTGAAAACCTGTCCGGCTGTCGGAGCCCTGAAACCAGTTGAAACTGTTCCTCTGACGGCAAAATCAGACGTCAGGGCATAACGTGCCGACAGCTTGCCTTCGAATGTGTCTCCGAACAGAGAATAATCTTCGTATCGCACCGCAGCTTCTGCGGCCAGTTTATCAGACAGCGGAAGTTCGAGGTCAGCGAATGCCGCAAATGACACCTGGTCGAACCACCCTTCCTGATCCGGCGAATAACCCGGAAATCCATTCGCGCCTATGGCCGCACCGTCTACAGCAGCCGGACCTACCGCATAAGACGCCGGATCCCCTCGCTCTACGACATATCGATCCTGCCGGTATTCCAAGCCAAATGCCAGATGAGCGGGTCTTCGAAGAACGAGTAGTGCGATATCCCGCGACGCATCAATATTGATCGCAAGCTCGCTCTGCTTTAGCCGCCCCGGACGAAAATTGAACGGGCTCTCAGGTCCGAGTGACGCGTTGATCGTATTGTTCAGAATATAGTCGATGTGATTGCCGCCATACCCCAAACTCGCTTCCCACTGCAGAGCGTCTGCCGTCGCAGACCTAAGCCCTGCAAACAGCGAGACGTCGGTCTCTTCCTGTCCAAATCGCGGCGTAAAACCAGCCGGGTAAAGCGAGCGCAAATCAAAGTCCGGAAAGGCATCAGTCAGGGTGTAAGCATTCGAGACATCCGGGTTGCGCCAGTTAAAGTCCGAAATGCCCTGGCTGAGACCGAATGTCCCAAACAGAAAGCCATCCAGCTCGGACGTTAATGGAAACTCACTGTTCAGGCCGACTCTCCAGCCCTCTCGTTCCGGCTGCCCCCATCGCTGCACAGGATCTGGCAAAGAGATCTCCGGATGCGCCGCCTGAAACGCCTTTGCATCATCACGCTGGACCGATCGAGATGTTGGTGCAGATTGAAAGCTCTCAAATGCGAATGTTGAAAAGCCGCCATTTGGCAAAACCGTCCCTGTTCGAAAGCCCGTCCGCCAGGTATCGCCATCCCCCTCGTAATACTCTCCGTACTGCGCGAAGCCGGTTGTTTGAGTATCTTCTTCAAGAATGATGTTGATGACACCGCCAATCGCATCCGATCCATACTGAGCGGATGCACCATCACGAAGCACTTCCACCCGCCCAATCAGGGAGATCGGAATTTGCGAGAGATCGGTTGGCTGCCCCCGTGCGGTTTCCAGAAATGCGGAACGGTGCCGTCTCTTTCCATTCACGAGCACCAGGGTCTTGTCTGACGAAAGCCCCCGCAAAGCTGTCGGTCTGTTGAAAATATTCCCGTCATTCAATGGCAGACGAAAGGCAGTAAACGCCGGGAGTGACTGTGCCAATCCATCCAGAAGTTCTTCAGACGCAGTTTGCCGCAACTCAACTGACGAAATGACATCAATCGGCGCCAGAGATTCGAAAACGGTTCGCCCACGTCTGCGCGTGCCCGTGACGATGATGACGTCTTCACGGCGCAGACGATCCAGATCTGTCGAATGATCTGCGCTGGAGAAGAGAGGCTTCTGTGGCAGCTGGACATAGGGAATGACGTGCGGCTCGTTCAGCGCCTTTTCTGAAACCGGCTTCGTATCAGCAAGCACTGCGAATGTTCCGGGGCTGACTTCTATGCTTTGCAGCCCTGTGTCGGCCAATAACGTTTCAAGTGCGCTCCTCAGAGTGAAGCGGCCGTCAATTCCGTGTTGATACTTTCCCTCAAGAAGCTCCGCCGAGACCAGTACATTCGCATCAAACTCACGGGCGATGGATTGCAATGCCGCCGACAAAGCGCCAGCTGGGATGCTTATCCGTTGCGCGGCTTCCTCCTCAACGGAAGGAGTGTTTGAAGGCTTTGGTGCGTCTGTCTCTTGAGCATGCGCGATTGAAGCGAGAAGGCAAAGCACCAAGCTGCAGACTGTGCCTGACCAACGCATGAACGACGTAACTCCCATACATATTGGACGCGATAGCAGAAGTTATTGTCACATTTTTTACAATGGCACCGTTCGGCCTCCACAGGCAAAGCGCTTAGTACTGCACTAGGCAGTGCTGACACCAGATCACGGCACATGCGGCCATTCCAAAAACGTTGAAAACACCTGACGGAACTCACGATTTAATGCCCGCCATGAAGTTCCATGATTGCAAATGTCGCAATAGTGACACGCCTCAGGGGCATAAGCGGTGTCGGGTTTTGATGCCCTACAGCGTTATCAGTTCAAACGCGTTCTATTTGAAGGATCTCAACCGTCATGTCGCCTGCGTTCGAGGCGCGCTCAACGGCGCAGTTCCATCCGGATTTCGTTAAACGCCTCAGGCGCTATGTCGGAAAGAAGACAGACTCAAATGCAGATCGCGACGACATTGTACAAGAGACTTTGGCAAGGATTATAGCACGCATGTCTGATGGCGCTCTGGCCGAAGCTGAACACGAACCCTATGCCTTTCGGGTTGCATCCAATCTGATTGTTGATGGATATCGGCGTGGTGCAAAAGGCTTTGTAGGCCTCTCTGACACACTGGTTGCTGATACGCCCGGCCCCGATCAGATAACCCATGCAAAGCGCGAGTTGGAATCGGTCCAACAGGTCATTCAGGGCATGCCCAAACTCAGGCGCCAAGTGTTTGTTCTGGCGCGCGTCGAAGGAAAGAGCCAGGCCGAGATATCTGAGCGTCTTGGCATTAGTCAAAAGGCCATTGAAAAACATATCACCCGCGCGCTTGCCGAATTGGTGAAAGCCAGACGAGAATGGCAAAAAGACAAAAGCACTTCCCTCACGGGAGGCCGCAATGCGTAAGTCAAACGATGAAATGAGCCGTTCAATGGCCGACGAACAGGATTTCGATACGGCAATAAATTGGGCCGCGCGCCAGATGCTAGGCGGACTGAATGCTGCCGAACATAAAGAGCTGGATGACTGGCTGGCACAAGATCCGAAAAGACGCGAACTGTTCGGAGAAGCAATCGATGTCTGGAGAGCACCTGAAACGGCACTGGCTGCCGCGTTAGTCGAAGAAAGCTCATATGAAAATAAAGGGACCAGTCGAAACAACTTGCTCTCGAGCTTCTGGCGAAACTGGCGCTTTGCCGTGCCAATAGGCGGCGTCCTGGCAGCGGCGGCTATCGCGCTGGCGATTGCTCCGGTGGTTTCACCTCCGCTGCCACCTTCGGACGCCGTGCAGATCGCGCAAGCGCCGAGCGATCAGACCAGCAGTGTTCTTCTGGAGGACGGGTCGAAGGTCACCCTGGAACGCAAAGCACGCATTTCATTCGATAATGCTGGGTCCGTACGCACCGCGACACTCGAAGCGGGTGAAGCCTTCTTCAGCATCGCAAAGGATAAGGACCGCCCGTTTGTTCTTGATGCCGGCGACGCCCAGATCCGCGTTCTCGGCACTCAGTTTAATGTGAACACCTGGGACCAGGGCATCAGCGTAACCGTCCTGGAAGGACGCGTGTCATTTCGCGATACGTCTTCTCAAAAAACTGTCGAATTAACCGCAGGTCAGGGCGCGAATATTCTGAACAATCGCTCCATGAAAAAATTTGAGTTTGACGTTTCGACATATGCAGACTGGAGGACCGGTTGGGTCGATGCAGTGGATATGCCTTTGAATGAAGTCATGGCAAAACTGGAGCGTTACTCAGACAGCACGATCTCCGTAGAAAATGCCGAGATTGACCAGTTTCTTGTAACAGGACGATTTCAGCTGTCACAAACCGACAGCACTTTGCAGACATTAGCGTTGCTTTACGGTCTGCAAATTGAAAACACGCCTGGTCAAATCGTTCTGTCGTCGGACAAATCGAAATAGAAAGCACAAATTCGCTTTCGGTCGGACCAAGAGCCGCAAATCCATTCAACTTGTGATCGTCAGCACCTTCGCGCTGGCGTTCGCAAGTAGCGCTTTCGCCGAGACCGATAAGAACCGCACCCATTTCGTGATTGAAGCAGGCCCGTTAACGACCGCCCTCCGCGTCTTATCAGAACAAGCTAATGTTCCTATCCTCGCCAGATCCGACCAGATCACGGGATTATCAACGAAGGCCTTTGCTGCTGACGACTCGATTGAATTCGTACTCAGAAAATTGCTGGAACCGCATGGTCTTTCGATCTCGAAAGTCGGCGAGGGATTTGCGGTTATTGAAGCGCCGATCACCCGCGCATCTCCTCCCACTCCTCCGCCCCCGCTTCGAAAGCCATCGCCCGTCGTCACCGATGAGCCTCTTTGGGACAAAGAGCTACGCGCAAGTCCGGTCATTGTTACTGGCTATCGTTCTTCCCATAAGGCAGCGGCCAGACAGAAACGTGAGGCCACTCAGATCCTCGACGGTGTGAGTCAGGATACGATCACCCTCCTTCCGGACCTGACAACCTCAGACATTGCAAGGCGTATACCCGGATTGTCATCAATCCCTAAAAACGGAACCGATACGACAAGGCAGATTGAAGGCCATCAAAACGTTTTGATCAGGGGCATCGACGCCAACTATATTCAAGCGACCATCGATGACCTTCCGTTTGCATCAGCGAGTGCAGGCAACCGGGCAGCAGATCTGAGCCTCTTCCCTCCGACGTCCATTCGACGCGTCGACGCCATCAAGACACTAAACGCAGCAGATGATCCACACGGCCTTTCAGGCCGCCTGAATCTTCAAACACAGTCGGCCTTTGATTACAGCATACCCAGCTGGGTACTACGCGCTTCCGTTGGAGAGAATTCGACCGCGGGCAATTTGCTCGATGATCAAGGTGCTAACTTGCGCCTGGATACTTTCGCGACAAACCGAATAGGTGAGCAGGGCTCGCTTGGCGTGTCGTTTGCCGCGTCGTATGAACAGTTCTTTTCGACAAGCGCGGACCGGCGCCCCGGGGCCGAGGATGGTAGCTATCTGTTCTACTCATCCGAACCAGACAATCATCAGCCCGTTGATGAGTTTCATGCTTCAACCGGCTTTGCCTCGCCCGCAAGAAGCCAGCTATTCCTGTTTGAGAGCGCTCAGCAGCGTGCATCCGCATTACTGAAACTGGAATATAAGCCAAGCGCAAAGACATCCATGTCTCTTACCGGCGGCATCTTTCGCGAGCATGAGAAGGAAATCCGACACGAACACCTTGTCAGTGTCGATGCAGACATACCCCCGATTGAACAATCGGATACGAGTGGAATCTGGACGAGCGGCTCGATCGAGTCAGGCTTCGTCTCCCAACCTGCCCAGACAACTTCGGCAATGCTTCTGGGACATCTCAAACACCAGTTCGACGACCGAAGTGCGCTGGCTATTTCGGGATCGATTTCATCTGCGAATGTGACAGAAGCGCGCAATATGTCAAAATTCATCCGAGGCATGACACCTGATGGGATAGTGAGGCTGGATTCCTTCGCCTATACGCTCGGCCCCGGCGGCACGACACTCGATTTCTTCGATGATGAAGGCGCAAACGACCCTTCAACCTATGCCTCGTCCTATGTTCGGGAAATCAAGGAAACCACCGAACAGGACCTGTTTCATCTACGGGGCAGTTTCGAAAAACCTCTCGGTTCAAATTCCAACTGGACGCTTGAATTCGGCGGTGCCCTGACCTTCAGAGAACAGGATTTTGATCTGAACTATGTTGAAGGCGATGTCTTTGATGTCAGCGCCTGTGATAAAAGTGATATCCGCGATTGCCCGCTGGCAACATTCCTCCGCTTTGTCGAAGATAAACGGTTTGGTACCAGCGATCCGAATGTCGATTTTCTCCTGGTCAATGACTCTGCGGTTCGTGGCATTTGGCGGGATCAGGGAATGCCACGAACAACAGACCGGACCGACAGTTCGCTGTCGTCTGACTATTGGCTCGATGAACGTGTATCAGGCGCGTTCTCCAGACTTATCTATGACGATGACAGGTGGCGGATTGAGTTCGGCTTGCGATTTGATAACACCCAATCCACTGTTGGTTATTATTTGCGGGATTCCCGGTTGCCAGCTGAACCGGACGCTGCACAATATCAGCCCGTCACACGAAACCAGAGCTACCAAAATCTGCTGCCGACACTCATTTCCCGTTTCGAATTAACGGACAATATTATACTTCGCGGCGGATTTTCTCAGACACTGGGCAGACCGAACATTCGTGATCTGACACAGGGTGATTCCATCGGCGCACCAGAATCCGGCTATGTAACCATCAAGCGGGGCAATCCCGATCTTCAGCCACTCATCTCGAATAATTTTGATGCTTCCTTCGAATACTATTTTGGAGATCGTGCGGGGCTGTTATCTGCGGCGTTTTTTTACAAAGATGTTCAGGATCTGATTTTCACACGTCGGACGATTATCGAGAATTATGCGCTCGACGAGGACACACTTACGGCCGAGATTATTCAGCCTGTAAACGCCAATCAGGCGAACCTCTATGGGCTGGAGTTATCCGCAAATGTTCAGTTTGAAGACCTGCTGCCGGCCCCCTTCAGCAATTTTTCTTTCACGTCAAACGTCACCTGGACTGAGAGTGATTTCGTTTATGTGAACACAGACGGAGCGACCCGCGACCCTGGCGGCTGGATCAATCAACCTAACCTGATCGCCAATGCGCAACTAGCTTATGAGACGGAACGCTTTGGAGCGAATATTGCTTACAATTATGTCGGCGAATACCTGTCGAATATTCTGTCCGAAGACGGAGATCTGTACGATACCTACGCCTTGTCGCGCAGCGTAACCGACCTTCAGATACGCTTGAATGTGACAGAGAATTTGACCCTGATTGGCGAGGTTGAAAATCTGACCGCCGAAGGTCTTGGCTTCAATCGCAGATTTCCAACCGGTGACCTGATCGCGACACGGGCACAGCGCGGTCGCGTTGCCTGGATCGGTGCGCGAATAAAAATTTTCTAGCTAAATCAAAGCGTTCCAGATGTCTTAAAAGTTTCGCAAAATGCTCTGTCTGGAGATCCCGATAGGCTCCGTTGTTCTGGACATGGCCCGCCCAATGGCGTCGTCAGCTCAGATCTAAGGAGATACTATGTCCATGAGGCTTTTTGCGGGTGTGTCGCTCGCCGCTATACTCATCGGTTCCGGGGCCGCAATTGCTCAGGATGCGGATGAAACGAATGTCACCGCCCCAAACCAGGATGATCAGAAAACCCTGGACACAGTCGTGGTCGCTGGATTTCGTACTGCGAACTCAGCAGCAATTGCTGACAAACGCGACTCTGATCGTATTACAGACGGCATCAACCAGGATACCATCGGCCTGCTTCCTGATCTGTCAGTCGCTGATATTGCTCGGCGTATTCCTGGTGTCACTTCTGTCTCATCAACCGGCATGGCCACAGACCGGTCGATCTCGTCGGCTGAAAACATCGTTATCCGCGGCCTGTCTCCAAGCTTCAACCTCGCGACATTTGACGGCGCACCGATCGCAACAGCGAGCGAGAGCGAACGCGCTGCAAATCTCAGCATGTTTCCTCCTTCGATCATCGGCCGTGTGGAAGCTGTCAAAACCCTCACAGCAGATATGAATCCGCATGGCCTGTCTGGTCAGCTGAACCTGGTCACGGCAAGCGCCTTTGACCATGACGAGGCATTCGGCAACTTCCGTTTTTCGATGGGTGACAACTCAACAGCTGGCAAGGTTGTCGACGATCAGGGGGAGAATATCCGGGCCTCCGGCCTTTTCGGAACAACCTTTGGTGCGCAGGACCAGTTTGGTCTGGTCGTTTCAGGTTCTTACGAGAAATTCTATTCCACCACACGTGACGAACGCCCAGGTGGCGAGAGCCAGACCTATCTGTTCTACACGAATGACCCGACTGACAACTCCCGCGTCGATAATTTCGGTGAGTCTAACGGCCTTCCAGCCCCGCGCCGGAACCAGATCTTCCTCTTCGAAAACGAACAGGAGCGTGTGTCTGCCGTTGCCAAGCTTGAATGGCGTCCATCCGTGGACACCAAAGCATCCGTTTTCGCCGGATGGTTCAAACAGGACGAACAAGAGACGCGCCACGAGCATCTGGACATTGCTGAAGAAAGCATCCGCCCGGTAAACCAGACAGCAACCACCGGCGAATGGCTCGCTGGCGCCATCGAAACCGGCTTCAGCTATCAACCGGAAGAGACAACAACCACTGCGATCACCGGCCGTTTTGAGCACAATTTCAACGAAGACCACGCCATCGATCTGACCGGCTCCTTCTCACGGGCAAAAGTCGATGTCGTCAAGAACATGTCGAAATTCCTCCCGCCTCGTTCAGCCGCAACCGCATTCTCATATGACATGTCCAGCGGCCGCCCCGTTCTGGACTTCAACAACCCTGATATCGCCAACGATCCGTCTATCGCTTCAATCAGCTATATCCGTGAGCGAACACAGGACATTCAGCAGGATCTGACCTATCTCGATGGTGCCTGGAAGATGAACTATGAAGCGTCCGATCGTGGATTCGGCTTCAAAGCTGGCGCCACTTACCTGAACCGCGACCACAGTTTTGACCGTGAGTATATTCAAGGGTCAGTCTACAACACGGCGGGCTGCGCAGAGGCTGATATTCAGCAATGTCCGGTCGTGACCTTCGACCAGTACATTGAAGACAACGTGTTCCCGACGACGGACCCGGACGTAAACTTCTACCTGATCGACGATGCCCGCCTTCGCGCCGACTGGATCGCTCAGGGCAAGCCACTGACCACCGACCGGACAGACAACTCGATCAGCTCGGACTACACCATCGATGAGACGATATACGGCCTTTATGCTCAGGGCGTTTACAAGGCAGACCGTTTCAAGGTGCAGGCAGGTCTTCGCTATGACACGACGGAAGTCGATGTTGATCTTTATGTTCGCGACCAGCGGCTGCCAAGCGATCCGGACTCGGCTCAATACCGACCGGAACAGCGAGCGTACGAGTATGACTTCCTGCTCCCGTCCCTCATTGGTACGTTTGAGGCATCAGACAACCTCCTGCTTCGTGCGGCCTATACGCGAACGATTGGTCGACCAAACTACGAATATCTGAAACGCGCCGAGAGTTTTGGTGTGCCGAATGATAGCGAAGGAACAATTTCGATTTCCCGCGGCAATCCAGACCTGAAACCTCTGGTATCTGACAATCTCGACATTTCTGCAGAATACTATTTCGATAATGGCGGGTCTCTGATCTCTCTTGCTGGCTTTCACAAGGACGTTGAGGACCTGATCTATGTCCTCACCACAGAAATCCCGGATTTCGAATACGAAGGTCAGTCTTATACCGCGACTGTAAATCAGCCAATCAACGCTTCCAGTGCATCGATTTATGGTTTGGAGCTCGGCTTCCGCAAAGACTTTGCCAATACGCTGCCAGCTCCATTTGATGGGTTTGTCTTTGACGGCAACCTCACCTGGATCGGGTCAGAGTTTACCTACGTCAACGATGCGGGTGTTGAGCGCGACCCAGGTGGTTGGCTCAACCAACCAGAGCTTCTGGTAAACGCCCAGCTTTCCTATGAGAAAGGTCCGTTCGGGGCAAAAGTCGCTTACAACTATGTCGACGAGTATCTCTCCAACATTCTGGCGGACGCTGGCGATATCTATGACGTGCACGCCCAACCTCGCGGTGTGCTGGACGTGCAGGCACGTTATCAGCTGACGGATCGGTTCACGATCCTTGGCGAGGTCCAGAACCTCACTGAAGAGGGCATGGAGTTTAACCGTCGCTTCCCATCGGGCGACCTGTTGGCAGGCAATGTCGAACGCGGACGCGTCATCTGGCTGGGGGTAAACTTCCAGTACTAAGGCTCAGATCGCTCCTAAAATATGCCGCCGGAATGGTCTGCACCTCCCGGCGGCATACCTCTTCTCAGATTGGATTTTCCCAATGAAATATGCCCCATTCTCCGCCCTGCTGCTGGGCCTGGCCGCTTGCCAGTTTCTGCCAGCCGATGCCGAATCAGATGCACCCGCCTTCGATCTGTCGCCAGAGATGAAGCAGATTATTGATATCGCCCATGATCCGGCTGATCCTTATGTCCTGATTGAAGCCCATCGCGGCTGTCATTCACTCGAACGTCCTGAAAACACGCTGCTCGCACTCGAACATTGTATCGCAGTTGGAGCTGACTGGATCGAACTGGATATCGCTCTTACAAGCGACGACCAGCTTGTCTTGATGCATGATCGCACACTCGACCGCACCACCACACTCTCAGGACGTGTTGATGAATACACACTGGCAGAGATCACGAGTGCCTACATCAAGGATGACAACGGTGAGGTGACGTCTCTACACCCGCCAACGTTTGATGAAGCTCTGGACCTGATGGCAGATCGAATTCTCTTCCGACTTGATATCAAGTGCTATGCGCGTTGCGAAAAGAACGGCTATGACATCGTTGGTGCGGTCTACGACATGGTGATCGCGAAGGGCATACTCGATCAATCCGTGGTCGAACCGGATGTACGTAAGCTCATGATTGCCAATGGTCTTAGCGACGATCAGTTCGTGGTCGTAGGTCCGAAGATCGAAGACATTGGCACCCCTGAAAAAATACCGCCTCATGCCGACTACATTCAGGTCAAAGACTTCGAACCGGATGCCGCACCGATTGAGCTGATGAAGCAATTTGCGCCTGTCATCCGCATGGTCGGCTTCCCATACAGCGAAAACCGCTCTGGCGGACATGGAGACACCACATCAGAGACCGATCCGGACGCTGGATGGGGCTGGCTGGTCGAGCACGGGGCCGACATGCTTCTGACGAACAATGCAGAAGGTGTGATTACCTACCTGGAGGCGAATGGATATCGCGAGAAGTAAAGATCTCACCCAAGATGGTTGCGACAGCGAAGCGGAACGCAGCTTCAGGACACGCATACGAACCGAACCAATTACCCCTTGGTTACGTCCTGACCGCTCGCTGTCGCAATCTTTATCGCCTGCCCAAAGAGCCAATGCATTGTTGCTGGCAGTTGCTACCGGATAGCTCGCAACATATCCCACCGGTCATACTGTTCTTCGTCTGTAGGATCGGGCTGTTCCTGATCTTTCAACCAGAACAGAAACCACTCAAGATTACGCATGGCAGATGCACGCTTTAAATCCGGGTCACGAAGATTGTGCCCGGTCTGGGGGTAGATAACAAACTCGGTCGCGACACCCGCCCGTGTCGCAGCCTTGGGGCCACCCATCATGGTTATCGCCTGGGAATAAGCACCAGCTTCGAACAGAATTGCGGTTCGCACATCATCGAAATGGAATTCCGGTGAGGTTTCCAGATAACGCTCCGGCCGGTCCCAGAGCCCCCCACCCCATAATTCATGATAGCCTCGCTCATAGAGATACATCGGGCTGTACAGATAGGTCAGCGCATTGTTTTGCGGCCCCTCGGCGAAAGACGCAGCGATAAAACGGTCCTTCTCTCTAGTCACGATCAGGGATCCGAGCCAAGCGCCATGGCTATGTCCTGACAGGCCCAGCCGTTCCGGGTCGGCAATCCCGCGGGCCACCAGGCTTTCAATGCCTGTCAGGACGTCTTCGACGGCCTCGCGATCTGGCGCAATTGGATTGGTAAAATCATTTCCAAAGCACTGTGTACCACGATAATTCGGGATGAATACCGCCACTCCCTCGAGCGCCAGAAGCTCAAGAGGATAAGGCCAGATACCGCCATACTGTGTGTAATACTGCGCGAACCGGGAGGTCATAGGCGGCGCCGGGCCGCCATGGAGAAACGTCACGAGCGGTATTGGTTCCTGTGACGCAGACGCGTCAGGGGGCAATAACAGCCAGCCCTGCAGCGTATCGCCATCCGCCCCAGACCAGCGAACCTCTTCAACGATCGGCAACTGCTTCCTCGAGATTTCCTCATTGGAACGGGACAATTGAACGAGCTGCCCATCGTCCAGAAGATATATTTCAGGCGGAGCGCTATGTTGTTCGTTGACAAACGCAATAGTGTCGCCGCGTTCATCAAATGATGCGAGATAACTGTCGCCCTGAATATCTGCCAGAACATCGATCGGGCGCGCGCCGGACGCCTCTAGCTGAAAGACGCTTTGTTTGCCCAGCGAGATTCCATCAACAACGGCCCGCCCATCCCCAAGCAGCGTTACCTCCCGCCCCGGAGGGTAGATGTCATAGTCAAACCAGGCTTCTGTTGCGTCGATCGGCCGGGCATTAACATCGACATACAGAATATGGCGTCTGTCCCGCCAGAGACTGGTCTGCAAGACCCGGCGAATGATCACCTTTTCGCCATCAGAGGCCCACTCCCCTCCAGAGTAATATACAGCATCATCACTCGTACCGAATGGGCGTGCCTTTAGGAGTGTCCGAAACTCATTGGTACGCAAATCAAAAATACCGATGCTCGTATAAAGCGGGGCAAACGGGCTGTCCGGTATGTCATCATGCAGATAAGCTATCGAGAGCCTCATCCCGTCAGGCGACCAGTGGAAGTCGACAACATCGCCCGGGATGTCCACGGTTATGCCTTCTCCTTCAGGCCCCCTCACATGAAGACTTCGTGTTGAGGATGAACGTCCCTCGGCAAAGTGCGGATTTACGAAGTGAAATTGCCGAAGAGAAGGATGATCTACAATGATCGGCTCCTCCCCCTCATGAAATTGTTCGAATAGGGACGGTTCACGTGGACCTTCACGCTTTGTCTGAACGGTGGTCCACGCGAAATCGCCGCCATCGCGTGAAAAAGCATAGGACGAGACAGGGGCAGCGCCATTTGTCAGTTGTCTGGTTTTCCCAGTAAACAGTTCAGTGGTATAGACCTGTCTCTCACCGTTGCTCGCGGACAGATAAGTCAGGCTGGCCCCATCCTTGCCCCAGTCAAGGCCCCGGGCGTCATCCGGAATATCTATGTCCAACGGCTCTTTATCAGGCAGAGCCCTTTGGACAATGACTGCACGTCCGGGATCCGCTGCACCGCCAAGCTGCACATATACGATCCAGTCGCCATCCGGCGACAATACAAGCTCTTCAAATGACTGGAGCCGATCGTAATCATCGACATCAAACCGTGTTGTATTGGGGGTGGACAGCGCGCTGCCCACCCCCATCAGGAGTGTACCGATCAATACGATTAGTCCGCGCACCTACCGGTTCCTTCTAAGATATTACCGAACACAACTATCCTAGAATTTTGTCGACAATTCTATCGATACGAACCGACCAAGCGGTGATGCGTTCGTCGGGTCATAACCGTAGACAGAGAAAGTCGGCGCATTCGTCGTGGCAGGTGGATCGGTGTCGAACATATTCTGCACAGAGAATCGGACTCGTGGCTCACCCAGATTGCCGCCGGCAAACTGATTACCCAGGTCATACGATATAGAAAGATCGTATGTTGTGAAGGAATCCACTTTCTGCGACCCCGGCAGGTCATCAAAACGATAACTGTTAGTGTAGTTCACAAACAGATTCGTCGTCAGACCGCCCTTGGCAAAGCCCGTACGACCTCGCAGGCGCAGATGCGTCGGGTTGTATAGAGTGTCGATTCTAGAAACCGCAGGCGTGGAAGGAGTGGCTTGATGCTCATACTCAAGAATATACGAACCACTCACACCGAGTGAGAACTCACCGTAATCTGTGTCAACACCGTAATCTGTACTGAAGTCAAATCCCTGAACGAGTGTTCTTGTCAGGTTCTTGGTCAGCTGGACTGTACTGATGATTTGAGCATCCAGTGGATCAACATCACCACGCAGTTGGATTTCCTGCACGCTGTTGAGAAGGTCGTTGATCGTATCGAGTGACGGCATATACACAACTGTTCCTGGCGGGAAAGCAGTATCATCCCCCCAGGCAATATTTGGCGCATCGAAAACGCTTCTGTTGTTTGGCACAGGCGTGTTGCCGAGACGGTTCTCAAAATCGATATCGAGATATGTGGCTTCAAGAGAGATCCGGTGGGCACCAAACTCCTTGTCGAAATCGAACCCTGCCGTGAAGGTTTCCGACTCCTCCGCTTGCAGGTTCCTCGCCGTGCCGGAAACGTAAATCGCTGTCACATCTGCGATCGAAGGATCAGCCGCTGCGAGTCCGAACACGTTGTTGATATCCGCCGTGCCAGCCACGAAGGCAGTGTAATCGAGCGCGCCGACACGCCCCAATGGTGGAGGATTAAAGGACTTACCGAAGGATGCCCGCAGACGAAGTGATTCAACAGGAGACCACAGCACACCGAGCTTTGGAGTGGTCTGCGATCCGAAGTCGCTATAGTCCTCGTATCGGCCGGAGAGGCTCAGGTCGAGCCTGTGCGCGCCAGCAACACCATCTTCCTCGGAAATCAGCGGAATGTACAACTCACCGAATACTGCCGAGACATTGCGATCTGCTTCGCGTTGCACCGTGTCGATATCAACGCGGACGTTAGAAAAACTTTCTTCCCGATACTGACCACCGAAGGCACCATGCACCTCCACACCCCAAAGTGTGCCCAGAATACCGGAAGCCTTGGCATCAAGCGTCCACAATTCAGACTCGATATCCGTGCGCCAGCTGGAATCCACCTCTGTGTTCACATCGCCATCTGTTTTGCTGTAGGCTCCAATGAAGTCTGCCGTCCAGTTTTCGGAAATGTTCCACTCAAGAGCCGCCGAGGACGACACCGTGGTAGTATCAGGCAGAATACGGATATAATAAGTCGCACCGGACCAATCCCGGCGACCGGTTCGATTGCCATACAGAAAGTCAGACTTGAACCTCAGGTTTGACAAAATGTCCTGCGAAAACGCAGCCACAACGGAATTGCGCTCCGAACTCGGGAAAAGATCATTTGGCAGGATGGCCTCAGAAGAGAACGAACGATCCCCAGCACTGAGATTGCCCCGGTTAAAATACTCGTAGGCTACGAGGGCGTTACCGCCGTCCCATGCCTTACCGTAGGTCATGCTCGCCCTGTACTCGTCCAGATCTCCGTTCGTGACAGAGCCGTACCGCACCATGGCTTCGGCACCGTCATAGTCTTCACGCAGGATAAAGTTCATAACGCCCGCGACCGCATCGCCACCATAAATCGACGATGCCCCATCGGTCAGAACTTCCATTCGCTCGATGGCAGAAGCAGGAAAAAGCGAAATGTCGACAAAATCGCCGAGCCCGGAAGATGGCGCAACACGGTGATTGTTGAGGAGAACGAGCGTACTACCGGCCCCCAGACCGCGCAGGTTGGCACTTGAGCCATATGTTCCCGAGCGCCCTGAGTTGTAACTCGCGCTGAAGTCGTTCGGCAGGCCACCGACCACCTCGGCATTGGAACCGCCACCGAAGTTTTGCGGCATTGTCTTCAGGAAATCCTGAATGGTTGATACACCGCTTTCCTGCAAGTCTTCCCGGCTGAATACCTGGACCGGCGAGCTGTCTGGCGCGATCCCCCTGATGTTTGTCCCCGTGACAACGATTACGTCTTGGCGCAGAGGTGTTTTTTCTGATTCATCACTCTCCACCTCTTCAATGATCTCGACCTCATCGTTGCCACGCTCTTCGACATCTTCCACGACCTGTGCATAAGCTGTTGCCGAGGAAATACTGGCGACCCCTGCCAGTAATGCCGTTACAAATTTTGTGCTGCCCATCTCTTCTGTTGGCTCCCGTTCCATACGCGAAATGACAATCACTTCGCTCTCGGTAAGGTCAGCAGAAAACTCAGTACCCCGAAGCAATTCATCCAACGCCTCGGAGATCGTCATGTAGCCCGTAACGGGGTTTACCCCCCGACTTTCAGCCAATTCGTATGGGTGGAGATATCCAATTCTGGCCTGTATTGATATTTCGGCCAGCGCCTCTCCCAAGGTCTCCTCATCAACATCAAACTGATATTGATGATCCCGCTCAACACCTTGAGCCATACTCCCCTGCGCGAGCACACAGCAACATACGGCGAAGGTGATCGCCGCATTCATCACTACACCCCTTACAGCACCCACTCGCATTGGCCTAACGGTTCATCCCCTCTGTGTTTTCGTCGGCCTCATTGTTTCAGACTGACGAGAACGCAAAATCCACAGTATAAAAACGCATATTTTATAGATTTTCTTTTTCTTCCTTATACGAAAGAACGATGATGTTACTCGATTGCTTCACAGCAACAATATTGAAGGCCCGCTCCAGCGAATCAAACATCCCTCTGACATTACCAGCCTCGAACGAGCCGGAGATCGGCAGCGTTGCGATTGCCTCATCTTCAATACGGATATCAACATCCGTATACCGCCTCATTTCTTCAACCACGTCAGCAAGCGGATCACCCGCGAAGGATAAGAACCCATTTCGCCACATCAGGCTGCGGGCCAAAGCCGACTGTTCCAGATTTTCCCTGCGTTTCTGTTGGTCATCAAACACTGCCCGCTCATTGACAGAGAGAGCGGCGATCGAAATCCAGCTATCGCGATCTTCTTGCTGAAGCTGCGCCTGTGAATTTTCTCCCGTTCGCCGGAAAACCTCCACAATCCCTTCCTCAACCGTGACGTCTACCTCATCGTCGATCAAACGTACGGCGAATGCGGTGCCGACAGCCTCGACGACACCCCCGGCAGCAAAAACACGGAACGGACGATCAGGATCTTTTGCCACAGCGAAATGCGCTTCGCCCGCCTCCAGAATGACGGTCCTGGACCGACGATCGATAGCGATATGTACTTCGCTGTCAGTATTCAACATCACGACCGACCCATCTACCAGAGCAATCTCGCGGCGTTCGCCTTTGGCAGTCTCCGCAGTGAGTTGTTCAGTCGCAACCCAGAAGTGGCTTGTATTGAGCACAATTGCCCCAACTGCCAATACCAGACACGCCGCGATGGCGCCGCCAATGAAGCGCGACCATGACGCAGCCGCTCGCGACTTCTCCGGCAATGGATCGATAAGCCGATAGGCAGCAAGCCGGTCTGCATCGCCCCAGACGGCAGCCAGTCTTTTGAACGCTTCCTCGAACCGCGGGCTTTTGCGCATACGCCCCTTCAGGCTGGCAATCATTTCTGGCGTTACATCGTCGCCATCCAGCCGGATGATCCAGGCTGCTGCCTCTTCCTCGATAACATTATTGTCGGGAAACTCGATAATGTTCTCTCTAGTCGCCATTGTGTAATGGCTCCTTCTCCCATATCGGCGCGCCTGTTGTTTTATCATGGCGCGCTCTTGTTACTGTTTCGCCAAATTCCTGCGGATCATATCCATGCTCGCGCATATAAGCGCTGCACTTGATCAGGCCTTGGGCTGCATGTTTTTCGGCCGTCGACACCGAAATCCCCAGTTTGGTGGCGACGTCCTTCATGGACAAGCCTTCGATCTTCCGCAAAATGAAAACCTTCCGGCAAACTGGCGGCAACTGTGAAACGGCCATCGACAGGATGGCCAGCTTTCGACGCGAGTCATAGATCTGTTCAGCGCCAAGGCCATCCATATCCATCAAGACCGCCTTGTCCTCCGTTTCCTCCATATAGCTGGTGGATGTATTGGATTTTTTTGCCAGCTCGCTGAGTGCAGAATGCTTTGCCGCTCGAAACAAAAGCGCTTTCGGATTGAGGACAGGCCCGCGCAATTCAGTCGCAAAGACCTTTATGAACGCTTCATGCGCGATATCCTCGACGTCCTGGGATCGTGAAAAAAATCTGTACAGATATTTCTTTATAGCTTTCTCATGATGGAGATAAGCTTCCAAAATATTGCTCACATCGGCCCCTCTAACGTCGCGCAAGAAGGCTGCCGCGCCCAGATAGACGGCTGGCCATCTCGCCACTCAGACAAGGAATATTAGCCGACCATAGCGCGGCTGGCGAGCGAACATAACAAGAAAAATTTATATAAATCAAAAGTTTGTGTGTCACAAAAAACACGATTCATCTTTTTTGCGATTTTCTACAAAATCGACTGGCGGATTTGGCGGCCTCACCAGTCTTTAGGCTGACAACGCATCCTCAAAATCAAGCGAGAATATTATGAGCTCAACTTTTTCCCGCCGCCGACTGCTGTCACTTGGCGGGGCAGGAACTCTTCTCGGCACGATAGCCACAACCGGGACGGCACTGGCAAGCCCGACGCTCATCACCGGCAGCTTCTTGCATGGTGTCGCATCGGGAGACCCGGACCAGAACTCCATTGTTCTGTGGAGCCGGGTCACGCCCACGGCATCCCGCCAGCAGGGCGTGGTACAGTGGACCGTGGCAAAAGATTCGAAGATGCAGAATATCATAGCCACGGGCCAGATAGCGACAGGTCCCTCCAGAGACTGGACGGCAAAGGCACTCATAGAAGGCCTTCAGTCCGGCCAGACGTTTTTCTACCAGTTCAAGACACTGAATAATGCTTCCCCGGTTGGCAGGACCAGAACACTGCCAGCGGGGGACGTCAACCAGGCCCGTTTTGCCGTTGTATCCTGCGCGAACTACTCGTCAGGTTTTTTCAATGTATACGATGCAATTTCCAGACAGGATAACCTCGATGCCGTTATTCATCTGGGCGACTATTTGTATGAGTATGGCGGAAATGCCGGGTCAGATATTGGCCGCAAACATGTGCCGGACCACGAGATTGTCAGTCTTGACGATTACCGCCAGCGCCACGCCCAGCACAAGCAAGACCGCTCCAGCCAGCGGATGCACCAGCAACATCCATTAATTCCCATCTGGGACGATCACGAAGTTGCGGATAATTCCTGGAAGGGTGGCGCAAACAATCATCAGGCAGAAGAAGACGGTGACTGGGACGTGCGCCGGCGCGCGGCGTTGCAGGCTTATTATGAATGGATGCCTGTTCGCGAACCGACCGCACTGCCAGAAGCGTTCTACCGATCCTTCTCATTCGGAACGCTGCTTCATCTCAGCGCGCTGGAAACGCGCCTGATGGCGCGAGACGAGCAGATAAGCTATTTCGCCATGCGCGCGCTGCAGTCATCCGAAGAAGTCGCGGCATTTGAGCGTGATGTCTTGTGGAAGAACGATCGCGAAATGCTCGGCGCAGAGCAAATGCGATTCCTTTGCCACGAGTGGGAGGCCTCAGCACAGACAGGGCACAGCTGGCGACTGATTGCCAATCAAGTGCTGATGGCCCAGGTCACGACCCCGGACCTGACAGAGTACTTCGATATTCAGGACGTCAATCAGATGACGAAACAGTGGGGCGGTGCACAATCTTTCGTCGATTTCTCGGCCTACCGTCTTCCCATCGCACCTGATTCCTGGAGCGGATATCCAGCAGCCCGTGACCGGTTTTACCAACTGGCCCGAAAATTCGACAGCGGTCTTGTTGTCCTGACCGGCGATACACACGCTTGGTGGGCGAATGACCTTACTGACTCAAACGGCAGCAAAGTCGGCGTAGAACTCGGCGTTCATTCTGTAACCGCCAGCGCCGCTTTCGCACCGGCCAGCTATGGCGGAAAGGGTTCGGAATACGCACAAAGCCTTATTGCCGACAACCAAGACGTCCGCTTTGTTTCTGGCAATGGCCACGGCTATATCGACCTTACGGTGACCCCTGAAACAGTAGAGGCAATTTTCAAAACCGTTTCTACCGTGAAGTCACCGGAGTATACAGTCTCGGATTATATGGAGTTCACAATACATCAAAAAGACGGAGTGTCCTCATTCATCTGACATCTGATGACCCGCCGATTGATGCTAAATTCCTGACGAAATCAGCAACACAAAATAAACTGCCCATATGGCTTCAAGATACCCCTTTACGCCAGAGAACGGCAATCTTTCGCGTCGTAGGCAAGACGGCCGAACTCTTTTGCGTTGAGGCCTTCGTCGTGGAGCTCTCCATTGAAGCTCTCGACAAAACCCGCCACTCCTGCAGGGTTTTGGAGCGCGCCCTCAAAACAGAGAAAGGTCAGTCAGGACATCTGGCGGAGAGACAGGGATTCGACGACGCCCCCTTCATAGCCCTGTTTTTATGTATTTTTTAATTAGGCTTTTGTCGGGTTGTACCGCATCTTTGTACCGATCAACTTGAGGACCTCTTCTAGAAAGACTCTCTAGAAAGCTAGAAGATGGGAGCTAGTGCTGCACGATTCCCAGCGAAGAGTTGAAATATCCCTCGTCATTATTGACGGGTCCAATCGATCCGCCACGGGAGTGGTTGAAAATAATTTCTTGATGGCGATCAGGATTCGCCTCAATTATCCGATAGAAGGCAAGTTGCTCTGGGGGAGGTGCAATCGTGACCATCAAACGTAGTGGATTTGGCGACTTAAGAAGAGTTGTCCTGCTCGCCCTCATAAGCATGCCACTTTGTTTGAGTGGATGCGCGAAAGCCACCGACACAGATAAAAGCGACCTTATCTTTCGCGACGGTGTCGCTTATCCCAAAGATTCAGCTGAACCATTCACTGGCACCATGATCGACTTTCACCCAAACGGACAATTGAAGCAAAAATCTGAATTCGAGAGCGGCGTAAACTCCGGATCATCTTTGGTATATTACGCCAATGGTCGCTTAGAGACTGAATTCCAGTACATCAACGGTAAGCAGGACGGGGTTCAGAAACAGTATTTCCCAAACGGCCAGTTAGAGTCTGTTTATCGAGTCCAAAACGGCGAGCACGAAGGTCTCAGCGAGAGCTTCTACGAAAACGGCTCCATTCAATCACGAATCAACTTCTCGAATGGCGTGTGGAATGGCACTTTTGAAAAGTTTTACGAGAACGGAAGCCTAGAAGCCTCTGGTACATTCGCCAATGGTTCTACCATAGAGCCGTATCGTAAGTTCAATGACAGCGGGAATTTAGTCGAAATCCTAGAGTTCACAGAAGACGGGAACGGCTATGGCACGTTCGATTTTGGCGACTCCGCACTGGTAGCTGAGGTGTCGAACAGCGTCGTAACAAGGCACGAATACTGGTGTCATAAAGCTTATCGTTTGGTATTGAGCGACTACTATGATGAATTCAAAATGCGGGAATGTACTCACGAAGTTCCAGTATATGAACCAACTGGCTGCGTTCAAATCCCAAATTGGAGAGTGAGAGACTTTAGACACATGGCGTCCGGCGCTCACTATAGCTCAGACCTTAAGATCATTTCGCTGGATCACACCTGCACAGCACTCATCGAAAGCGGACAGCTCTCTCCGAATTAAACGTTCAGTATATTGCCGACTGGAAATAAGGGTTCCATTCGAAATCAAAATCCGCCGCGCAATAAAGCGCACTGCGGACTTCCATCAATGCGAGTGTTCTAGTTGACTACGTAGCCTCATCTCGGCGGGACAAGTGCAAATTCTGGAAGTGGCTCCCTTTTCCCCCGATTGATGAAAGCCCAGCCGCGTTCAAATGTAGCCAAATTGGCATCAAATTCATGGAAATAATCGCCACCCCATGGTCATTTTTGGCCGGGACTAAATACGTAAACTGTTAGCGTACTTCGCAGCTTCGTACTGCTCCGAGAATACGTCATTCTTCGGAGGACAATCTTGACCATGGGCCCCGCAGTCATATATGCCCACCCACGTGGACAATTGTGACCATAGCCCCATTAGGCTTCAGGCATTTATTTTTTGCCATTCATCGCCCAATTGATCAAGTACGAATGGAGAATATTATGTCTGAGAATACTACCAAATCCGACGACCCGCCAGAGGGATTCAGCGAAGACTCACCGGACAAAAAGTTATTGGAAAAACGGTGGGGCAAAGAGGTGTTTGCCAATGGATACCTCGTCATTCCATCAATTTTATTACGTGCACAAGCTCGACTTCACATCGATTGCGTTGAGCTTGCAGTACTTCTGCACTTGCTTGATCACTGGTGGAGCGACGACAAGATGCCGTTTCCGTCAAAAAGGCGGTTAGGTGAACGGCTTGGCCGATCCGCTAAGACTATTCAGAGGGCTATGGTCCGCCTTGAAGAAGAAGGCCTGATCCGTCGCAAGGCTCGGAAGAACAGCGCAGGCGGACAGACAAGCAATCTGTATGATTTGACGCCACTCGTTGAAAAGTTGCAGCCCATCGCGAAGGAAATGTTGGAAGCCAAAGCTGACGCTAAGCAGACAATACGTTCCTCAGAACGCCCCGGTCATAAACTGAGGAAGGCAGCGAACTGAGATGCCGGACTCTACTCCGATTCCTAAGTCAGAAATTTGGATTGAAGGGACAAGGTACTGTCTTGCCCATCTGGACGACGCCGTTCTTGTAGTAGAAACCAAGCTTCGTCCAGCAGGCACTAAGGTGCTGATACAGTTCTCGAACCACTGTTACACTGAAGCTTTTGTTGAAGGAGTTCATCGCGAATCCGCTTGCGTGATGGATAACAAAGCAAAGAGAGCGTTCTGCCCAGAGCGGTACGACCTATCCAAAAAGATTCCGCAGATGATTGCAGCGCTTTGCGATGCGAAAGTTTTTTTGACGCCAGAACAAAACTTCTTCCAGCTTTCCAGTCGCATCGATGGTGTCGATGGTGAGTATCGGATGTTCTTTCGGGTCAGGAAGGCAAGGCATGGCGACTGCGAGCTAAGAATTTTTGTCGAAAGCGCCTATAGCCCTGATCCCAGAACTATTGTTCCAACCTACCGAATGCAGAAAGTCAGATTTAAACTAGTCATAGACAAGGCAATCGAAGGAAAAAAACTTTCATTCAACCCAAAAAGATAAGGGCGCCAAAAGACGCCCTTATGTACTCGGTTTTCCGCTTTGGGTTTCCCCTATCTCGCATCACGCGTGGACCCTTATCGCTAAGGGCGGGAGAACGCTGTCGGCACCAAAAGGCACCTCAACCGATCTGTCGTTCATGAACCTATATAGTGCCAAAGATTTAATGAAGCAATCACACTGACTCCAAAAATCATCGTTCACCTTACAAGGTCCATATTTGTCACAACCTATATGCTGCGCAATGGTTCCAAATACCAAGGTTTCTCGCAAAGAATGCCAGAAACCTCCTTACCCACTAAAAGTAATGAATATTTCGTCCGGTAACGCTTTTTCAATTGCGGGCGTCTCACTGGAAAAATTTCACCGTTTCTGCTATAAATAGTCCGTAAGGAGATGGCATGAAAATTGGTTATGGACGGGTTTCAACACGAGATCAGGATACGAAGCTTCAGGAAGAAGCACTAGAAGCAGCAGGATGTGAACGCATCTTTGTCGAGACAGCATCAGGTGCACAATTTGACAGGCCGAGGCTAAAAGAGCTTCTGACATTTGCACGCCCTGGCGATACCATTGTCGTATACAAGTTGGACCGCATGGCGCGATCTCTCCGCCAGCTTCTCGCCACTATGGATGACCTGAAAGACAGAGGCATTCAGTTTCAATCCCTGTCCGAGACCATCGATACATCTTCATCCATGGGGCAACTTATATTTCAGATCGTCGGTGCCTTTGGAGAGTTCGAGAGGCAGTTGATCCGTGAACGAACGATTGCGGGCTTGGAACACGCGCGGTCCAAAGGACGAGTCGGGGGGCGACCTGCAGCGATGAAGCCTCATCAAATAGACGTGGCAAGGGCACTCTTAGCTCAGGGCAATCTGAACGTATCAGAGATTGCCGATGAGCTAGGAGTATCTGTTAGTACCATCTATCGGTATGTTCCCGGTGGGCGATCAGCAACGTTTTTGGAAGCGACTTAAAAAAGTTGCGCCTACCGTGAAGCTATTGTGCATTCGAGACGTATCGAAGTGATCGGTCTCGGCATCATATAGATTTTCACCTCGATCTATAGCTTCTCGAAAAAATGGCGCGTTGACGTGATCATTAGTTTCCAATTCGGAGAGGAGCGCTTCACCCAACTCAGATTCGGTACCCTTCATGTCTATGAACAACAAACGTAGCGCTAACTGCTGGGTCAGATCGCTATTGGGAGGAGAGAATTCCGGTCTGATCTCCCTTAGCAAAGACTTTGTATCGGGCGTAAGGTGACTGGATAGAGTGTTTTCAATCTCTTGTATCAGTTCATAGCGTTGCTTCCAGTTCAGTTTGTGATTGTTGGCCGCACCGTCCTTGCCAAGTGCCGAGCTGAGCAGCGTATCCGTAATTTGAGAGCCGTTTAGCTTCTCTGTCAGTTTTGTGTTTTGTTCAGTATGCATTTGAATAACCTCGTATGTTGAATGCAAAGTTATTTATCCCCGAAATCGATTTTTCCCCCGGCGTTCTGAGAAACAGTTTTGAAACAAAATCTTGCCGCCTGAAGTCATGGCGCATATCATCCGGAATCTATTGAAGATTGCGACCGGGGGAGCGGGTGTGTGGATCACATCCGAGGATGATTGCCAGCACCAAACCAAACAGCCGAGCAACTAGCCCGTGATAATATCGATGGGATGCTGAGAGCCGCTGGCTGGGCAGTTCAGGACAAGAACCGTATCGATCATAATGAAGCCAAAGGCATCGCCGTCAGAGAATATCAGACGGATGTCGGACCAGTTGATTACGCTCTGTTTGTGGATCGCAAAGCCGTTGGTGTGATTGAGGCGAAGCCCGAAGACTGGGGCCATAAAATCACTACCGTTGAGGAGCAATCCGGTGGATATGCGGCAGCTCAGCTCAAATGGGTGAATAACTCAGAACCCCTGCCATTCGTCTATGAGTCGACTGGTGAGATTACGCGTTTCACCAATGGCCGTGATCCAAAACCGCGATCACGCGAAGTGTTCTCATTCCATCAGCCGGAAACACTGCTTGCATGGTTCAACGAAGAAAAATCATTCAGGGCGCGTCTTCAGGACCTACCAGAACTGAACACAAAGGGTCTTCGTGATTGCCAGATTACGGCGATCACCAATCTGGAAGAAAGCTTCAAAGCGGATAAACCACGAGCCCTGATCCAGCTTGCGACAGGAGCTGGGAAAACCTTTACGGCCATCACATCGAGTTACCGGCTTCTGAAACACGCCAAAGCCAAACGCATTCTGTTTCTGGTCGATACCAAAAACCTCGGCGAACAAGCCGAAGGTGAATTCATCGCGTTTGAGCCGAATGATGACAACCGCAAATTCTCTGAGCTGTATAATGCCAGGCGTCTGACCTCGTCATACGTGCCAGCTGATGCCGAAGTCTCCATCTGCACCATCCAACGGATGTATTCGATCCTGAAGGGCGAACCACTCGATGAAGCCGCTGAAGAAGAGAACCCGGCTGAGAGCTTGCTGAAGACCAAAGAGCCGCTGCCCGTTGAGTACAACGCAAAGGTCCCACCTGAATTCTACGACGTTATCATCATAGATGAGTGTCACAGGTCTATCTACAATTTGTGGCGGCAGGTGCTGGAATATTTCGATAGCTATCTGGTTGGCCTCACCGCCACGCCGGACAACCGCACTTTTGGTTTCTTCAAGAAAAATGTTGTCTCGGAATATACCCATGAAGATGCCGTCATTGATGGCGTGAATGTTCAGGGTGAGGTCTTCCTCATTGAGACCGAGGTCACTCAAAACGGCGTCACCGTGAAGTCCGGTCAGGATGTAGAACGTCGAGAACGCCTGACCCGGCGCAAACGCTGGGAACAGGCTGATGAAGACACGACCTATACAGCGAAACAGCTCGATAAATCCGTCGTCAATCCGGACCAGATCAGAACAGTCATCAAGGAATTCAAAAATCAGCTACCCAACATCTTTCCGGGCCGGACAGAAACACCAAAGACGCTGATCTTTGCCAAGACCGACAGCCATGCGGATGACATCATCCAGACAGTCCGGGAAGAGTTCGGCGAAGGCAATGAGTTCTGCAAAAAGGTCACCTACCAGGCCGACGAAGACCCGAAATCGGTCCTCTCTCAGTTCCGGAACAACTATTATCCGCGTATCGCCGTCACCGTGGACATGATCGCCACCGGTACCGACGTAAAGCCACTAGAATGCTTGCTCTTCATGCGGGATGTGAAGTCGAAAAACTATTTCGAACAGATGAAGGGTCGCGGCACCCGTACACTCGATGCAGAAAAGCTGAAACTCGTCACGCCATCGGCCAACGGCGCCAAAACCCATTATGTGTTGGTCGATGCTGTGGGCGTTACGAAGTCGGTGAAAACCACCAGCCCACCACTCGACACCAAGCCATCCGTACCAATGAAGGATTTGGCAACGGCATTGATGATGGGTGTCCGGGATGAAGAGGCCGTCTCGTCACTGGCTGGCCGTCTGGCGCGATTGGATCGTCAGATCACTAAACAGGAGCATGAACGGATCAAGCAAGCCACTGGCGGTATTTCCGTTCAGAATATGGTCCAGCAATTACTGCACGCCGTCGATCCCGACACGATTGATCAGAAAGCGAGGGTCATCGATCCGGTGTCCGCTGATGAAGAGCCGAAACCGGAAGCGGTAGCAAAGGCGAAAGACGAACTGATCGGCGATGCCACCAAATTTCTGACCGGTGAAGTTGTCGAACTGCTCGACACGATCCGTCGGGACCACGAACAAACCATCGATCATGAAACGCTGGACCAGGTGACGAAAGTCGGCTGGCAAGGTGATGCGGATGAAAACGCCAAAGCGCTGAAGACAGATTTTGAATCCTACCTTGCAGAGCACAAAGACGAAATCGGCGCGCTGACCATCTTCTACAGCCAGCCTGCCCGGCGCTCTACCATCACATATGAGATGATCCGCGATCTGATGGAGAAGCTGAAATCAGACAAGCCAAAGCTGGCACCACTCAACGTCTGGCGGGCCTATGCCCATCTCGATGAGTACCGCGGAAACAACCCGGTGAGTGAGCTGACAGCGCTTGTGGCGCTCATCCGTCGCGTCACCGGCATTGATGAAACTCTCTCACCATTTTCAGACACCGTTCGACGCAATTTTCAAAACTGGATCATGAAACGCCATGCCGGTGCCGGTGACAAATTCAATGAAGAACAGATGTCATGGCTTCACATGATCCGCGAACACATTTCTACCTCACACCATCTGGACAGAGACGATCTGGAAAGCACGCCTTTCGATGCCAAAGGCGGCATGGGTAAAATGTATCAGCTGTTCGGGGATGAAATGGATAGCGTGATCAGCGAATTGAATGAGGTACTGACGGGGTGAGTGAAGAAATTCCATCAAGCTGGGTTTGCGCTTCTCTAGGCGACGTGATGGATGTTCAAGGTGGTAGCCAACCGCCAAAGTCTGAATTTGTTTACAGCCCACAAGACGGATACGTCAGACTACTACAAATTCGAGACTTCGGGCTAAAGCCGGTTCCGACTTATGTGCCCGATGACCGTGTCACTAAGTTCTGTGAAACAGATGACGTCCTGATTGCCCGTTACGGCGCTTCTCTGGGTAGAATCGTTACCGGAATGAAGGGCGCCTACAATGTGGCGTTAGCTAAGACCATTTTCGACAGCAGGCTTCTGGATAAGAGGTACGTATTTTACATACTTCAGACGTCTATCCTGCAAACGCCGCTGAAGATGATTTCACGATCCGCCCAAAATGGATTTGCGCGGCATGAAATAGCACACGTTCAACTGCCTATCCCTCCACTCAACGAACAGCGTCGGATTGTGGCGAAGATTGAAGAACTCTTCTCTGAGCTGGATAAAGGCATTGAGAGCCTGAAAACCGCCAAGGCGCAGCTGGAGGTCTATCGTCAGGCCGTTCTGAAACACGCCTTTGAAGGTAAACTGACCGAAGCCTGGCGGAAGAAGAACGCCGACAAGCTCGAAACTGCTGATCAGCTGCTGGACCGTATCCAGAAAGAACGAGAATCTCGCTACGCCGAACAACTCACCGAGTGGAAAGCCGCCATTAAAGACTGGGAAGCCAACGGCAAACCGGGCAAAAAACCGAGTAAGCCTCGCCAGCACAAAGACCCAACGCCCATAACGAGTGAAGACGTATCCTCTTTTGGGGCGATCCCTCAATGTTGGAAATGGGTGAAGTTGGGTTCATTGGTTTGGTCAGTGAAAGACGGGCCCCATTACAGTCCGAAATATTCTGATACCGGAATCCCATTTCTCTCCGGAGGAAACATCCGTCCCCACGGCATCGATTTCGAGAATGTAAAGTTCATCTCACCAGAGCTGCATGAGGAACTTTCCGTCAGATGTAAGCCCGAAGTTGGGGACATTCTTTATACTAAAGGCGGCACCACTGGTATCGCCAGAGTGAACACATATGAGCGGGAATTCAATGTTTGGGTTCATGTGGCGGTTCTCAAAATCACTCAGTCGCTTGAACCGTTTTACTTGCAAAATGCGCTGAATGGTCCGGATTGCTACGCGCAGTCTCAGCGGTACACTCATGGCGTAGGCAACCAAGACCTAGGTCTCACAAGAATGGTCAATATCATTCTGCCGCTCTGTTCAATGGAAGAGATGGCAGAAATAAATCGCCGCATCGAAGTCATAGAGAGTGAATACCAAAGAATTACAGACGAGTTAGCGGCCTCGCTTCAACAATCTGAATCCCTTCGCCAATCCATCCTGAAGAAGGCCTTTTCCGGCCAACTCGTCCCACAAGACCCAAATGATGAACCCGCCTCTGTTCTGCTGGAACGGATCAAGGCGGAGAAAGACGCCGCATGAGTAATTTTCAACGGATCGGATCTATCAGTAACGCTCATGCGGGACGTGACTTCGAAGACATTGCGAAAGCCGTTTTGGAGCAGAAAGGCATTCGCACAAGATATGACTATGAGGCCCTTGTAGGTGTCGGCAATCGCAAGAAACACCATAAGTTCGACCTAGGCTCCGACGAACCAAGAGTGTTGGTTGAATGTAAATCTCACACATGGACATCTGGCGACAATATGCCGAGCGCCAAAATCCAAAACTGGAGTGAGGCGATGTATTATTTTCACATCGCACCGAGCACATTCCGGAAAATATTTTTCATTCAGAAGAGTAAAAAGAAATCGAGCGGTGAGTCACTCGGCGCTTACTACCTGCGAACCCGCTTCCATCTTGTACCTCCAGATGTTGAGTTCTGGGAATTCGACGTCGAGCTGAAGACACTGGAAATATTGGATCATTAGATGAGTACGTTTGACAGCACCAAAGCCAGTTTGCCGGATTTGATCCGTGAAATCACGGAAGGCAAACTTCAACTGCCAGACTTTCAGCGTGGCTGGGTTTGGGATGACGACCATATCCGATCCCTGCTGGTCTCGATTGCCAGGTCATTCCCTGTGGGGGCTGTGATGTTGCTGGAAACTGGCGGCGATGTCCGGTTTCAGGTTCGCCCCGTTGAGAACGTCACTTTGGCCAACTCGAAGACTGAACCAGAACGCCTGATCCTGGACGGCCAGCAGCGCCTGACGTCTCTTACGCAGACACTTGCTCTCGATAAGCCAGTGAACACGACTGACGCCAAAAAGAAGGCGATCAAACGATACTATTACATCGACATCGAACTGGCGCTTCAGGATGACCGGCTGGATGAGTCCATCATCGCCGTTGATGAAGACCGCATGATCAAATCTGACTTTGGCCGGAAGATCGACCTCGACCTTTCAACGCCAGAGAATGAGTGCAAAGCCTTCTACTTCCCGTGCAATCAGATTCTGAATTCAGATGCGTGGGAAGAAAGCCTTCAGGAGCACAATCCAGACCGGTTTGGCGACTATATGAAGTTTCGTCGTCAAGTGCTGAACGCCTATCGAAACTATCAGGTGCCGGTAATCGAATTGAAGAAGGCGACCAGCAAAGAAGCGGTCTGTCTGGTGTTCGAGAAGGTGAACACTGGCGGTGTTCCGCTTTCGGTGTTCGAACTCGTCACAGCCAGTTTTGCCGCAGACAACTTCAACCTTCGCGACGACTGGTATGGAAGTGACCTGAGAAAGGTCGAGGGCCGCGTGAAGCGCGTTCACCAAGAAGCGATTTTAAGCACCGTAGAGCCCACAGACTTCCTTCAGGCCATATCACTCCTAAAAACTTATGAGAAGCGCTCTACGGATCTCTTAGAGGGCAAGAGGGGCAAACTGGCGACCGCCGTCAGCGCAAAGCGTGCAACAGTGCTCACACTGGACCTCGATGACTACAAGGAATGGGCCGACAAGGTGGAGCAAGGCTTCATCCAGGCGGCGAAATTCATGCGTCGTGAACGGTTCTTCTCATCTGATGAATTGCCGTATCGCACACAGCTGGTTCCGATTGCAGCTGTCATGGTTCTGTTGGGTAATCGCTGGATGGAACCGAAAATCTTCGAGAAGCTATCGAAGTGGTTCTGGTGCGGTGTGTTCGGTGAGCTTTATGGCGGCGCCGTAGAAACCCGGATCGCTAATGACCTTGAAGAACTGATGATCTGGATTGGACTCGGCGAAGCTGATCCAACCGAAGAGCAGAAGACTGATCTTCCACGCACCATTATTGATGCATCATTCCAACCAAGTCGTCTCGATACACTGCGGACCAGAAACTCAGCGGCTTATAAGGGGCTGAACGTTTTGGTGTTGCGCCAGGGTGCCAAAGACTTCTTCTGGAAAGGCACAGTGGACGAGCTTGAGAAAGATGGGATCGCGCTCGATATCCATCATATCTTCCCACGCGACTGGTGTGAAAAAGCGGGCTATCCGCCATCCGTCTACAATGCGGTCGTCAACAAGACGCCCATCTCATTTAAAGTCAATCGGATGATTGGAGCCAAGGCGCCGTCGCAATATCTGAATCAAATTCAGAACCATGAGCAGGTTGGTCTTTCTGACGACGGCATGGATGAAATTCTAGCTGGTCACTTCATCGATCCGGCCACGATGCGAGCTGATGACTTTGATGCTTTCTACAAAGCCCGTAGGCGCGCTCTCCTGAAGCTTGTGGAAGGTGTGATGGATAAGGCCGCCGAAACCGAAGACGACGATCTGGAGACCTCTGAGACATGAATACTGCATCTATCGTTTCCAAGGTCTGGTCGTTCTGCAATACGCTTCGTGATGATGGCGTCGGATATGGCGATTATCTCGAACAGCTGACCTATCTCATCTTCCTGAAAATGGCGGATGAATACTCCAGGCCACCTTACAACCGGGATGTCGGTATTCCGGCTGAGTATAACTGGGCATCATTGTCTTCGAAGAAGGGCGCTGATCTGGAAGCGCATTACGTGAAGCTACTGCGTGAACTGGGCAAGAAGACCGGTATGCTCGGCCAGATTTTCACCAAGGCTCAGAACAAAATTCAGGACCCTGCCAAGCTGAGCCGATTGATCAACATGATCGGTGAAACGCAATGGATCATGATGGGCGCCGATGTGAAGGGCGACATTTATGAAGGTCTGCTGGAAAAGAACGCGGCAGATACGAAATCCGGCGCCGGTCAGTATTTTACACCAAGACCACTTATCAAAGCGATGGTGGAATGTATGCGACCTGAGCCGGGAAAGACGATTGCGGACCCATCCTGCGGCACTGGTGGCTTCTTCCTGGCGGCCTATGACTTCCTGACCGATCCGCAGAACTATCAACTCGATAAGGCACAGAAGGAGTTCCTGAAGAACGAGACGTTTGCCGGAAACGAGATTGTCGCGAATACGCGTCGGCTCTGCCTGATGAATATGTTTCTGCACAATATCGGCGAGATGACAGGTGAGACGCCAATCTCATCTGCTGACGCCTTGGTAGCCACATCCAGCAACACCTATGACTATGTTCTGGCGAACCCACCATTTGGCCGCAAAGCCTCCATGACAGTCACCAATGAGGACGGCGAAGAGGACAAGGAAGAGCTGGTCTATAACCGTCAAGACTTCTGGACCACGACATCAAACAAGCAGCTGAACTTCGTCCAGCATATCCGGACGATGTTGAAAACGACTGGTCGCGCTGCTGTCGTCGTTCCGGATAACGTTTTGTTTGAAGGTGGCGCCGGTGAAACAGTTCGAAAGCAGCTTCTGCGCAACACCGATCTGCACACCATCCTGCGTCTGCCAACGGGAATCTTCTATGCGAATGGCGTGAAAGCGAATGTCATCTTCTTCGACAACCATGAGGCCTCAAAAAACCCATGGACGAAAGAGGTCTGGTTCTATGATTACCGGACCAATGTGCACCATACGCTGAAGAAGAAAACGATGGGCTTTGAGAACCTGGCTGACTTCATCGAGTGCTACAACCCAGCCAATCGTCATGAGCGTATTGAAACGTGGTCAGAAGAAAACCCGGAAGGCCGGTGGCGCAAGTACTCTTATGAAGAGCTGACCGATCGCGACAAGACCAGTCTGGATGTGTTCTGGCTGAAGGATAAGAGCCTGACCGATTTGGATAATCTCCCTGATCCAGATGTGTTGGCGTCTGAAATTATCGAGAATTTGGAAGCGGGTCTGGCGAGCTTTCGAGGGGTCGCTGCGAACCTATAAATTTATCGCTTTTCGATAAATTTGAATTTTGGGTATAGTTCACCCCGCGCTGTTCGGTGGGTAGAGAGCTCGAAGGATTTGAAACTGATTATTTTAACTAATATTTTTAATAATATTATGGTCAATAATTATGTGAATCAGATATTTTGTTTGAGATATGTAGAGAACTAACAAGTGCCATGCGATATCACGAAGTGATGAGCATTAGGCGTATGCTTGGTTCAGACACGTGGTGTCGGAAGATAGCATACTATTTCATTTTGTATGTTCATACATATGTCAAATAGCTGATCCATAGTCACAAAAATCACAACTATGAGTCTACCGCTTCAGCGCAGTTTACCGATTACCATTTTTACAACCATCCAAATCCCCAGAACACCCGTATCGTGGGTCAGCCGGTTCGGTGCTACCTCGTTTCATGTCCGAGGCAGAAGACGTGATCCGTAGATCGATTTAGATTATAACTCCGTAGAGCACCATATGCGGTTCTGGTTCCTGTCATCAGCCGGTAAAAGCCTTTGACGAGGCCGGGGTTTTAGTTTGAGAAACGTAACCTCGGACGATCAACCTTTGTTTCACATCCATCAAGCTGATGAACTGAGCACGTACCGAGAAGGACTCGGAGCGACCCCCATCTTTGATCTTTAGATACGAAAATGAGGGAATAAACGTATCGTCAGATCTATTTATCCATGAGATCAAGAATCGCTCGGCAAATCTGGAATTATTTTATAGTCAATTGAATTTTATAGTTTTTCACTGAACTTACAGCAATATTCCTGATCCCCATGAGCTGCATTTTTCCTCGCACCACCTAATCAGCCAGCGGATCGGAACGTCGGTTGCGCCTCATCCGCATCGGCAATCCGCTTGCAGATAGTGAAAATGCGTCCCGCGGGACATCGCGTAACAATTGCTCGCCGCCGCATCCGAGTGCTTAAGGTTGTTTTAATCGCTAAAGCAATCTGACTCCAATAAAGCATCCGTCGCGCGCTTGCCTGGCTTTCGCCAAGTCTCAATTGGGCTGCTGCATTGCCAGAGCACGCCATCTAGATAGCTCATCCGAATTCTGCAAAAGCCATTTTCTCAATCTGACGACTTCAGACAACGCTGCTGCCAATGGATCAGATTGTTGGGCCACAGATTGGTCTACATCCACACTCGGGATTGCCAATGACGAAATTTGCAGATCATCTACTTCCACGCCTTCATCTGACATAGCGCTCGAGAAAACGACCCCGAAACCATCAACCCCTCGACTAGCCAATATCGGAAGAATGTTCCCCCATCCTCTGAAGGTTATTCTCACGCAACTCGACACCGAATCATGATCACCATCTAAGATGTGAGCAAAGGTGCTCGGCCGCAATTCTGCAGAGAGTTCGTTGAGCCAGCTCCCGACGTCGAACTGTATTGATGCATTTCCACCAACCGGATCACGATGCCAGGTCGCGACCGATTCACTACACTCAGGCATTGCGGATACGAGCGCAGAAACATAGCCGCTGAAAAATATATTTTCCGATCCCATCTACAAACCTTTCGCTCACCAGGTGAGAAATCGCGACGTGTGATCTCTCCGCTGACCTCCGATATCGGCGCTGAGATAGGAAGAAGTCAGGTCTTGGGAATTGAAATCGAAATTTTCTTGAATGCAATTTTATCGATTTCGCGCTTCAATGTATCTACGTCGAAACGTCTTCCGTGAATATTTCGACCATACCCGTAATCGTCATGGTTCTCGTGTCCGGAAAGCTCTTTGATCACATCTTCCAAAACACCAACTTGGCGTGCCTCATGTCGGAACGTATGCCTGAAAGAATGAAAAACTTTCGTTGGATCGGTTATGCCCGTTTTTTCGCGGAAGTATTTTCCCCACCACTTCGACCAATTCCGAGCCTTGTTCCCCTTAATAACCTTAGAGTTGTGTTTAACTTCAGGAAATAATCGTTTGACTGACGAAGATCTTTGCTTCTCGACAAAGTCTAGAAAGCCGATCTCAATCAGCCTGTTGCTGACGGGCACAAGTCGCATTGCGGCCGCATCACCACCATGCGAATTCTTTATTCTCTTCGATTCAGGATCGTCCAGCGTATAGTGTTCGCCGGAGACTTCATCGACGTCTTGGAAGCTAATCACCCACACACCATCGACTTTCTTGACATCTGAGTGATGCAGCTGAGCTATTTCTTCCTGACGTGCGCCAGTTAGTAGCGCTAGGATCGGCAGCCAGAGCGCCGCGGGTCCCTTTCCACCAGGAGGTATTGGCTCACTACCGGTATAGTATGGCATACTGAATATTTTTTTTAGATCACGTTCATCGAAGAACTTCCGATTTGCCTTCTTACCCTTCGATACTTTTGGCACTCGGAATGGGTTTTTAGAGATAGTCCCGTCTCTGACGCATTTCCCGAATATCGCAGACATCGCGGAAACCGCGGATCTGACAGTACCCGCTGACAAACAGTTCATTCCCGCTTCCTGGTTCCAGTCAACCAACTCGTTGAACGTCATATCTTCCCGGACCGATTTAGGGGGTCTGGCTGGGCATTTTTCCAGCAACCGGACGAATTTGTCGGCATCTGCACTCGTGACATTGGCGACTGGCAAGTCACCAAACACAGACACGAACCGATCGATATTGGTTTTGAATGACGTTATAGTATCTTCGTCCTTACCCTCACGCTTGTGCCAGTCAGACCAAGAGTCAAAGGCCTGGGTCACAGTTACAGCCGCGGCGCTCTCGCTTTGGTAAGGGACATCAGAGTCAACGCTCTTAGTCTTTTTTCTCACTAACTGGGACGCGAATTCAATTGCTTCGGGATTTCCTGACTTCAGTTCTTTTGCAAAGTTCTCTACTGCAGCAACAGTTTCAGAAACACTCTGCCGCAACATCGTGAACGCACTCTCCGAAACAATCTCATCCTCGTTCATTGAGCAAATTTCACGAATGACTTTCTTTGGATGGCTGAACATCTTCTTAGGTTGGTATTGTACGACGTTTTGCCCATTCACGATTGAGGTCGTCTCAACCCAACCCTCTTTAATGTCAAAAAGTGGTAGCTTGAAATCTTCCAGATCTCCGGTCGAAAGCGCTAGATTTGCGCAGTGCGTCTGTTTTCTGATCTTCCATTCTAACATTCGCTTTTGAAGGATTTCGACTGATAGATTCTTCCCTTTATCATCGGATTGATTAATCTGTTCGAGAAGCTCTGAGACCACGCCTGGAGCTCGTCGGCGTGCTACAGCGACGCTCTTAGTCTTCAAACTTTTGACGAGGTTTTTTTTACCTAAAAGATTCGCCTGGTCTTCAGTCAGTGTGATCCTGACTTCGATAGTCCGATCTGTTTTCCGTCGACAGAAGTTGGGTAGATTTTCTTTCTTGGCCATACCCAATTGTACCGCCCCCTTGGACCCAGACACAAGCGCAACATGCTGAGTTCAAAGCATTTTGTTTGTTTTCAACCCTGTGCATCTACAGTGGCGGAGAGACAGGGATTCGAACCCTGGGTACTCGCAAAAGTACAACGGTTTTCGAGACCGCCCCGTTCGACCACTCCGGCACCTCTCCCGCGAAGGCCGCGGTCATATCCACTGGTAGCGCGGAATGCAAGAGCTGCATTCCCCTGAACAACAGGACACCAGCCGGATTACTCGCAGATATTAAAGAGGGAGATGCACCTCAATGACGCGAACCTCCTCTGTTCGGGTGACGACGCTGCCATCCGTTTTATCTCTTAATAAGTGCAAGTCAGATTATCAGCAGGAAGCCCGTATATGACACCCTGGATTATGAGTGCCGCCATTGGCGCTATCGCGACCGCCACAGTGCTCTTGAGTGCCATCGTTTTTCGTAAACACAGTGCCTGCGGAGAATGCGGTATTCGCCTGCCAAAGATACGCGTGCCAACCAGCCTGCGCCAGGCGCTGTGGGGTGGCTTTACATGCCAGAACTGCGGGACAGAACTCGATGCTTCTGGCCAGAAAATTCGGTCCGTGCCTTTTCGATCAAATTGAACCTGAATCTGCTTGGAAAGCACGCCCTGAAAGACTATAAAGAGCCTTCACCATAGACTTGCGGGGCATCTGCACACCACTCTGTATACGGAGTGAAAGAATTCTCGCAGGAAATGAAAGATAGATTGACTCTGGCTTAGCAATATGCAATTTGCCGCGCTTTCTGTCTGACATTCAGTTAGAGCAAACCCAGTTTCTGAGAGGATCTGCGCGATGTACGCAGTCATCAAGACCGGCGGCAAGCAGTACAAAGTTGCCGCAAATGACGAAATCGTCGTCGAGAAGATCGACGCGAACGAAGGCGACGAGCACGCATTTGAAGACGTGCTGATGTTTGGCGAAGGTGACGATGTCACTGTTGGTGTACCGACCGTAAAAGGCGCTGCTGTTGTTGGCGAAGTCGTCAAGCAAGGCAAAGGCGACAAGGTCATCATCTTCAAAAAGCGCCAGCGTTCGACTTACAAGCGTAAGAAGGGTCACCGCCAGCTTGAGACGACGATCAAGATCACGGCAATCCTTCCTGAAGGCGTAGACGTCAAAAAGCTGAAAAAAGCTGACAAGAAGACGAAGTCTGAAGAGACTGTTGTCATCAAGGACGAAGCGCCTAAGGCGAAAAAAACCGCACCAAAAGCCGCTGAGGCTCCTAAAGCGAAGGCCGAAAAGCCAGCTGCTGAGAAGAAAGCGCCTGCCAAGGCTGCTGACACCGGCGCTGCGGACGACCTGACCAAGCTGAAGGGTGTTGGCCCGGCTTACGCGAAAAAGCTCAATGAAGCCGGTATCACCAGCTTCGCACAGCTCGCTTCACTCACTCCGGAAGGCGTGACCGAGCTGGAAGAGAAACTGAATGCGTCTGGTCGCGTTGAACGTGACGGCTGGATCGAACAAGCAAAAGAACTTGCGAAATAAGCCTCTTCAAGGCATTTATCGCATAGAAGTTTGAAGGAGTGGCCTTATGGCTCACAAAAAATCAGGCGGCTCATCCCGTAACGGTCGCGATTCAGAGTCGAAACGCCTTGGCGTAAAGAAATATGGCGGCGAACATGTTGTTCCTGGCAATATTCTCATCCGTCAGCGCGGCACGAAATACTATCCTGGCACGAACGTCGGCATGGGCAAGGATCACACCCTGTTTGCCAAGGTCGACGGCAAAGTCGAGTTTCGCAAGAAGCGCGATAACCGTCAGTATGTATCTGTGATGCCAATTGCGGACGCAGCCGAGTAAGGCAGCCGCAAACGGGCTGCCAACAGGTGGCCCTCACGCTCTGACGAGCATGGTGTAAAAGACCAGGGAGGCCGCCGGCCTCCCTTGTTTCGTTTCAGGATATTCCTATCTTCCTTGCACCCAGTGAGTGCTCACCATGCTGAAAACATTGACCACCGAACGCCTTGTGCTCCGTCCTATTGTAACGGCAGATACGCAGTGGATTACGGATACCGTTCAGGCACCGGAAATCTATCGCAATGTTGCGCGCATTCCCGCTCAACAGTCTTTCGAAGAGACTGAGGCGTTTGTAAAATCCACCAAGGAAGGCGCGGAAACCGCGACAGACATGGTGCGCATGGTCGAATGTGACGACGAGCGCATTGGTGTGATTGGATTGAACCGAACACACGCGCTGGAGCCCTTCACCCTTGGATACTGGTTTCATCCGGATGTCTGGGGAAATGGCTATGCGACAGAAGCCGCCAGCGCTGTCATGGACTGGGCGGATGGTTTCGCGACCCCTCGCTACTATGTTTCTGGTCATTTTGCCGACAACCCTGCGTCAGGCGCCGTGCTTCGCAAACTGGGGTTCCTGCCCTGCTGGCGTGCGCCTGTCTTCTGTCAGGGACGTGAGGAAAAAGTCGATCACCTTTATATGTCGCGAATGGCAGAGTAGAAGTCAGACATGAAGTTTCTTGATCAGTGCAAAGTCTATATCCGTTCTGGCCATGGCGGAGACGGCTGCGTGTCCTTCCGACGCGAAGCCTATGTTGAATATGGCGGTCCGGATGGCGGCGACGGTGGTCGTGGCGGTGATATCTGGGTGGAAGCCGTCGAAGGGCTGAATACGCTGATCGACTATCGCTACAAGCAGCATTTCCGGGCCGACCGTGGCGGACATGGCATGGGACGTAACCGAACCGGTGCCGATGCCAATGAGACCGTCCTGCAAGTGCCAGTCGGAACCCAGATCCTTGAGGATGACCGCGAGACACTGATTGCGGACCTCGATGAAGTTGGAAAGCGCGTCCTGCTCGCAGAAGGCGGCTCAGGCGGCTGGGGCAATACGCGTTTCAAGACATCCATCAACCAGGCGCCACGGCGTTATAATCCTGGATTGCCGGGCGAAGAGCGCTGGATCTGGCTACGCCTCAAACTGATTGCTGATGTCGGCCTTCTGGGACTCCCAAATGCAGGCAAATCGACATTTTTGAGCGTGACATCGGCAGCCAAGCCGAAGATCGCTGACTATCCCTTCACCACCCTCACTCCAAATCTGGGTGTGGTCGATCTCGGTCCAAGCACACGCTTTGTGATCGCCGATATCCCTGGCCTGATCGAAGGGGCATCCGAAGGCGCAGGTCTTGGACATCGCTTCCTCGGCCATGTCGAGCGCTGCAAGGTCCTTCTTCACCTGGTCGATGCTACGCAGGACAACCCCGGCGCCGCCTATCGAAAAATTCGCGATGAGCTCGAAGCCTATGATGACGAGCTGGCGAATAAGCCAGAGATCATCGCGCTGACCAAAGCCGACTCTCTGCTCGATGAGCAATTGGAGGAAGCTCGCGCAGAACTTTCTGAAGAAGCTGGTCAGAACGTTGAAATCATTTCGTCAGTCGCGGGGCGGAACATCAAGCCCGTCCTTCGACAGCTGGCACGATATGTCTATGCTGACGGAGACTTGTCGCTTCTGGATGACGACGACATCGACCCGCCTTCCGACGACAATGGCTGGAGCCCTGTTTAGTGTCACCGCTGGACCAGGCGACCCGCATTGTCATCAAGCTCGGCTCGGCGCTGATCGTAGACCGGGATGCAAAGGCACCGCGCGCAGCGTGGCTACGCACTCTTGCAGACGACATCGCCCTGCTGCGCGCCGAAGGCAAACAGGTTATTCTTGTTTCATCTGGCGCCGCCGCCCTTGGGCGGATTGAGCTCGCAAAATCAAGCCATCAGAACAACAGGACGGGCGCGTTGGAACTGAAGCAGGCTGCAGCCGCGCTTGGCCAGCCTCGCCTGATGACGGCACTGAGCGAAGCGTTTGAACCTCACGGCATTTCGCTGGCGCAGACGCTTCTGACGATTGAAGACACGGAAGTCCGTCGGCGCTGGCTGAACGCACGCGCAACGCTTTTCACCCTGCTCGATCATGACGCCATTCCCGTGATCAACGAAAATGATACCGTTGCGACAAGCGAGTTGCGGTATGGCGACAATGACAGGCTGGCGGCTCGCGTCGCTCAGATGGTTGGCGCTGACGCGCTCATTCTGCTCTCAGATATCGACGGCATTTACACCGCGGATCCGCGCAATAATCCGAATGCGGAACATATTGCAGAGCTGAAAAATATTACACCTGAAATTCGCGGCTATGCCGGCTCTGCCAACGCCCAGGCCGGCGTCGGCACAGGCGGCATGATCACCAAACTCGATGCGGCAGACATCGCCCTGACTGCAGGCTGCTCAACTGCCATCACGCTTGGAAACATTGACCATCCGCTCAAACGTCTCGTGAATGGCGGGAGAGCGAGCTGGGTACTTGCCGATGTGACCCCACAGGCGGCCCGCCGCAGCTGGCTGTCAGGTCACCTGACGCCTGAAGGATCACTGACGATTGATGACGGCGCCCAGAAAGCGTTGCTCAAAGGCGCGAGCCTCCTGCCGGTCGGCATCAAGCGCGTTTCCGGCGCCTTCATGCGGGGCGCAGCACTGTCGGTCTATACGCTTGATGGCACACTCATTGCCAAAGGCGTAACAACCTATTCATCGTCCGAGATCGAGCAGATCAGAGGGTTGCAGTCCGTCGACGTCTCTCAGCGTCTCGGCTACCCTGCCCGCACCGCCGTTATTCACCGTGACGACATGATACTTGTCGAAGGTGATCATTGATGGCTAGTTTTGTGCAGATGATATTATGCCCTGATCACCATCAATGCTGTGAGGCCCGTTCCCAGCTGACTGAAATGGTCTGGTCATGAGCCTTGTTCTTCCCGGCCCATATAATGGTTTACGGATTGGCTTGCTTGGCGGCACATTCAATCCTGCACATTCCGGGCATCGCCATATCGCCTTACTGGCTATGCAGCACCTGAACCTTGACTGGGTCTGGTGGATACCGGCTGCAGGAAACCCGCTCAAACAGGAAGAGGCACCCTTTGAAGCTCGTTTTGCGAGCGTAAAGCGCATGGCTCAGCACCCACGCATGCGGGTGACCGACCTCGAGCGACAACTCGGAACCCGATACACCTATGACACCCTACGCGCCTTGTTACCGAGGGTGAAAGGCGGGGAATTCATCTGGCTCATGGGCGCCGACAATCTTCGCCATTTTCACCGATGGGGCAATTGGGACAAGCTGGCCAACCTGGTCCCGATCGCAGTGATAGCACGCCCGGGCGATGCACGTTTTGCGCGGCTGTCCAAATTTGCTCAGCGGTTCAGCTGGTGCCGTCTTGCTCCAGCCGATGCCCCTGCTTTCCATCGTTTTATGCCGCCCGTCTGGACCTATCTGCCAACACCGCTCCACACCGCTTCTTCGACGCAGATACGGGCGCAAGCGTACCAACGAAACCCATTCCGACAAGCGATCAGCAATCCTGCTGCAAAGAATTAATGAACTGCCTTTTGAGCCTACCGCAGAACTGTGATAATAGGTTAGGGTCGAAAGTAGTATGAAAGGATACCTTTTGGACGTGAGTACTGACTCAGCACCGGTTGAAACCGGTGTCAAAGCTGCAACTGATCTTCCAGAGCTTGAAACACTCATTCTGGAAACACTGGAAGACGACAAAGCGGAAAACATCGTGGCGATTGATCTGGGTGGAAAATCTTCCATCGCGGACACCATGGTTATCGCTTCCGGTCGTTCTGCGCGCCATGTGAACGCATTGGCCGACCATGTCGTGCGCAAGCTGAAAGAAGAAGGCCATGGCCGAGCACAAGTCGAAGGCATGTCCAGTGCAGACTGGGTCCTGATCGACGCAGGCGACGTTGTCGTGCATATCTTCAGACCAGAAGTCCGTGATTTCTATCAACTGGAACGCATCTGGTCCGGTAGCGCACACATCACGGATGCCAACTAGACCAGATTGAGAGGCACTTGCCTTGAAAATCAGTTTGATTGGCGTTGGAAAGATCAAGCGCGGCCCCGAACGCGCTATGGTCGACGACTATATGTCACGCGCCAAAAAGCTCGCGAAACCGCTCGGCTTTCGAGACATCCAGGAAATTGAAGTCGATGCCGGCCCCGATCAGGCCGGTGAAGGCCAGAAACTACTGGCGAAAGTGCCCGATGGCGCAAAGTTCGTCCTGTTCGATGAAACCGGAGAAAGCACAACTTCTCGCGCCCTCGCGCGCAAGGTCGGGAAACTGCGCGATGATGGCTGCCCGGAACTCTGTTTTGTTATCGGGGGCGCGGACGGCTTTACCGACGAGATAAAAGCCCAGGCCGCCGACAAGATTTGTCTAGGCAAACTTACCTGGCCACACAAACTCGTCAGAGTAATGGCATCTGAACAGATCTATCGATCCCTTAGCCTCCTCGCTGGAACGCCCTATCACAGGGACTGATTTCGGCTTGCATGTCGGAGAGACTTTCCGTCTGATAAATCATCCAAGTCTCTGTCCTGTTAAGGACACATTGAAGAAGCCGGTCTAATTTTCCATAGATGTCCCTGCTCAAGCGCTCATTTCTGTCTGTTGCTCTGGTGACCCTCGCTTACAGCGGTGTCCACACGGCTATTCCTCAGGAATCGGTCAGTCTGGACGATCTGCGCGAAGTCGAAGCGCAACTCGAACGTGATCGCAAGGCGCTGGAAGCTATCGAAGCGGCTCAGAACTCTGCGCGCGCGGATATGACGGTTGTAAATCGACAATTGATTTCAGCAGCACAGGAAAGCCTGCGGCGGGAAGAACAGGCCAGCGAGATCGAACGACGCCTGATTGAGCTCGAAATCAAGGAGAACGATGCCCGAAATCAGCTCATGGCCGATCGCCAGGGGCTGAAGGACATCATGACCGCGCTGATTCAGGCGTCGCGGAAAAAGCCACCTGCGCTCGCCACGCATCCCGATCGCGCAACAAACGCAATTCAAGCGGCCATTGTGATGCGAGACATGGCGGACCAACTGGAAATACGGTCAGAAAAGCTCGCCGAGAATGTGCGGAGCTATGCAGACCTCCTCGAAAAGACACGCAAAGAGAAAGATCGGCTCGATACAGCCGAGAAACTTCTCAGCGCGAAGAAGGACGAAATTGAGCGCCTTGCCGCGATCAAGCGCTCAGCGTTCGAAGATATTTCCGGTGAAGCGGAAAAACTGAAAAAGCGGCTCGATGCTGTGGCCGTGAAAGCAGAAAACATACGCTCATTGCTGGCTGACCTGGAAGCCAATGCCCCCACCCCGCCGTCACGCAAGCCATCCGTGCTGAACGAGCCAGCTCCGAAAGGCGCTGATGAAGCGATCAGTGTCGCTGTGTTGAGCAAGCTTGGCCTGCCAGCAGCCGGCCAGGTCATCCAGACTTATGGCGATGAATTACCGTCAGGGCGCAAGGCAGAAGGTCTGACCGTGCGCACCCGTTCATCAGCGCAGGTCGTTGCACCAGCAGACTCCGTTATTGTCTGGTCTGGCCCGTTTCGCAGCTATGGTCAGATGTTGATATTGCGGACCGGCGATGGCTACCATATTGTCTTATCAGGTCTCGCCGACATCTATGGTACGCGTGGACAATCGGTATTGGCGGGCGAGCCCGTCGGCGCCATGTCGAACCGGGATGATATTCCTCAGGAGCTCTATATGGAGCTGAGGAAAGATGGCCTGCCGGAAGATCCGGCCAAATGGATGTCCCGATCAAAAGGTTGATCGCGACGAAAGAGGAGAGAGCCATGCGCTCATTGTTGATGGGAACGGTCGTTGGTGCAGCTCTGGGGCTGTCTGCCATTGGAGTTACGTCACTCGCCTGGTCTGCAAATAGCCAAGGCAGTTCCCGCGCCGATATTTATCAGCAGCTTGATCTCTTCTCTGAAGTGCTGAGCCGTGTCGACTCTGAGTATGTGATCAGCGTCGACGAAGCAGATGCGATGGAAGCTGCGATTAACGGTATGCTGACATCGCTCGATCCGCACTCCAGCTATCTGAGCGCAGAAGATTATGAAGCCATGCAGGTTCAGACCAGCGGCGAGTATGGCGGACTTGGTATCGAGGTCACCTCTGAAAATGGTTATGTGAAGATCGTGACGCCGATCGACGATACGCCAGCCAGCCGTGCAGGCCTCGAAGCTGGCGATTACCTCTCCGAAATCAATGGAAAATCGATTGTCGGCCTACCGCTGAATGAAGCGGTGAAGGAAATGCGGGGTGAGGTTGGTTCAGATATTACGATTACCATTATCAGGGCCGAGGAAGAGCCGTTTGAGGTAACGCTGACCCGCGAGATCATCCGGCCAAAATCTGTCGACTATCGCATTGAAGACGAAGATATTGGCTATCTGCGGATTTCTGCCTTCAATGAACGCACAACCGAGCTGCTCGAGGCTTCGCTTGATTCCATTGATGAAGAGCTGAACGGAGCGCCTGCGGGGTTGATTATTGACCTGCGCAACAATCCGGGCGGATTGCTTGATCAGGCTGTATCGGTCTCCGGGACGTTCATGAATTCCGGTGAAGTCGTCTCCACACGCGGTCGAAGCGTGACCGACATTGAGCGCTATTTCGCAGAGCCCGGCGAGCGCTTTGCTGAGACTCCGATCATCGTGCTGATCAATGGCGGCTCAGCCTCTGCTGCTGAGATCGTAGCTGGCGCGCTTCAGGACATGAACCGCGCGAAAGTTCTGGGCATGACATCCTTCGGCAAAGGATCGGTTCAGACAGTCTTCCCACTGAGCGCACAACGCGGCGCCCTGCGCCTGACCACAGCGCGCTATTACACGCCATCTGGCCGCTCAATCCAGGCAACTGGCATTGAACCAGACTTTGAAGTCTCGAACCGGCGCTATACCGAAGAAGAAATCGAGTCCATGCGTCGCTTCTCTGAAGCGGATTTGCCAAATGCGCTCGACAATGACTCCGGCGCGGAACGTCGCCAGCTGCATATGCCAGCGGTCCAGCCGCCGGAGGACTATGAAGGCGAAGACTTCCAGCTGGAAAAAGCCATTGAAGAGCTGCGCGCCATCACACTTTCCAGCGTAGATGAGCGGACAGCCGGCTAACTCGGTTCTCAAAAGCATGACAACTAGAGCTGGGTTCTATAGAAACCCGGCAAAATTTGCCTGTTTTCGTAAAACGTTAAGAGTTCTGGTGAACACTTGGTGAAGATCGATCAGCAAATTTCAGGTGTATCGCATGGCTGCGAAACGCAAGCTTCCACCTTCGCCGCTCCAGACGGGTCTCAATCATGCCGCTTTAAGTCTCCTGGCTTTTGGCGGCATAGTTGGCGTGATCGCGCTATCCATCCAGCTTATGGGCAAGGAGGACCATGCGAGCCCGAAACAGATTGTTGGCCTGTTCTCCGAAGAACCACGCCAGGCAGTTGGCCTGAAGGAACGTCTGAGCGACAGTGACGCGCATCACCCATCCGACGATGAGCACGGCCCGACACTAGCCGAGATGGACGAGCCGAGCCTTGGTATCTCGGATCCCGGCACCGCCGATCCTCACGAAACAGATGACAGTCATGGAGACGATCCGCACGAGGACGACACCCCAAGCGAATATGCTCAGGCGCCATCAGCGGCCGGATTGCCACGCGCGCCTATTGAGGGCCTGTATGAAGCGGGCGCCTATGGCAAGATGCCCATCATCGCGGCGGACGGGCGGACACCATTTGACGTCTATAAGCGCCCCTTCTCCAACCCGGCTGGCCGCCCAACGATTTCGATCGTGATAGGCGGTCTCGGCCTGAACAGCCGCGTAACGCAGGCCGCCATAGATGAACTCCCTCCAGGCGTGACGCTCTCTTTCGTGCCCTACTCAAAGAATCTCCAGACATGGATCGATAAGGCCCGCGCGGCCGGTCATGAAGTGATGATCGAATTTCCGATGGAGCCTTACGATTATCCGAATAATGACACCGGTCCCTACACGCTTTTGACAACTGCCAACGCCAGTGAAAACCGTCGTCGCGCCGAATGGCTGCTGAGCCAGGCAACGGGCTATTACGGCGTTACCAATTACCAAGGGGCCAAATACGCAACCGATGCCCGCGCCGTTTCCCCCGTGTTCGAAATGCTGAAAGAACGCGGTCTCGTGTTCATGCATGATGGATCCGCGCCGCGCTCTGTCTTTGAGACGGTCGCCAAATCTGAGGCACTTCCTTTCGCGGAAGCATCCCGCGTCGTCGATGCCGACCCTTCGGGCGCCGCCATAGACGAACAACTGCTTTATCTCGAAGCGATCGCCTTACAGCGAGGCTATGCACTCGGCACAGGATTTGCCTTTCCAATCACGGTTGACCAGATCCGCGACTGGTCTTCTACATTAGATTCAAAAGGATATGTTCTCGCTCCTGCGTCCGCACTGCCGCGTGCACAACCGGAGCTGGGAAGTTCCGGTGTCCGTTCACAAGGCTGATTTTTATGTATGAAGGTCCTTTGCAAGGGTCCCGTGATCCATCGCTATACCGTCCCAATGTTGGTATCGCTCTCTTTTCCAGGCGCGGACATGTCTTTGTCGGTCGACGCATTAATGCACATGGGCCGTTTCAGTGGCAGATGCCACAGGGCGGTGTCGACAAGGGCGAAGACACCGAAGCCGCCGCCCTTCGTGAGATGGAAGAAGAAATCGGCGTGTCGCCGAAACTCGTCAGTATTCTCGAAGAAACCGATGACTGGCTCTATTACGATTTTCCAAGCGACCTGAAATCCCGCCTGTCTGGCCCATACTATGGCCAGAAGCAGAAATGGTTCGCGCTTCGGTTTGAAGGCTCGGATTCAGATGTCAGGCTCGATCTCCACACACCCGAATTTGATGCCTGGCGTTGGTGTGAGCTGTCAGAGGTGAGCGAACACATTATTCACTTCAAGCGTCCTGTTTATGATGAAGTGATCAAGCGCTTCGAAAAGTGGACAACGCCCGTCTGAAAACAAAAAAGACCGCTCAGCAGACTGAGCGGTCTTTTCTTTTAACTTATGCAGTGCGGCTTAGTGGTGTGCTTCCTCAAGCGCATCAAGCTGTGCTCTCAGACGCTGAACGTCGCCTTCCGCTTTGAACATCGCTTCACGGTCTGAAACAGCTGCGTCGCGTGCGCGCTCTGCTTTCATGATTTCATCTTTGATATGCTCTGCGTCCAGATCTTCCAGACGGATCGCTTCCTCAGCGAGAATGGTCAGACCTTCCGGTGTTACATCCGCAAAACCGCCATGGACGAAATAACGATGAACTGTGTCACCATCAATGATACGGACGCGACCTGAACGCAGCGTCGACATGAATGGCGCATGGTTTGGCAGAACACCAAACTCACCCTCTGACCCCGGTGCGATAACGTGATCTACCGTGCCGTTGAACAGCTCACGGGCCGGAGAGACGAGGGAAAAATTCAGCTTGTCAGTCATTATGATCTCACACGTTTTTTGGCCTGTTTAAAGCAATGCTCGCCGATGTCCAGAGGAAGTGGAGACGCTTTGATAACAGGCTGTTCCACGCAAACAGAAAATCCCGGGAGCGAACCCACGAGCTCCGGTTTAAGGCTCCATTACCCCTGCTAGGGATAATCGTTTAGTCAGCGGTATTCTCCATAACTTGATCTAGGCACGGCGCAACGCCTGCCCGAAATGCTCTCGTCGCCTGCATGACCGGATTGTTGTTATAGCCTTCCATCGAGAGCACGGTAGGCTCTTCATTTTGAATCGTCGTGACTTGATATGTCACCCACGCCGTATGTGGCCAGGGTATTTCTCAAGCGTCTTCATCAGAAGGTTGGGACCTCACCAAAAGTGCTGTGTCTTCCAGAAGTTTATTGAGATGGGTCGTGAGCTGCGGGCAGGTCGTCTCATCCAGAACGCCAAACCTCAGACTTTGCTGCAAAGTTTCCACAGCGGACGGCAAACCAAAAAGTTCGTCTTCCGTTCGTCGCGAGGTCGACAATTCATTTGGCGAAATACCTCTCTGGATCAAGTTAGATACAGCGACCTGCGCGTCGAAATTTTCTTCGATCGGGAGAGAATTTCGGATCAAAGGGCCTGCTATTCGTAAACGTGTCCTGCATTCCGGGCCGCTGTCGGGCTGCGTTTGAAAACAAACTTTCTCTACCGCGGTGGTCGATCTCTCCTCCACATGTTCACCCCCGCCTTCGATCTTGAAGAAGCGATGAACAATTTCTCCATCGGAATCCAAGCGATCTGTGCCCCGCGCGCGAGCCAGGGACTGGAAAAGATTTTCACGAGCAACATTAACCGAATTCTTCAGGCTTTCCTCGTAGATGTTCCAAATCAAGTCGACATCATAGCCTTCTAAATTTCCGGGTACAGCCGACGGTAGCACGGGTGGTGGTGGCGGCGAACCATAGCACGAAAGCGCTGCTCCCAGGGAGATCCCCACTATAGCAACATAGACCGCCAGTTTGTTTTTCATCTGCACCGTCCCCAAACAAAAACGACCGCACCCTGAGGATGCGGTCGTCTGGTTAATTCGTCAAATGGTACGGACGTTTTACGCGGCGTCTGCTGCCATTTTCTGAGCCTTCGCAATAACTTCGTCCATGCTACCGCACATGTAGAAAGCTTGCTCTGGAATGTGGTCATACTCACCCGCGATGAGGCCTTTAAAGCCTTTGACGGTGTCTTCGAGTTTAACCTGGACACCAGGAGAGCCGGTGAAGACCTCAGCAACGTCGAACGGTTGAGACAGGAAGCGCTCAACTTTACGCGCACGAGCAACAACCAGTTTGTCTTCTTCAGACAGCTCGTCCATGCCAAGGATCGCGATGATGTCCTGAAGTTCTTTGTACTTCTGCAGGATCACCTGAACGCCACGAGCCACTTCGTAGTGCTCTTTACCGACAACCATCGGGTCAAGAATACGAGAAGAGGAGTCGAGCGGGTCAACAGCTGGATAGATACCTTTCTCAGCGATCGCACGGTTCAGAACCGTTGTCGCATCAAGGTGAGCAAACGATGTTGCAGGCGCAGGGTCGGTCAAGTCATCGGCAGGAACGTAAACGGCCTGGATCGACGTGATCGAACCTTTGTTTGTAGAGGTAATGCGCTCTTGCAGGCCACCCATGTCGGTTGCCAGAGTTGGCTGGTAACCCACAGCAGAAGGAATACGACCCAGAAGCGCTGACACTTCGGCACCCGCCTGTGTGAAGCGGAAGATGTTGTCGACGAAGAACAGAACGTCTTTGCCTTCTTCATCACGGAAATACTCAGCCTGAGACAGACCTGTCAGAGCAACACGAGCACGCGCGCCTGGAGGCTCGTTCATCTGACCGTATACCAGAGCCACGCGGCTTTCGCCTTCGAGGTTGATAACGCCAGCTTCCTGCATCTCGTGATAAAGGTCGTTACCTTCGCGTGTACGCTCACCAACACCCGCGAATACGGAGTAACCGCCGAACAGTTTCGCGATGTTGTTGATCAGCTCCTGAATGAGAACCGTTTTACCAACACCAGCACCACCGAACAGACCGACTTTACCACCTTTTGCGTATGGGCAGAGCAGGTCGATAACCTTGATACCCGTTACGAGCACTTCAGCAGACGTAGACTGGTCCACGAATTCAGGAGCTGGCTGGTGGATTGAACGACGCATATCGGTAGAAACCGGGCCACGCTCGTCAATCGGCTCACCGATAACGTTCATGATACGGCCGAGCGTTGCAGGACCACATGGAACCATGATTGGCTCGCCGAGGTCGGCAACTTCAGCGCCGCGAACCAGTCCTTCAGTCGAGTCCATAGCGATTGTGCGAACTGTATTTTCGCCGAGGTGCTGAGCAACCTCAAGAACCAGGCGCGTGCCCTGGTTGTCTGTTTCCAGAGCGTTCAGAATGTCTGGCAGGTGCCCATCGAATTCGACGTCGACGACGGCGCCGATAACCTGGCTGATCTTACCTTTAGGTAGGGTGGAGGTGCTCATTGATGGCCCCTTTTTCTTGGCTGTCTCGGTTTGTTTGGTTGTGGTTTTCGGAGCAGTAGTGCTCGCTGATTTCGGAGCTGCCTTTTTGGGAGCAGCTTTCTTCTTGGCAGGCTTTGAAGGCGCAGCTTCTTTTGTCTCTGGCTTGCAGGCACCGCAAGCAGCGACGTCTTTACGTCCCAGGCTTGCGGCTTTGCTTTCAGCCTCTGCGAAGAGATCAAATGGACCATGCCATTGATCTGCTTCGATATTGTCAGCAGCGCCACCAACGCCTTTGCCGTCATTGCAATAACGGCATTCAGCGGTGTGAATCCGGGCGCGATTGCGAATTTTGTTTTCGTATACCCAGAAACGCATAATGCTCGCCTCGATCCTGTTTCTCGTTCTGCTCTAGAGCGCTTCCGCACCGGCGATGATCTCAACCAGTTCGGTCGTGATCTGCGCCTGACGGGCACGGTTGTACTGGAGCGTCAGCTTGTCGATCAGCTCACCAGCGTTGCGGGTCGCGTTGTCCATGGCAGTCATGGACGCCGCTTGCTCACCAGCAGCACTTTCAAGCATCGCAGACAAAAGCTGCGTGTTGAGATAGCGAGGCAGAAGCGCTTCAAGAATCTCTTCTTCCGATGGCTCGTAGATATATGTCGCGCCTTTCAGGTCGACGACAGGTGTATCTTCCGGCGGCTCGGCAGGGATGAGACGTTTCGCCGTCGGCACCTGGGTCATCACGTTCTGGAAACGTGAATAGATCAGGGTACAAACGTCGAATTCTTCTGCTTCAAACTTCGCATTCAGCGTCTTTCCGAGCGTCAGGGCGATTGCAGAGAGATCGTCGCTTCCGCGCGCTTCAGACGTATCAACGTGATCAATCATCAGGTCTTTAAAGCTGCGAACAAGTTGTTCGCGACCTTTTTTGCCGACCGTAATGATCTTGACGGTTTTACCTTCCGCTTTCAGGCGCAGGATCTCTTCACGAGCGCGTTTGACGACGTTCGCGTTGAAACCACCACAAAGCCCGCGCTCCGCCGTCATTACGATGAGGAGGTGCGTGTCTTCCTTACCGGTACCGGCAAGAAGCTTCGGGCCCTGACCACCTTCTGCAGCAGAAGACAGGTTCGCGATGACCGCCGCCATGCGCATTGCGTAAGGCTGGGAAGCTTCAGCAGCTTCCTGAGCCCGACGCAGCTTGGCGGCTGCGACCATCTGCTTGGCCTTCGTGATCTTCTGTGTGGATTTCACAGAAGTGATCCGACCTTTGAGTTCCTTCAGGCTGGCCATTTAAAGTCCACCTTGGCTCGAATTAAGCGAAATTCTTTGTGAATTCCGTCAGTGTAGCGTCCATCATCTCAGCGATCTCGTCGGTGAGTGCTTTCTCGTCACGGATCTTCGCGAGAAGATCAGACTTGTTCGCGTGGAGATATTTCAGGAGCTCTGTTTCGTAACGTGTCACGTCTGCAACCGGAACAGCATCCAGATAGCCGCGTGTACCCGCGTAGATAACCAGCGCCTGCTCTTCCATCTGGAGCGGAGAGAACTGAGGCTGTTTCAGAAGCTCGGTCAGACGCGCACCACGATCCAGCGTTTTCTGTGTCGCAGGGTCGAGGTCCGAACCGAATTTCGCGAAGGCTGCAAGCTCGCGGTACTGAGCAAGCTCACCCTTCATCGAACCAGCAACTTTCTTCATGATTTTCGTCTGAGCAGCAGAACCCACACGAGAAACCGAGAGACCAACGTTCACAGCCGGGCGGATACCCTGATAGAATAGGTCGGTTTCAAGGAATATCTGACCGTCAGTGATCGAAATCACGTTTGTCGGAATATAAGCCGAAACGTCGTTCGCCTGGGTTTCAATGATTGGCAGAGCCGTCAGAGAACCATTGCCGAGATCATCGTTCAGTTTCGCCGCACGCTCGAGAAGACGGGAGTGCAGGTAGAATACGTCACCAGGATAAGCTTCGCGGCCTGGTGGGCGACGCAGAAGCAGGGACATCTGACGGTAAGACACAGCCTGTTTGGACAGGTCATCAAAAATGATGAGTGCGTGCATGCCGTTGTCGCGGAAATACTCGCCAATCGTCGCACCCGTGTATGGCGCGAGGTATTGCAGAGGCGCAGGCTCAGAAGCGGTCGCAGAAACGATCGTCGTGTATTCAAGCGCACCGCGCTCTTCGAGCGTTTTAACAACCTGGGCAACCGTTGAACGCTTCTGACCGATCGCGACATAGACGCAGAACAGTTTCTCAGAATCGTCTTTGGCAGCGTCGTTGATTGGCTTCTGGTTCAGAATGGTGTCGATACAGATCGCCGTCTTACCAGTCTGACGGTCACCAATGACGAGCTCACGCTGGCCACGGCCGACCGGGATCATACCGTCAATGGCTTTGATACCCGTCATCATCGGCTCGTGAACCGACTTACGAGGAATAATGCCAGGCGCTTTTACGTCAACGCGGTTACGCGCTTCGACACCCGTCAGCTCACCTTTGCCGTCGATTGGCTCACCGAGCGGGTTCACCACGCGACCGAGCAGGCCTTTACCAACTGGCGCAGCAACGATCTCAGCCAGACGCTTGACCGTGTCGCCTTCTTTAATGCCGCGGTCATCACCAAAGATAACGACACCAACGTTGTCGCGCTCCAGGTTCAGGGCCATGCCCTTAACGCCACCAGCAAATTCAACCATCTCACCGGCTTGAACGTTGTCGAGGCCATGTATGCGAGCGATACCGTCGCCTACGGAAAGGACCTGACCGACGTCGGAAACTTCAGCTTCCACACCGTAATTCTGGATTTGTTTCTTGAGGATCTCGGAGATCTCAGCTGCCCGGATATCCATTGAGCTCACGCTCCCTTCATGGCAAGGTTCATTCTGTCGAGTTTAGATTTCACGCTCGCGTCGATGAGGCGCGAACCGATCTTGAGCTGAAAGCCGGCGATGAGTGCCGGATCAACATCAACATCCATAGAGACTTCACCGCCAGCGACAGAAGCGACCAGCGATTTGAGTTCTTCGACCTGCGCGTCCGTAAGTGCGTGAGCAGATTTCACGCTGGCGCGGGTCACACCGCGGCGTTCAGCGGAAAGATCGCGAAACGCCTTGACCATTCCCGGGAGTTCCGTCGCACGACTGTTCGTCGCGACAACACCCAGAAAGTTTGAAACGAGAGTAGACAGACCAATCTTCTCGGAGACCGTTGCGATGGTCGCAACCTTGTCTTCCGTTTTGACAGTCGGAGAAAACAGAATAGCGCCGATCTCGGGGACTTCTGCGAGCGCAGAACCGAAAGCGGTCAATTCGGTTTCAGTCTGGGGAATCACACCCTGTTCGGCAGCCAGATCGAGCAGTGCGGACGCGTAGCGCGTAGCAGCTGGACTCACCTGGACGGAAGAAATCGCGCTCAAGAGCTCACCCGTTGTTTTACGAACCGAGATCGGTTCGGACTTGAAAACCAGTTTAACAGACAAGAAGGTTCGCGAAAATGCGCCCCATTCCACTCCGTCGGGCGGCTGATAGCATGCTACCTAAAAGGTGACAACAGCGTTTCGAACGAGTTTTTGAGGCGATTGCATCAGTTTCGGGAGATGTCCGCAGCCAGGCGTCTCAGACCAGCCGCACTGATCGAAAAGCCAACGCTCTCTCCCGGATTGACGAGCAAACCGGTTCTCATCGGCATACCTGTGACAAGCCGTTGAACCGGAAGGCTTTTCACATAGGGCCCGACATGCGAAACGGACGCCGCGCGGCTTTCAGCCGTGAAAACGATCATACGGGGCTCACCCTCCTGATCAAACAGGACGGGCTGAAAATCACCAGGATTTTTATGAACGTCGCTCACACTTGGAACGAAGACGCTGGCTCTGACGAAATTCGGCAGGAAGGCAGCGAAATTCCCCCCGTCAGCCCGCGCGGCCTGAAGATCGATTTCCAACTTATTCTGAGGAATAAAGCTCACCATATCGGTTACCTGCCCCAATGCCTTGTCGTCGTCCAGAAGACCCGCACACAAACTGAAACTATTTTAGCAGTATCTCATAATAGCCCGGCATGAGCGACTGAAGTCGCGCTTTGCCTGCATCTGTCAGACGGTTGCGCTTGGTCCGCCTGCCTTCTGTCTCGCTTTCGACGCACACAAACCTCTCATCAATCAGCGACTTCAGACTGCGGCTAATGACCGGCGAGGAAACATCAATACGTTCGACGATTTCAGAATGCTGCAAACCACCCTGCTCGTCAGCGCGGTCAAGAATCACACAGATCAGAAACCTTGTCAGAGAGAAGTCATGCGCGCGGAAGAAATCCTCAAGATCGCGCAGCAGCAGACTTGCCTCTCGCAGCATTTCCAACCGGGACGCAATCTTCGGTTCGGCGCCGTCTGGAAAGTGCTCCTGATAATTCAGAATCAACGACTGCGTGGGGAGGTATTTCAGAAAGAACACGAGACCTGCGCCTCCTTTGCACCTGTTGCCGCCTCGTTAAGGGCCACAACGCGCAATGTCCATTACATAAAGCTATATGGGTCGATATCGATCTGAAGTCGGGCCTGCGCAGGCAGCTTAAGCGCCTTGCGCCAGGCTGACATATAAGCCGACAAATCGACATTGAGATCGGCGCGCACAAGAAAACGCCAGCGATAACGTCCGCGGAGCAAAGAAATAGGCGCAGGCGCAGGTCCCCAGACATCAACGCTCTCAGCATTTGGCGCCATCATGCCAATCTCTCTGGCGAGGCGCGCAGCTTCCTGATCGTCGGGGAATGAGAGAATCAGCGCTGCCAAACGGCCATGTGGCGGCATGCCCATGACATCCCGCATCTCATCTTCGACCGCAAGGAAACTGTCGCGGTCACTCCCGGCAAGCGCCACCATGAGCGGCGCTTCGGGCTGATAAGTTTGCAGCATGGCCCGCCCCGGCTTGTCGGCGCGGCCTGCCCGACCCGCCACCTGCGAGAGCAGCTGAAAGGTACGCTCGCCTGCACGTAAATCACCACCTTTCAGGCTGGCATCCGCATCGACCACGCCCACAAGCGTTAGGCCTGGAAAGTTGTGTCCTTTGGCAATCATCTGAGTGCCGATGAGCACATCAATCTGGCCTGTCTCCATGCGATGGATCAGAGCACGAATATCATCGCCGGACTGGACGGTGTCTGAAGACAAAAGCTCAAGACGAGCTTGGGGCAGCTTCCGACGGATCTCCTCTGCAACCCGCTCAATCCCTGGCCCCACCCCCATCAGACTGTCTCGCGCACCACATTTCGGGCATGCCGACGGACGCCGCATGGAAAAGCCTGTCAGATGGCAGACCAGGCGCCCCGTATAACGGTGCTCTGTCAGCCAATTGTGCGTGCCGGGCGCTGTCAGACGATCTCCGCATGCCTTACAGATGACGAGCGGGGCATATCCTCTGCGGTTCAGAAAGATGAGCGACTGTTCCTGCGCTTCAAGATTCTCGGCCATTGCCCGGGCCAGAACAGGCGATAGCCATTCATCCCGCTCGGGCGGATCAGACCGCAGGTCCACGAGCGACACGTCTGGCAAGCGCGAAGCCCCCGGACGCGCTGCAAGTTTCACATAGCCATATCGCCCCTGCTGCGCATTATGCAGGCTTTCCAGTGCCGGTGTTGCACTCGCCAGAATGACAGAGAAGGCCTCAAACTTCGCGCGCGCGACGCATAGGTTTCGGGCGTGATAAATTACCCCCTCTTCCTGTTTGAACGAGCCATCGTGTTCTTCATCCACAACGGCGAGCTTCAAATTCGGAAACGGCAGAAACAGCGCTGAACGGGCACCAATAACAATGCGGGCACGACCGTGCGCCACTTCACGCCACGCCCGGCGGCGTTCAGCGTCGGAAAGACCGGAATGCCATTCGGTTGGCTTCGCCCCAAAACGCGCTTCGAACCGTTTCATGATCGCTTGCGTGAGTGCGATTTCTGGCAGGAGGATGAGGACCTGCCCCTGCGGATGCGATGTCAGCACCTCGGCAATGGCTTCGAAATAGACCTCCGTCTTACCCGAGCCGGTAACACCGTCAATCAAGGTGACGCTAAATGCATCGCCGCGCACACGTTGGCGGAGCAGATCAGCCGCCTCTGACTGCTCATCGGTCAGCGCATGTACACCATCAAGAGGCGCAGGCATTTCGTAAGGCATGTCGATCAGGCGCTCACTGCGTGATAACACCCCCTGATCTGCCAGCCCCTTGACCACGGACGTCGAGACGCCAGCCTCCTGCGCCAACTCTGCAGCGGTCAACGGTGGAAACTGGTCGATGAGCTCCAGAACCCGCGCCCGTGCAGGCGTCATGCGCGCGACCTCCGCATTACCTTTTTCAAGCACGGTCTGCGTCCTGGAGGGAACCAGCGCGGATGGCACACGCAGCACCATGCGTAGCACCGCCCCAGGATTGGAGCAGGTGTAACGCGCACTCCAGTCGACGAAGTCACGTACGGATTTCGGCATTGGGGGTGCCGGATACACCATATAGACGGACTTTAAATCGCGCGCCTCTTCCGCATTTTCAAAGACATCCCAGACAACGCCGGTCCGCTCATTCGGCCCTAAAGGCACTCGCACATAGCTACCCGGCACGACATCAAAATCGTCTGGCACCTCATAATCAAAGGGCTCGGGCAAAGGGAGCGTAAACATGACGCGCGCGATCTTCATGCCTGCCTTTTTGAGGAGTGATGCTGCAAATGAAAAGAGCCTGTTAAGACAGAAGCGGGAAAATCCACAGACATGACCAGAACTGCCAACGCTCATACTGACCTAATCCGGGGCTTTCTCGACCATTTGCAGGAAAGCCGGAAGCTTTCATCTGCCACGGTCGACGCCTACCGACATGACGTAACATCGCTTCTGGCGTTTCTCGATATGCCGATCGCGGATGCGCGACCTGCCGATGTGCGCCGCTGGCTCGCCAGACGCCGACAAGAGGGCCTCGAAGCCGCCACTTCTCGCGCCAGAGCCCTCTCGTCTGTCAAAGCCTTCCTGCGATATGTTCAGCGCTATCACGGTATCGAAAATGCAGCTCTGATGGCGATGTCCGGTCCCAAGCGTCCAGAGCGCCTGCCCCGCCCGACATCCGAAGCCGACACAAAAGCATTGCTGAGCGCCGCCGAAGCGATTTCCGACGAACCCTGGATACAGGCCCGCGATCTGGCATTGCTGACGCTGCTTTACGCGGCAGGGCTGCGCATCTCTGAAGCCCTGTCACTGACCGGCGCCTGCAGGGACGCACCAGAGGTTCTGCGCATTGTTGGTAAGCGGCAGAAGGTTCGACTTGTGCCGTTACTTCCCATGGCGAGAGAGGCCATTGGCACTTATGCAAAGCTCTGTCCTTATGGGTTCTCAGACGAAACGCCACTTTTCTATGGCGCACGCGGCGGTCCACTCTCTGCGCGCATTGCCCAGCGTCTGATGGCGCAGATCGGTATGGAGCTTGGCCTTCCGGACAGCGCCACACCACACGCTCTGCGACACGCCTTTGCCAGTCATTTGCTGGCCCATGGCGGAGATCTTCGCTCCATTCAAGGCTTGTTGGGCCATGCTAGCCCCTCAACGACTCAGGTCTATTTAGGGCTAGAGGAATCCCGCCTCACAGCCGCCCATAGGGAGGCGCATCCCCGCGCGTAAGCGGTCGCGATCGGGTCACTTCGCCCAACGCAGTCCGCGCAAAGTGCCAGGCGGCTCGCCGACGCATAGGGTGTCGCCGGATGGCAAAACGCCTCTTAGCCTATCGCCAAACACCCAACCGTGCAGCTTTAAACGCGCTTACCGCATTGCATTTTCGATATAATTTTCATTTTGAAAAGCAAAGTTGACAAAATTCCAAATTCTTCTACTTTGCTTTTCAAAGTACTCTTTTAGGAGATTTTCATGAGCACGAATATTGCTGACGATCTCGCCTATTTGCGGGACATTGCCGAATCTGGTGAGCAGGCCCCCAGCCTTGGCGGGCGGTTCCTGGTCTGGTGGGGCGCGTTGATGAGCGCCACCATGTTAGCTCACTGGGCTGTCATTTCAGGCCATTTGACGGTCGACAGCCCATTCGCCCTGCTTTGGCTCTGGCTGGGTGCGTCCCTGATTGGCTTCGTCGGAAACTTCATTCTGGTCGGCACACTGAAAAGCCGTCCCGGCAGCGCGGCCGCTCACAACAGGATCACTCGCGTGATCTGGCCGGTGGCAGGCTCGGGCATATTCCTCTACTTCGCAGCCATCATCGGCGCTGTTCTTCTGCGCGGCGCACCGTCCATCCTGTTTGACACGATCCTGCCGCTTGCCTTCTTCGGCCATGCCGTCGCCTTCGCCGGACAGGCCGCGTTTTCAGGCTCTCCGGTCAAATGGGGACAGGTGATCGGCTCTGTCGCCATTTCGGCTGTGGGCGCCTTTCTCGTCGGCTTGCCAGAAATCTACCTGGTCACCGCTGTCGGTATTCTGGGCCTTGCCGTGCTGCCTGGCATTCAGCAGATGCGCGCCGAACCGAAAACCATCGTTTAAGGCGGGCTCATCATGTCAGCGACTGTGAACCCGTTTGACCACACCGACATTGATGATGCCATACATGGGCGAATTCGCCTTGGCATCATGGCCTATCTTTCCGCCGTGTCGCCCGCCATTTTCGGTGAGCTTCGAGACAGGGTAAACGCGACGGACGGAAACCTCTCCACGCATTTGCGCAAGCTGGAAGATGCCGGATATGTGGAGATCGAGAAGCGGTTTGAGGGCCGGAAACCTCAGACGCGCGTCCACCTGACCGCTGCGGGCCGCAAAGCCTGGCTGGATTACCTCGCCCGAATGAGAGCCCTCCTCGACGCAGCGGAATAACTCAGACATTCTGTTGCCCAGAAAAGGGACGACAGAGTGTTGGATTCAGAGTTGCGAAAGATTTTGGATCATCACCAGATCAGAAAAACGCTGGCTGAATACGGATGCGGACACAAAGCCTGGAAAACAAATCTTAAGCAGTTCCGCGCGCTTTTGAACGCTTCCGAATAATGAAAAAGGCCTTCCAAATAAGGAAGGCCTTTCCCATGATACAGATGTCAGCCGACGTTAAGCGCCAACTACTTCCGGCAGTGCCTTACAGAAGCGCTCGACGTCTTCGATGAAGCCCATAGAGACGCGGGTCCATTCGTTATAGTCCATATACTGACCACGGACCGAAATCTTCTTGTCCGCCATGGCCTTCTGAACGTCATTCGCTTCAAGGCCGGACTTGAAGTAAACGAAATTCGTCTGCGACGGCAGGTATTCCAGACCCAGCGTGTCGAGCGTTGCCATAACCATCTGGCGGCCCTCAACGATCTTCTTTTTCGAATAGTCGATGAACTTCGTGTCGTTATAGCAACCGATCGCGGCCGCATATGATGTACACGGGCTCCAGGACATAGCCGTCGCCTGGATCTTCATTGCGGTCTCAGGTGCTGCGATCGCATAACCCATGCGAATACCCGCCATACCGTAAATCTTCGAGAATGTGCGAGTGACGATGACGTCATGGCCTTCTTTCACCAGATCGATACAGGAGGTCTCCTCCGGTGCATCAGCCAGCTCCATATAGGCTTCATCGACGATCACCGTCGTTTTTGCCGCCATCCGCTTGACGGCTGGCTTGATAACACTGGCCGGCGTGACGAGACCGGTTGGGTTGTTCGGGTTACAAAGCTGAACCAGGCCTGTGTCTTCGGTCACCTTCGCTTCGATGCTTGGCAGATCAACATCCATTTCCGGGGTCAGAGGCACACGGTCGATTTCAGCCATGCCAAGGCGCTTCGCGTATAGGGCGGTCGTGTCCCAAAACAGACGCGGCGCAACGATCGGGCCGTTCGGGCCATAGATCATTGCGATGGCGGAAAGCGCTTCACCTGAGCCGGTTGTGAGTGCGATGTGCTCTGGCGTGATGCCATGGCGCTCCGCAATCATCTCCTTCAACATCATGATCGAATCCTGAGACGTATAATACGCCCCCTTCTTTCCGGCATAAGCGAGCATTTCCAGCGCAGATTTGGATGGACCATACGGGTTTTCATTGCGCGACAGCAGAGCGACGCCTTCCGGAGCCCCGAGCAGATACGGATTTTCAACCGCCGCATTTTCAGGGGTAAACGCGCCCGCCTCTTCAGCAGCGGCAGAACCAGTTGCAAGTCCCGCCATGCTGCTCATCGCTGCGCCAGCAGAGCCCGCCAGCAGAAAACGTCTTGAAATATCAAAAGCCATTTTAATCCCCTATTCTCCTATGATGTCCGCCTCAGACGACGGGTTTTTGATTGAACTCAATATTGATCCCACGCTCAGGCGAACGCTTTGTAGAAAACGAGCGCTGATGTCAGGATCAGATAAATACCGAAAATCTTCTTCAGCTTGTTGCCGTCGAGTGCATGCGCGAGCTTGGCCCCCATAGGCGCCGTAATCACTGACATGGATGTGACGGCGAGCGCTGCAATCACGTTGATATAGCCAATAGAGCCCGGCAGCAGGTCTTCCTGCCCCATGCCAATGATGGCGAAACCGATTGCACCCGGCAGCGCGATGATCACGCCAAATCCTGCAGCTGTCGCCACGGCTTGGTGGATCTTGCGCCCACACGTCGTCATCACGAGCACCGCAATGGTGCCACCACCAATGCCAAGCAGGGCCGAGAAACCGCCAAGAAAGCTGGCAATACTGGCCAGACGCACACCTTTCGGCATTTCCGGTTTGAACGCCTTCTTCATGCCGGCATTCACCGGATAGATGAAATGGATACCCATCAGGAACACCCCGACGGAAAAGATGAGCTTCAGAGATGCACCATCCATGAAGCGAGCCAGAAGAAGTCCGAAAACCACACCAACCAGCAACCAGGGGAGCCAGTCCCTGATGATCTGAAAATCGACGGCCTTCTTCTTATGGTGCGCCTGCAACGATCTCAGCGACGTCACAATTATCGTGGCAAGCGAAGTACCGATAGCGGTATGGGTTACGACATCTTCGTCGAACCCGAAAAAATGAAACACAAGCAACAGGGCGGGCACGACGACAAAACCGCCGCCAATTCCAAACAATCCCGCGACAAAACCTGCAGCCAAACCAGCACACATCAGGACAACAACCATCTGTGCGAGCTGTACCCAAGAATAATCAGCCAAAACGCAATGAATCCCCAACATTCACAAACTAAACAGGCGAGCCAAATCCGCACCTGCAGTCCGAACCTAGACCCGCAAAAAGCATCAGGGGCGGGATTTCGCCCGCCCCTGAATTCACATTTATGAGAGTGCACAAACCATTGGCACTATGACCCTAGGGCGATCAAAGTTCTGCTTTCAGTTTCACGTAGTAGTAGCCACCCTGCCAATCGACGATTGAATCTGAGCGGTATACCCGGCCACAGCAAGAGTCACCGATCGCTGGATCCGCTTTGTCCGGATACTGATCAAAGACGTTACGTGCGCCAACTGAAAGACGAACTGCATCTGACATCTGGTACGCAGCTTCCAGATCGACCTGCACAACAGGGTCGAAATCCTGGATCAGACCTGATGCACCGCCGCTGTCGGAGTTCTCGTATGGACCGTAATAGTTCGCACGACCGATGAGGTTCCAAGGACCCATCTCATGGTTCACGCTGAAAACGCCACGCCATTTCGGATCACCATTTTCGAAGTCGTATGTATCTTCAGCATTGAAGAGACCTTCAATGTTGAAGCCATCAAACTCGGTCTTGTTGTAGTTGACGGACGCCGTGAAGCTTGTCGTCGCTCCGCTTTCCCAAGGCATGGTGTAAGTACCAACGATGTCGACACCTTCCGTAACCGTATCAAACGCGTTCTGGAAGTAGAACACACCGCCAATGGACTCAGCACCGACAACACCCGCATCAACAAGTGCCAGATAGTTCAGGTAAGCATCACCAGCTGTCGGATCAGCCGAAACATCCTGTGTCGAGATCGCGTTCACACGGTCCTGAAGTTCGATCCGGTAGTAGTCGACTGTGAGGCTTGTCTGCCCCCAGCTGCCTGTGAAACCGAATGTGTAGTTTGTGGACTTCTCTGGCTCGAGTGGCTCAGCACCCAGCGCACCAGCGATCGGGCCACCAGCCGGGAACAGACCGGTTGCGACCGGGAAGCCATTCGGCAGACGGGTCGAAACGTTGGTTGTACCTTGCTGACCAGGCGTTGGCGCGCGGAAACCCGTACCGATGGACGCACGAAGGCCCATATTATCTGTCAGGTCGAACTTACCAGCAATCTTACCAACAACTTCGGAGTCGAAGTCAGAATAATCTTCGAAACGTACCGCACCTGTCAGGAAGAGACGGTCTGTCACCTCACCGGAAAGCTCGGCATAAGCGGCGTAGGAATCCCGCGTGTACTCGCCAGAGAACTCCGGAGAATAACCAGGGAAACCGTTCGAACCGACACCAACAACCGTGTAAACAGGGTCATCCGGATCAGAACAGTCAAGCGTAGAACCTGTTGCGATCACACCAAGACCGGCTGCGGTCGGCGTATCACCATCACAGAAGCCATAAGGGTCCTGCGTCGCATACGGGCCAGCGGCATAAGACATTGGATCACCGCCAACCAGCTCATAGGACTCGTCGAGATAGCTCAGACCGAAGGCCAGAACGAGCGGGCTCGCCATACCAACTTCAAAGTCTTTCGAGAAATCAGCCTGAAGCTGGAATTCTTCGTTGATCAGATCGCCCGGGCTGAAAGATGTCGGGCTCATTTCACCAAGTGACGGGTTCACGGTATTCTTCAGAGAATACTGAATCTCGTTGTGCCCCAGACGCGCGCTCAAGTCATATGTGAAGCCTGAATCCAGTTCGCCACGCACACCACCAGCAGCAGAGTAGTCGATCACATCACCGAAGAAACGAGGTGTGAAACCACCCGGGAAGAAGTAGAGCGGGCTCCAGACTGAACCATCTTCTGTACGAATGTTTTCAATCGTGCCGTTACCTGGATAACGATAGAAGAAGCCACCATCTGCCTGCGATTTGGAGTAGTTACCAAACGCGTAGAGCTCAGCATACTCATTCAGCGTATAGCCAGCATTTACAAAGGTACGCAGCGCTTCCGACTGAGGCTGACCCCATGGCTGCACAACATCACCAAAACCGATATTGGCGTCGTCAAGACCAGCTACGAAGCTATCATAATCGTAGCCTGCAATATCCGTGTTGAATCCACCAAAGTCCGGGCTGTTTGGATCGACACACGCCCAGCTTTCGCAATACTGCGTGCCGCGTGATGTCGCATCAGAAGATGAGTACTCAGCGGACAGGTTTACAAAGCCATTCTCACCAAGCGCCACACCGAAGTTGGCAGCCGTAACGAACTGGAAGCCATCGCCTTCATAATACTGGCCCGTTTCCGCCGTGAAGGTCGCACCCTCCGCATCCTCTTTCAGAATGAAGTTGATGACGCCCGCGATGGCATCGGAACCATAGAGCGCTGCAGCGCCATCACGTAGCACCTCGACGCTTTCCAGAGCGACCGCTGGAATGGTGGCAATGTCCGGTCCCTGCGTACCTGACCCACCGATCTGAACCAGAGCAGCACGGTGACGGCGCTTCGAATTGACCAGAACGAGTGTCTTGTCGGTCGGCATGCCGCGAAGCGTTGCCGGACGAATAAAGGTACCACCGTCTGAGATTGGCTGGCGTGACAGTGAATAAGACGGTACGAGCGTTTTCAGAATGTCGTTCGCATCTGTAAACGGCACATTGTCGAGCTCTTCATCGCCAATCACATCGACTGGAACCGGCGAGTCGGTAACAGACCGTGGCTGACCACGTGTACCGGTAACGATGACAGTCTGTTGTACAGCTGTCTCTTCTTCCGCCTCTTGCGCGAGAGCAACTTGCGTAAACGCCGTGGACGCCGACAAGGCAATCACGGAGGACGCGAAGAATTTCTTCAGATTTTGACCCATTGTTTTCCCCAAAGTAGCAATGCAGCTCGCCCGCTGTCCGGCCTCCAACCGATCAGGAACTCGCATGCATGAACGCACCAGAATGGTGGCTCACCAGATTTTGCTTGAATCAGCCCGTCGTTGGGCCTGGTCCTGCGAAGTGCAGGTCGCCGATTTCCGCCGTTGAAAATCGGGCACGGTCACTCCCGTGTTGAAGCTAGCCGACCAGCATGCTGCGCGCGCGTAAATACCTTAATTCGTTTGAAAGTTTTCGGACTTCTCGCCTGCTCAAGAATAGAGCGTACGCGTCATAGAACGGTCACATTCTGTGCAACCGCAGCACATTTCATGTTTCAATCAAATGAGATGGCCGGAAAGCGTCAGTACACTTTCAGCGACTTCGTGCATGGGCTTGCTGGTGCGCATCGCCGTCTGTCGAAGCAATTGATAGGCTTCGTCTTCCTGCAGGCCACGCTGAGCCATCAGGAGCCCCTTGGCACGTTCGATCACTTTACGCGCCTGAAGGTGACGCCGGGCTGTTTCGAGCTCAGCATAAGCTTCCCGGCTCATTTTAAAGCGCTCTACCGCAACTGCGATCAGACCTTCTATGCGGTGCTGCAGCAAACCGTCGATAATGCACGCATTCACCCCAGCCCGGACGACCTTCTGCAGGCGATCCTGGGCGCCTGATTTGGCAAACACAATCAGTGGCACCGGGTGATTTTGCTGAATTTCGCGACAGCAGGAAATCACGTCATCTGACAGATCGAGACAATCAACGATCAGCAGGTCAGGCGCATGGCGAATGACCATGAGAAGCGGCAGGGATAAGTCATCGCGAAACTCTGTGACCTGATAATCAGGAAGAGATAGCTGAAAAAGAGGGTAGTTCTCTGTTCCGAGAGAAATGAGATAAGCTTGCTTCTGTTTCGCGGCATCAAGCGGCATTGCGTGTCAAAACCATCCCAAGAATTGAACGTCACTCGAACCCGGGACACTTTCTCCGCAGCTGTTAATCTGGTGCACCGGCAAGGCGCACCCCTGAATGTCTGTGCTACGAAACCCCAAATTCCAAGTTTGGAGCTTAGATCAAACCGCCTCAAATCCAGCGGATAAATATCGATACAATTGTGAAATGTGTTTTTTCGTCCAAAAAACTGTCTGACATGATCAGCGCATGAGCACGGCTGAGTAGAATTCAAAAGCAATTGCAGAACGCGTCCAAAGAAAAAGGCGGGCACGCGGCCCGCCTTTCTGAAACATTCAATGGTTTGGCTACAGACCTAAGCCTGCATGGTCCAGCCCTCTACGCCCATCGCAGCCTGTCGAACAGCCTCAGACAGTGTCGGGTGCGCGTGACAGGTACGAGCAATGTCTTCGGACGATGCGCGGAACGCCATGGCGACGCAAACTTCACCAATCAGCTCTCCAACGCCAACGCCAAGCATGTGAACACCTAGCACCTCGTCCGTCGTGGCGTCTGCCAGCACTTTCACAAAACCATCGGTCTGATGGTTTGTGCGCGCGCGCGAGTTAGCCATGAATGGGAACTTGCCCACTTTGTATTTGATATCGGCATCCTTGAGCTGTTGCTCATTTTTACCGACCCATGCGATTTCCGGCTTGGTATAAACAACGCTTGGCACGAGATTGTAGTCGACGTGGCCAGCCTTGCCCGCAATCAGCTCCGCGACCGCCGCGCCATCCTCTTCCGCCTTGTGAGCCAGCATCGGACCTTTCACACAGTCGCCGATCGCCCAGATGCCTTCAACCGTCGTGCGGAAATGATCTACGGTATCGATGACACCGCGCTTGTCTGTGCCAATACCCACCGTCTCAAGGCCGAGACCATCCGTATATGGCTTGCGGCCGATCGCAACGATTACGACGTCAGCATCGAGCGTCTCGGCATCTCCGCCTTTTGCTGGCTCAACAGACACTTTCAGCTTGGATTTGAGTTTTTCAATGCCTGTAACCTTCGTGCCCATTTTGAACTGAAGTCCCTGCTTTTCGAAAATCTTTTTCGATTGCTTGGAAATCTCGGCGTCTGCGCCCGGCATGATGTGATCTAGAAACTCAACAACCGTGACCTCTGAACCGAGACGAGACCAGACCGATCCCATCTCAAGGCCAATAACGCCTGCACCAATCAGGACGAGTTTTTTCGGGACGGATTTCAGCGACAGTGCGCCTGTGTTCGACACAACGCGCTCTTCATCAATTTCGATACCTGGCAGTGACGCTGGCTCAGACCCTGTTGCAATTACGATGTTCTTGCCACCGAGCTTTTTGGTCGAACCATCGCTCATCGCCACTTCAACTTCGCCCTTGCCGACAATCTTACCTTTGCCGTTGAAGTGCGTGACCTTGTTTTTCTTCATCAGAAAGGCAACGCCCTGAGTCAGGCCTTTAACCGCCTCATCCTTCTGAGCCATCATCTGATCAAGATCGAGTTTCAGGCCAGAGACACCGATACCCATGCCCTGAAACTCGTTCTGAGCCGTCGCGTAATATTCAGACGCGTGGAGCAGCGCTTTCGAAGGAATACATCCGACGTTCAGGCATGTGCCGCCCAGTGTATCGCGCATTTCGATGATTGCGGTTTTCAGACCGAGTTGACCGCACCGAATGGCGCAGTTGTATCCGCCGGGACCACCGCCAATGATGATGACGTCAAATGTATCAGACATGTTTTTCAGACTCGCTGGGCTAGAAACGTTCTTCCTGTCCTACTCTTCTGCAAAACAAGGTCAATGTTGAACCGCGAATAGCTGCATTGTTCTTTTGGCGATAACTCAGGTCGTTCGAAACAGACCGAAGCCGATGCTGATCCCGATAAGCCCAGATGCGATGACGGCTTCATCCTGCCAGAGGGACACATCAGCCCCCATTGCAACCATCGCCAGCGCGAGCAGCACATAGCATAAACTGCCAACCAGGAAGATAGCCGGGCCAATCCATTTGAGACCAAAGGCCAGCGCAGCTCCGATACACAGAAAGACGGCCCCGATGAAGCGGATAAGAAATGGAACGTCTGCGAGAAGCGCGGCAAGATCGCCTACGCCGCGCGACGCGAGCACGCCTTGATAGAAGCTCACTTCGTGGAATAGCCACAAACCAGCGAGCAAACCAATCAGGGCAAAAATGCGTCTAATCATGTGAACAGTCACTTACAATGGTCATGTTTGCTACCTAGTTTAGCCATCTGAGCCATGTTTCTCCTGCTTTGCAACCAGAGAGGTAACACAAATGGCTCGACGCTCACTTTCCGTACTGGCTTTAAGTCTTCCACTCCTGATCGGCGCATGCGCGCATAGTGTTCAATCGTCGTCTGGCGCTGACTATCTGGCGCGATATGACATGAGAAACGGAACTGTCGCAAAGGCCAGTGAAGCCGCCAAGACAGATTTGAGCGGCAAAGAAAGTGATCTTGAAAGAGATATTCGCGAAATCGCTTCCGTTAATCCATCCCTATACTTCCCAGCCCGAATCGGAATCGCGCGCGTTGAGCGCGGTAGCCTGACTTCAATCCCTGCCGATGAAGGTGCGGCATGGACAGAATCCGCAGAGCGTCTTGGCACCGGCTATGGAGAGTTTGTGCCAATTAGTCCTCTCATCGCAGAGATGGTCTCAGAACCGGTAACGACAGGAACGTCCAGCCGGGCCGCACAGCTGGTCGCAAACATTCGACGCGGCGCCGCACGACAGCACCTGGACTATGTCCTCGTTTATGAAGTGAATTCCATACAGCGAGACAAAGCCAACGCACTGGCACTCGCAGATCTGACGATTATAGGCATGTTTGTTGTCCCTTCGCGGACGATTGACGCTCAGGCTCAGGCAAGCGGCCTTCTGCTGGATGTTCGAAACGGCTACCCCTACGCTACGCTATCGGCCGTTGGCGACAAAACCGGTGTTAGCCGTGCGATCTCAGAATCGAGTTCGAAACGAGAACACGGACAAAAAGCAAAAGCTGAGGCCGTGGAAAACCTGACGCTCGAATTCGAAGCTGCCTTGAAAGAATTGGCGAAACGCGCCGCTGAGGCGGGTTAACCAGCCTTATCGGCAAAGCTGAACCGGCCTTCAATCACAGTGACTGCCTGACCTTTGATCATAATACGATCACCGACTTTCTCGACATCAATACGCGCACCCCGCCCTGGATAGGCCTGGTAGCAGGAAAATGTCTGGCGGCCCGTCCGGGTCGCCATAACTTCTGTCAGCATGCAATGCCAACTCCCCGTCGCCGGGTCCTCATCGATACCTGATCCAGGCGCAAAAAAGCGTGAGGTGACATCCACACCCGCGCCGCCTTCCGCGAAGCACCCAAAGTTTCCGCGCTCGAATGTGTCACTGACACCCAGCCTGGCGAGGGCCTTCAGATCCGGCGCCAGATGTCTGATCTGTTTCGGGTCTTCGAACACTGCAGCATAGAAGGGGCCACCATAGGCTGCCACAGGCCTCGCACCGAGCGCTTTGACAACCGCCTCTTCGATCTCGATCTTCTGAACAGATGGCGCTGGAAAGTCCATTTGGTATCCGATGTCCGCTTTGCGAACCTTCAGCTCACCAGACTGTACCGTTTCAAAAACAATCTCTTCCCCCTGATAGCCGAAATGCTCGAAGATGACATGCGCGGATGCAAGCGTTGCATGCCCGCATAGAGGCACTTCCACTGTCGGCGTGAACCAACGCAGCTTCCAGCAACCGGCACCATCCGGAACGATGTACGCCGTTTCCGCAACATTGTTTTCTGCAGCAATCGTCTGCAACATGTCGTCAGACAGGAACGCATCCATTGGCATGACGCATGCCTGGTTGCCCTCAAAGGCCCGACTTGCGAAAGCATCAACCTGATAAAACGGATAATTGCGCATGACTTTTCTCCTGTCCGGCAAAAGCCTAGGTGGTCAGTGCGGCAACTACCACAGACGGAAACTGTTTTATAATTCAGTTTTCCTGAAAATAAGAAGGGTGAGGACATGCAGCTAGGTTCATTACTCGTCGGTCTTGGCGTCGTATCAGGCATGATGATCGCAGCGCAGGGCGCGATGAACGGGCGCCTCGGTTATTATCTCGGCGGCCCGCTACAGGCAGCTTTGATCTCCTTCACCGTCGGCTGGTGTGTGTTGCTGGCAGTCAACGTTCTCCTAGGCCACCGGCCCGTCGGTTTGTCCACATTAGGGCAAGCTCCCTGGTGGGCGTGGCTCGGCGGCGCGCTCGGGGCCGTCATGGTTGCAGGTGCGGCAACGGCGGTGCCTCGCATCGGGGTTGCCGCCTGGATTGGCGCAGTTATGGCCGGCCAGCTGATTGCTGCAGTGCTCTATGACCATATCGGCGCTTTTGGTCAGGACGTCCGACACGTCACGCCCCTGCGGCTGGTCGGCATCGGTTTCCTGATTGTGGGCGTCTATCTCGTCAAACGTTTCTGATCAGAGCTATCCTCTTCAGGCGCATATTCGATTTCAGCCTCAGGCATTTCAACACAGAGAGATTTCCAGAGCCGGCGACCTTCTGCCTCGAACCGCCGCGCCGCTAGATCAGTCGCAAACCCTGACTTAAGCGGATCTGCCGTATTCAGCGTTTCATCAAAATCTGCTGCCCACAGTGTCAGCGCATCTGCCAGACGCTCAGAGATCGGCAAGTCAGAAGGATCGATATTCTCGTACGCACCGCCTGTCACTTCCCAGACTGGGGAACAACCATAGTCTGACGCAAGCTTGAGACGTCGGGACATATCAGTCGGTCTCGTCCAGCATCCAGCTGTGATGCACCGGGCCATGCCCCTGCCCGAGCGGCTCTGCCTTTTCGATTGCCTTCAGGAGGTAATTTCGTCCTGCATCCACCGAATCTACCAAGCTCTTCCCGAGCGCCAGATGCGTTGCGATTGCAGACGCGAGCGTACAGCCAGTGCCATGTGTTGAACTTGTGTCGATGCGGCCAGCCTCGAAAAAGAACTCATCATATTCCGTCTGCAGGACATCGGTGATGACCTTGCCATCAATATGACCACCCTTGACCAGAACCGCTTTTGCACCGGCCTCCAGAAGACGTTCGGCGGCTCGGCGCTGACCATCAATGGTTTCAACCGCCCTGCCTGACAGAATTTCCGCTTCTGGTGCGTTTGGCGTCAGAAGGGTGGCATCCGGCACCAACAGGTTTTTGAGAACATCGATTGCATCGGAGGCCAGCAATCGGTCACCTGACGTCGCAACCATGACCGGATCGATTACGCGCGGTACCTTTGTCGCAAACTGGTCGAGCGTATCGGCGACCGCCTCAATGGTTTTCCGGTCCCCCAGCATGCCCGTTTTAATGACATCCGTTCCGATATCACTCAGCGTTACCTTGATCTGTCCGCGAATGGCATCAAGCGGAACAGGAACGACGCCATGAACACCAACCGTGTTCTGAATGGTGATCGCGGTGATCGCCGTCATGGCATAACCACCATTCATGGTGATCGCCTTGATGTCGGCCTGAATGCCGGCCCCGCCACCGGAATCCGATCCGGCTATAGACAGTACCCGACCTCTTTTTTCTTTTTCGCATTCACGCAAAGCAACTCGTCCCTGTTCTTAAGTGAAACAGACCGTGCATGGACCACTCTCAGAGCGAAACATCAACATCAATTCTCAATGACGGCCGTCAGTCTCTTCCGGACGGCGTTGTCGTACCAAATTCCACAAGAAAGAAACGGTTTGGACGCGACAGTTCATACCGAAAAACTGTCGGACGAACTTCAACAGCCCAGACATTCTCTTTCGACACGGGAATGCCTTCTGCGTCGAACAAAGCCTTGGTCGCCTCATCGGCTGGAAAATTCATTCGTGACCCAGACGAATTTTCCGTCGAAAATCCGCCGTATCCAGTAACAGCATCACCATCATGACGATGACGCAGCTCGATACCGTCAGACAGACGCGTCAGCTCCCAATGCCCGACGGCATCCGTTCCATTCATGAAGTCAACGGTGACCTGCTCCCCGCTACAGGCTGATACATCCATCCAGAGGTCAGCGGTCTGAAATTCGGCATCGACCTCGTCTTCACTGACAAGTGCGCCCTCATATGTGTTTCCGCAAAGCGCCTGAAGTCGCCCCCAGAACTCTGCTTCAGCCGTCGGTGCAGGTTGCTGGCATCCTGAAACCATCAGGACAGAAGAAACGATGAAGAGGAAGATTTTGTTTTGCATTCTGAATCCTAGACTGGGGCTGCACAGGCTGCAATTGCTGAAACACAGGAGCTGCCCGGAGTCGCAAAAGAAAAAGCCCGGCAACAGCCGGGCTTTGAAACGATGAGTGCGAAGTTACGCGGGTTCCGGTGAACCGCCACCGACATCGCCTTCAGGGCCTTTCTTTTTGCCCGTAATCGGCACGGCCGAAGATGGACCCGGCTTGTCATCCTCATCATCAGGACGTTCCGGCTTCACACCTTTCAGAAGATTGGTGATCTCTTCACCTGTCAGCGTCTCATATTCGAGCAGACCTTCGGCAATCGCCACCCACTCATCACGGTATTCCGTCATGACGCGACGAGCCTCATCCATACCTGTCTGAACCAGTCGGCGAACTTCTTCTTCAATGTGCTTCGACGTATCCTGAGAGACTTGCGTCGGACGATATGGATCATCGCCCTCACCATAGTCGATCGGGCCGATCTTATCGGACAAGCCAAAGCGTGTGACCATGGCGCGGGCAATGCGTGTGGCCATCTGAATGTCCGAAGCAGCACCAGAGGTGACGTTTTCCTCACCAAAGGCAATTTCCTCGGCGACGCGACCGCCCATCAGAACTGCCAAACGCGACGTCATTTCCTGACGCGTTTGTGAGAGCTTGTCGTCTTCAGGCAGCTGCATCACCATACCCAGCGCGCGGCCGCGCGGGATGATCGTTGCCTTGTGCACAGGATCGGTTGCCGGCATTTTGATGCCCACAATCGCGTGACCTGCCTCGTGATAAGCCGTCAGACGCTTTTCTTTTTCTGACATGACCATAGAGCGGCGCTCTGGCCCCATCATGACCTTGTCCTTGGCGTCCTCGAACTCTCGCATGGAAACGACACGCTTGCCGCGGCGCGCTGCCAAGAGCGCGGCTTCATTCACAAGGTTTGCAAGGTCTGCACCAGAAAAGCCCGGCGTACCGCGTGCAATTGTCTTTGCCACTACGTCTTTTGCCGTCGGGACGTTACGCATATGCACTTTGAGGATTTTCTCACGGCCAATGATGTCCGGATTGCCAACCGTAATCTGTCGGTCAAAACGGCCAGGACGCAGAAGCGCAGGGTCAAGAACGTCAGGGCGGTTGGTCGCTGCGATGATGATGATACCTTCATTCGCTTCGAAACCGTCCATTTCGACAAGCAATTGGTTGAGCGTCTGTTCGCGCTCGTCATTACCGCCGCCAATGCCAGCGCCGCGAGAGCGGCCGACAGCGTCGATCTCGTCAATAAAGATGATGCAAGGCGCATTCTTCTTGGCTTGCTCAAACATGTCGCGGACACGACTTGCACCGACACCGACGAACATCTCGACGAAGTCCGAACCGGAGATGGTGAAGAAAGGCACATTTGCTTCGCCAGCGACTGCACGTGCTGTCAGGGTTTTACCCGTACCTGGCGGACCCACAAGCAGCGCACCCTTCGGAATTTTACCGCCAAGGCGCTGGAAGCGAGATGGGTCCTGAAGAAACTCAACGATTTCCTGCAGTTCCTCTTTCGCCTCATCAATACCAGCCACATCGTCAAACGTGACGCGGCCATGGCGTTCGGTCAGCAGGCGCGCCTTGGACTTGCCAAAGCTCATTGCACCGCGACCACCGCCGCCTTGCATCTGACGCATCAGGAAAAACCAGATGCCGACAATCAGGATTAAGGGGAGAAGACTGGTCAGCAGGCTCGCAAAATTAAAGCCGGAAGCAGGATCCTCGAAGGTGACATCCACACCAGCATTATCGAGCTCTTCGACAACATAGTCATAGGAACCGGTGATCGATGTGAACTTCTCACCTGTTGTGTACCAACCGGTGATGTCCGCCCCTTTGAACTGAACTCGGTCAACACGGCCATCTTTTGCCGCCTCTATCATCTGAGAGTAGCTGATCTTGTTCGATGCATTGCTCTGACTGCTCGGCTGCAAATACGAGAACAGAGCGATCAGCAAGGCAGCAATTACAGCCCAAAGGGCGATATTGCGCATATTCATGGGGCAAGCTTTCTTTCGTACTAGTCCGTCGGACTATAACATAGGTGAGCTTTAAGGAGAAAACGACTCCCCTGAGGCATATTACCCGCGGAAAAACTGCGATTCAGGATGCAACCAGCTCAACATTCGGTTTTCTGACAGATCCTGAACCGAAATTAAGGATGAATGTTCCAGATGCGGAACAGATTGCACCTCTCCTTCATCATCCAGTTGAACGGGGAGAAAGCGCCGCAAATAGAGCGGCGGGATCCGATCCGCATCAATATGCTCGGGTTTTTTACGTTCCCCCCAGGCCGCAATTCTGACCGACTCGCCGCTCTGTGACGTGATGCTTACCCGCCCCCCCCAGACGCCAGATGTTATTTCGTCCGGCATCAGGTCCTGACTGTTGATTTCAGGCACAATAAAGAAATCAGCCCCGGACCAATCGATCAGACAACCCCCAAGTGTCGCCATTTTCTTTTCATCATCTTGGCGAAACTTATCGAACAAGCGATGCAGGCGTTCACGGCGCGGCGTGACCTGCCGGCCAGCAACACAAGGCAGAAGGAACATCAGCAAGCGCTCGAGGAAAGCGTCCGGCAAATCAAAACAAGCTTCTGTATCCATTCGAATGGCACCGCCCGGCAGCCAAGTTGCGTGAGACTGCAGCCACTCGCGCAAATGAAGGCCAATGGAGGTCCGTCGCTCCGAGAGCTCAAACTGCATCCGCTCTACTTCCTGAACAACATGCGGTTCGTTGGTGAGATAGCGCCGAATACGAACCCGCTCATATGCGGGGTTCTCATTTGAGGGGTCGTCTATCCAGGAAATGCCGCGCTCGATCAGAAAATCGCGAAGTCGCTCGCGAGACATATCCAGCAAAGGCCGCGCGAGGCCGAGCCCCTCGCCTTCCGGCCAGACTGGCACCATGCCGATGTCACGCATACCGGAAAGCCCCCACCAGCCAGAGCCTCCCCGTGCTCTCAAAAGGCAGGTTTCCATCTGATCATTGAAAGTATGGCCAGTGAGGATGATGGACGCACCAATATCGTGCGCATGTTGCGCAAGCAGGCGATAACGATGCAAGCGTGCTGACGCCTGCGTTTTTTTATCACCGACCTTCCAGTCGAGCGTCAGGATATGATGCGGCACATTCAGGCGATCGGAGATCACATGGACGAACTCCGCTTCCGCACGCGCTTCCGTTCGAAGTGAGTGATCGATTGTGGCTGCCTGAATTTTCAGAGAGGTGTCCGACTGGATGTCTGCCATGGCGTGCAGCAGTGCCAGAGAGTCGCTGCCACCCGAGACCGCGATCAGAAGCGGTCTCTCAAGGGTGCCTGGCTTGAGGCAGGATAGAAATTGTCGAAGCTGTTTATGGATCGCGTCTACCGACACGATGAACGCTGCATCTCGAGCTGCGCACGCTCTCGCGTTGCTGTGGACGCGTTCGGATCGACATCGCCAAGGCGCTGAAGGAAGGCACAAGCCCGTCCGGTTTCACCAAGCTCGCGAAGCGAACGTGCAAGCTTGACGAGCGCCTCTCCACGACGCGGATCATCTGTGTAGTCCTGAACCATCGTTGTCAGGAAGCGCGCAGAACCGGCATAGTCTTCCTGCTGATAGAGCGCTTCACCAAGCCAATAATAGGCTTCACCGGCCTGCGGGTCGTCGCCAAACTCATTCAGGAACTCGCGAAAGGCGACCTCTGCACCTTCATAGTCAAAGGAAATCAGGCGAGATTTTCCAAGCTCGAACAGTGCTCCGGCATTACCGGGCAGAGCGGCTGCCGGGATCGTTCCCAGTGTTCCTTCTGGCAAGCGGCCAGATGAACCGGCTGAGGATGTGTCGGAAGTGTTAGCGGAATTCGCGCCGGGCGTGAGGTTACGCGGTCCGGAATTTTCCTCCCGGTTGGAAGCACCTGAGCCATTTGTCCAGACAGCACCGTTTCCGGCGCGATCTGACCCAAGGGGTGATGGTTCGCGGGACGACTGTGACGTAACGTTCCGGGTCGATTGATTTTCGAGGCGCTTTTCGAGTTCTGCCATGCGATCACGCAGGTCACGATTGTCCTCTGCCAGTTCTTCGCGATCAGCTTCGGCCTGGCCCAATCGGTATTCAAGCGTTTCAATCCGTCCGGTCAGCTGGCTGAGCTGCGCTTCCAGTTCACCCATACGGGCAATCTGGCGGGAAATCTGCGCCTGTGTATTGTCCTGCTGGGTGTAGGCTGAGCTCGGGTTTCCCATGCGAATGGGTGCCGATTGGGCAATAACCGGAAGACTTGTCATGCTCAGGCCGAGAGCACATACGGCGAAACGAAACTTTGAATTCTGCATCATGACAAACTCGAGTGACAAAAAAGCAGGGCTGAAATGAGGCAGCCCTGCTAAATTAATCATGTAATGTCTGTGACTGACTAGCCAATCTGGCCGGAAAGAATCTCAGTATGAGCGTTCCGGTTGACTTCCCAGGCTTCTGGCGTCGAGCGACCATCAATCGGACGCTCCTTACCGTATGAGATCGTCTCGATACGCGATGACGAGATGCCACGGCTCACCAGATATTCCTTGACCGCGTTCGCACGACGCTCACCGAGCGCGAGGTTGTATTCACGCGTGCCACGCTCGTCGGCATTACCAGCGACACGAATTGTGACACTTGGGTATTGCTGAAGCCATGCTGCCTGACGGTTCAGTGTTTCCATGTCGTAGCTGTCGACATTGTATCCGTCGGTGTCGAAATAAACGCGCTCACCCACATTGATACGGAAGTCCGCGACAGTACCTGGAGCCGGACCTTCCGGTGTGACAGGTGGCTGTGTTGTCTGAGTTGGCGTCGGCGTTGGTGTCGGCGTGGACACAGGTGGCTGAACCTGTGGCTCTTCCTCTACCTTCGGCTTGCTTGCGCATGCGCCAAGTGCAAGCGCGAGGCCTGCGGTAATAATCCATTTTGATTTAAGTGTGTCCATCGAACTGACCCCTTCGAACCTCAGTACGTTTATCGAGCGATTACGTTCCAATTTTGTCAACTCTGCGACCAGTTGACGAAATCAATTCAAGTTAAACTCATTTTCGATGCCAGAAGTTTCATCGCAATGGTGGAGACCATGCAGGATCTGAGGCATCGCCCGGTGTCGGGACCTGTCGCAGGTTACGTCCTGTCAGGTCGACAGTGAACAATTTCGGCGGAGCACCCGGACGCGCTTCACGGAAGAAAATGATCACGCGACCGTTTGGAGACCAGGCCGGACCTTCATCCAGATAGGATTCAGACAACAGTCGCTCGCCGCGACCATCTGGCTGAATGACGCCAATATAGAAGCGCCCGCCAGACTGTTTTGTGAACGCAATATAATCGCCGCGTGGTGACCAGACCGGTGTGGAATAATAGCCACCGCCGCTAAAGCCGGAGATGCGGCAAGCAACATCGCGCTTACGTGTGGAAGGACAGACTTGCGGCGAACCATCGGCGTTCATCACATAGATTTGTGGCGAGCCACCACGGTCGGATGTGAAGGTGATCTGCTTGCCATCGGGCGACATGGAAGGCGACGTATCAATGGCCGGATGATCCGTGAGGCGTGTCATCTGGCGCGTTGTCAGGTCCATCAGATAGATATCTGAGTTACCGTTGATCGCCTGAGACATAATAACGGAATTGCCGTCCATGGAGAAACGCGGTGCGTAGGTCATGCCCTGAAAACGACCAAGGCTTTCAGAACGATCATTCTCAATATCGAACAGATAGACCTGCGGACGCCCATTTTCATACGTCATGTATGTGATCTTCTGCGCATTCGGCGAGAAACGCGGCGTCAAAACCGTATGGCGGCCACTCGTCAGGAATTCAGCATTCGCTCCATCCTGGTCCATGATCGCAAGGCGCTTGGTGCGGTCGATTTTCGGACCGGATTCCGCAATGAAGACGATCCGTGTGTCGAAATAGCCTTCGTCACCCGTCAGGCTGGTATAGATGTCGTCCGCAAGCACGTGCGCAACACGACGCAGGTTTTCAGGCGTCGTCTGATACTGACGGCCTTTGAAAACAAGATTACCCTCTGCATCCGGGAAGAGATGCTCTTCTTCCTTGCCAGTGTCCCAGAGGCGAAATGCGACACGCATTTCACCATTTCGCATGACCTCGACTTCACCGACGGCCAGAGATTCGGTTTTAATCAGACGCCAGTCCTGGAAACGTGGCTGGATCTGCACCGTCAACCCGGTTTCGACATAAGCGGATGGATCGACCAGATCGAATAGCCCGGTAGAACGCAGATCGTTGCGGATGATCGCGGCAATCTGGTCTGCAAGCTCTCGTGCTTCCGGTGTGTCGGCCTTGAATTCCGGGATTGCGACGCGGAATTGACGCGCCGAAGCTTCCGTAATTGTCCCTTCGATCTGCGCCTGTGCGACACCCAAAGGCGCCAGCGCAACCAGCGCAGCCAGCCCCAGGCTCTTCATTATATGCTTCATCTTACTCGCTCCTCCGGGCATTAACGTCAGAATTGCTCATCGAATGTCAGGACGATGTCCTGGTTTCGCCAGAGCTCATATTCTTCTTCCGGCATTTCAAAAGGCTCACACAAATTAATGGCACGAATGGCGCGATCTGCGGCCACAATCATGAATTTATCACCGGAAGGGATAAATCTTGGACGCACCACTTCCGCCGGACGGCTCAGGCGACCTTTGGAATCCAGCTGAAAGCGGATCGATACGTCAAGTCGCTCCCAGTCCGGCAAGTCTTTGACAGAGCGCCAGCAATCGCGCTCGCGGATCTGTGCACGCAAATAATCAACGACAGACGCAGTATTTCCGGTTCGGTCACCGGCTGCCTGTCTTGGCTTCTGCTCATTATCTTCCAGCTCACGCGGCGAAGACGACCGTTGTGTCTGACCACCCGGCTTGGAATTAAAATCTTTCAGCAAGTCCTCGGTATCAGCAAACAGATCATCGAGATCTGACTTCGGTTTCTCCGGATTGGCTCGCTTCTCAACAACCGGTTTCTCGGTTGGTGTGGGTTTTGGCGTAGGCGTTGGCGTCGGTGTGGGTGTCGGAGTTGGCTCCGGTGTTGGTTCTGGCTCCGGCTCTGGCTCAGCTTCCTCGAGCGTCGGAATAGGTTCGCTTTCCGGCGGCTCCGGTTCCGGCTGCGCCTCGGCTTCCTCCGGAATGATCTCGCCTTCTTCTTCAGCGACCTCTTCAACAGGTTCCGGCTCAGGCTCCGGTGTTGGCTCCGGCTCGACAATCTCGCTGATATTGGTTTCAGCGCCCAGGTCTATGCCATCGAGCCGAATATTGACCACGCTCTCGACAGGTCGGCTTGGCGCCGTCGAAAAGACGAACAGCCCCGAAGCGCCAACAAGGACGTGACCGACCAGAGAGATAGGAAAACCGTATTTCATTCGCGATCAGCTCGCATTCGGATCCGTGACAATAGCGGCATTGTTGAAGCCTGCCGCCTGAATGGTTGCGAGGATTTTTGCCGCGTTACCTATCGTGACCGTCGTATCACTGCGGACATAAATTCGCTCATTATAGCCAGCATCGACAATGGCCCGCAGCTTTGGCAGCAGCTCTTCCATAGTTACCTGTTCTTCCTGAAGGTACAGTGTGCCATCTTCGAGAATGGTGAGAGAAAGCACGTCCTCCTGCGATTGCGGCAGTGCTTTCGCCTTCGCATCCGGAAGCGTTACATCCACACCGGTCGCGAGAAGCGGCGCCGTGATCATGAAGACAATCAGAAGCACCAGCATGACGTCCACAAACGGTGTCACGTTGATTTCGGACTGGAGACCACGCTTACGGCGACGACCGCTGCGACCTCCTCCGGCAGTGTTCATTGACATGCCCATGAATCAGCTCGCCTCAGAACGCTCAGACAGACGACGCGACAGACGCACGACGAATTCCTGTGTGAAGGTATCCAGGCGGTCGCCGAACTGAGACGTATCGCTTGAGAACATGTTGTAGAAGGTTACGGCCGGGATCGCCGCGACCAGACCCAGCGTGGTTGCAAAGAGCGCTTCTGCGATACCGGGGGCGACAACCGCCAGGTTGGTTGAGCCTTGGCTCGCAATGTCCCGGAACGCATTCATGATACCCCAGACGGTACCCAGAAGACCGATAAACGGTGACACCGACCCGATGGTTGCCAGTGTGCCCAGTCCCTTCTCCAATCGGGACAGCTCGCGGTCACTTGCGGCGTGCATCAGACGCTCAGCACGATCGATCAGGGCTTCTGCCTGAGAGGTGGTCACATTGGTCACACGGCGCGCATCTCGCCATTCGCGAGAGACAGAGCCAAACACGCGGGCCATTGCCTCTTTCGGGCGATCTGAAACGCGATCATCGAGTTCCTCAATCGGCTGACCTGACCAAAACGCCAGTTCGAATTGCTTGGCCCTTTTCACGGTGCCGCCAATGGTCAGCCATTTATCGATGGCTATACCCCAGGTCCAGATCGAAAGCAGGACAAGCAGTCCCATGACAAACTTCACAACGATATCGGCCCGGAGGAACAATTCGTAGAGGGAGAAGTCATTGCCGGCGACGGCCGCCAGGGTTTCAGTTTCCATGGATTGATCCAACTCTTCTCAATACAGGTTGCGCGCAAACAATTGATCCCAGCCTATCTCGACAACAACTTTGGCAAAAACGAGACGGGCAAGGTTAACTTGCTGAAATTTATGATTCGGATTGACGAAATATGACCGGTTTCAGCAGTTCCACGATTTCCGGGATCGGTTTTCGTGCACCACCGGTCGCATGTATCGTAACGGCAATGATGTTCGCCGTCGCAATGACATCCGCTCCACGCAGGCAAGCCTGCTCAAACAGAATTCGCGGCCCTTTCAGTCCCAGATAACGGGTGCGAATCCACAGCTCATCTTCAACCTGCGCCGCATTCTTGAAGTCGAGATCAACCTTGATGATTGTGAAGGCGGCCGGGTCCGGACGATTAAGCAAATCCTGATGAGATACGCCCGCATCACGCAAATGATCCGATCGACCGCGTTCGAAATATTTGAGATAATTGGCATGATACACCATCCCGGTGAAATCGGTGTCTTCATAGTAAACGCGCACCGAGCGCCAATGCTGGTTCTGCTCGTCGAAATTTCGGTCATTCAGAGGTGGAGGAAGCATGTTTACGCCAATACCCTTATGTTCATCCAATCACAGGTGAATCGCGCGAAATCGCTTCACGTTCCACCCCAGTGGCGCCGAATAGTCGTTTTCATCCGTCAAACCGCGTGCAAAAAAGCGTGATGCACTTCAATTGGCTTCCCGAACCCGTTCTGCGCGGCTTTCAACGCCGCTGTCCCGCCTGCGGGAAAGGACAGCTCTTTTCCGGCTATCTGAAACTGAATGAAACCTGCCCAGAGTGCGGCGAAACCTTTTCTCACGAACGTGCCGCAGACGGACCGGCCTGGCTGACCGTGCTGATACTGGGGCCGATCTTCGCGCCTTTGATTTTCGTCACATCGCTTAAGGCACCCCTTCCCATATGGGTGACATTTCCTCTGCTCGGCGGTACCATGTTCGCCACGGCTTTGACGCTGCTCGCCTTTATGAAAGGCGGCTGGATCGGAGCGCTGTGGCATATGGATCAGAAGAAGACGTCCTAGGAGTCCCGTCCTGCTGGCTTCACGGGTAAACTGTCACCAAATTCGAACCAGTCGGCGGTATGGCTTTCCCAGATATGCATGTCGGGCTTTTCTCGCAGCGGCGTATCCAGTGACGCAACGCGCAGTCTGCGAGTCCGGGATTTCACGAAATCTGCCATCAGATGAGTGCCGCATTTCGGGCAAAACCAGCGCCGTTTTCCCGGGCTTGATTCAAAAAAGCTGACAATTGGTTCGCCCTGCGTCCACTTAAATCCATCCCAACTGACACCGAGTGTCGTCGTAAACGCTGCCGCATGTGCCTTCTGACACGTCTTGCAGTGGCAATGGTGAAACGTACCGAGCGGCCCTTTTGCGCGGTAGTGAACAGCTCCACAAAGACACGAACCGTTTAACGCGACTTCACTCATCAACATACTCCGCCAGATCAAAGCTGATTATACAGACATCGCGAGTATCTGGCTGATTTCCGAAAGCGTTCTTCCGCTTTCAGCACGCCATTTTGAGACCGCTGCCTGTGTCCCGGCCATATCCCGCTTAGAGTTCGGCGTTTTATCGACCACGCCGTTTGCAATCAGCGCCGCGACCACATCCTGCGAAAAAACGAGGCTTTCCAGCCCCATACGACGCAGGAAGATCATGCCGGAGGTCCCGCCGAGGCGGCTGGTGCGCTTGCGCATGGCGATCAGGTTTTCAAAATACTGATCCGGGTCCCAGCTGGCAAAGAAAGCGCCGACGCTGCCATGCTCGGTAATCAGGTCTCTGAAATAGAGCGCATTCCTGCCAATAGATGCGAGCCGCATGGCATTGCGGATGATGCTTGCATCCTGCATCAGGCGACCCATTTCCTCATCGGCCATCATCGCCCAGTAGTGCACATCGAAGCCGTTGAAGGATTTTTCGAAATTCGGCCATTTCTTGTCGACAACATCCCAGTTGAAGCCCGCCTGAAAAATCATGCGTGTTGCCTCAGCCAGCCAGCGATCATTGGGAGTGGCGGCAATCTCTTCAGATGAACGCACCTGACAGCGGCGAGCGAGCGTCTCCTCGATCTTTTCCGCGCCATGCTTTTCCAGCGCGCGTGCTTCGATTGTGTGAAACTGGTACATGATGTCTCCCGGGACAAAGGCCGCAGGTCGGTTTAGGTCATCAACGCACGAGACACTGTCAGGAGTAAAGCGAAAGCCTCATCACTCAAACAGATCGCCACTCTGCTTTGAAACCGGGCGCGGAACGCCAAGCCGGTCATATGCGGCAGGCGCCGCCGTACGTCCGCGCGGCGTCCGCGCTATAAAACCATTCTGCATGAGATAAGGCTCAATCACGTCTTCAATCGCGTCCCTTGCCTCAGAAAGCGCAGCTGCCAGCGTTTCCACACCAACAGGACCGCCCGCATAGGTTTTGACCAGGGCGTGCAGATAGCGCCGATCAAGAGCATCCAGACCATCCGGGTCGATCTCCAGCCGTTTGAGCGCCCGGTCCGCCGCCCCCTGATTGATGGCACTTCCCTCAGCATCGGCAAAGTCGCGCACACGGCGCAACAGTCTCAGAGCGATGCGAGGCGTGCCACGCGCCCGCCGCGCGATTTCCAGCGCGCCATCCTCCGTGATCGACACATCCAGCTTCACAGCTGCCGCACGCACAATTCTGGCGAGGTCTTCGGGTTCATAGAACTCCAGACGCATGGGAATGCCGAAGCGATCACGCAATGGCGTCGCGAGCAGGCCAGCCCGCGTTGTCGCACCAACCAGCGTGAAAGGGGCCAGATCAAGCCGAACAGAACGCGCTGCAGGCCCTTCGCCAATCATGATATCGAGCGCATAGTCTTCCATGGCCGGATAAAGGATTTCCTCTACGGCAGGAGGAAGACGGTGAATCTCGTCAATAAAGAGCACATCATTCGGCTCCAGATTGGTCAGAATGGCGGCCAGATCACCCGCTTTGGCGATCACTGGCCCGGATGTCGAGCGAAAGCCGGTTCCAAGCTCCTTGGCGAGAATTTGCGCAAGTGTCGTCTTGCCGAGACCAGGCGGCCCGAACAGCAAAACATGATCGAGCGCCTCACCCCGATTGCGCGCGCCGTCTACATACACTTTCAGATTGGCCTTGGCGCGGCTCTGACCAACATAGTCGTCAAAGCTTTGCGGACGCAGCGCACGATCCAGCGCATCGCCAGGCATCATATCTGGGTCAGACAGGCGGTTCTCATCGCTCATTGCGAGAGTTCCTTCAGCGCAGCTTTGATCAGGGCGGACACATTCTCAGCATCAACGGCTTTTGCAGCAGATGCAACGGCGCGCGCCGCATCAACTTGCTGGTAGCCGAGATTGACGAGTGCAGACACGGCTTCGGCTCGTGTACCAGACGGCGCCTCGGGAACTGTTTTTCCGTCCGATGATTGGGCCGGGCCAATGACTTGTCCAAAACGCCCCATAGGCGGCGCCTTGCCAGAAAGCTCCGAGACAATGCGCTCTGCCATCTTCTTGCCGACGCCTTTGGCGCGGGTCAGGCTGGCAGCATCGCCCAGCGCAATCGCATCCATCAACCCCTGACTGCCGAGCGCATCCAGAACGGCAAGCGCGACTTTACCGCCGACACTCGGGACATCCAGAAGCCGGACGAACCAGGCGCGTGTTTCGTCATTCTCAAACGCAAACAACTGAATCGAATTTTCGGTGACGCGTGTCTCAATATGCAGCTCGGCCTCATCGCCCGGTGCGAGCTTTCCAAGCAGCCGCGTTCCGGCGAGGGCAACATAACCGACGCCGTTTACATTGATCAGCACATTATCGACGCCTGTCGATAAAATGCACCCCTTCAGCCAGCCAATGATCATGCTACGCCTCGCAATGCGCCCGGATGATAATGCGCCGCACAGATGGCACAGGCGAGTGCATCGGCCGCGTCTGCTTTCATCTCACCTGCGCGCGGAAGCAATCGCTTTACCATAAAGCTGATCTGTTCCTTGTCCGCCTTTCCCGTTCCAACGATTGCCTGCTTTATCCGGCGCGGCGCGAATTCAGCGACCTGAACCGTTGAAACAGCAAGCGCCGTCATTGCGGCGCCCCGCGCCTGCCCCAGCTTGAGCGCACTTTGTGCGCCAGCATTCACCAGCGTTTCCTCTACGCCTGCAAAATCGGGCTGATGTTCAATCACCAAAGCACTGACACTGCGGTAGATCACCGCCAGTCGCTCTGCCAGAGGCAATTGCGGGTCAGGCGAAATAACACCGTGTGCAATGTGAGTCAGACGCGGCCCGGTCGACACAATCATGCCCCAGCCAGTATGTCGAAGTCCGGGATCAATCCCGAGGATACGAAGAGGTGCTGCCATAAGCATGTTTCTGCGCCCGGAATGGTAAATTGCGACTTAATGTTTCTCGTTTTGTTCGCATGCCGGGTCAAGCTCGGAGCGCAATCGAATACCGATTTACCGGGGACTGATCAGGCGTGTGCCTTATTCATCGGGAAAAAGGCATAGCCTTCATCCTCAAAACTCGGTTCTTCCATTCGATAGATAAATTCGGGATAGATGCGGGGCGTCGGAAAACCAGCACGCGGCCGAGTATCGGCCCAGGGCTTGTCACGCATGACCATACGCACAGCCATCTGCTCAGCCTCTTCCATGGTTTCCGCCTCAACCTCACGTGAGGTGTGAAAGCCAAACAGCTTCCAACGACCATTCAGATGAAGCGCAAAATGCTCGCCTCTCATCATCACGCGATATACTGGCATGCTTTCCCCGGAATTTGAGCGCACATTTCGCGCGCAACCGAACCGATCCACTTCTATGCAACATCTGAGATGTAAAACAACCAATCAAGTCAGGCTTTGACTGATTTTCTGGTTACTGACGCTTATCCGGCTTCGTTTATGGGCCCGTCAAACGCCATTGAATGCCAAGGTTTGGTCCACCCGAAACGGTTTCTGTCCATCCCATGGCAGCATATGCGGCGAGCGCACCTGTGTTCTGCGTATCAAGATCAACCTGTAAAGGTCCGGACGACAAGGTCCGCCCCACATCCAGAAGACCACGCGCCACACCGCAAAAGCGCCAGTTCATATCCACGAACAGATGGGAGACATAACAACGCTCTGTCAGGAAAACGATAAACCCGATGACCCCCGCATCTTTCTCATGAGCGACAAGAACCGAGGAGTATTTCAGCGCATAACGCAATGTGTTGAGATCCGGCCCCGGCTCCGTTCGCCAAGGCAGCTCAGTGTGGCAGTCCAGAAAAACACGCTCAATCGCTGCACGGTCATTGCGCGAATGGGGCCTGATTTCCCAACCGGCCGAGGAGTGGGCCATAAGTGCCATAAATGGACGATATGACAGGAAAACTGTTTCGAAAAGGGCCTTTACGGGGTGTCGTTAAGGCAAGCAGAGCGCCTTTTGAGAAATAATTTCACAGCATATCGCACGACACCTTCCCCCAAACCGGGGAGGCGAACCGAATTGATTGGCAATAGCCTTAGGCAGCTGATTTCTTATAAAACCTGTTTGCAAAACAAATAGATAAGCACCTAAACTTGCGACCCTGGACTGCAGTTTTGCTCAGTAGTGGAGAACCTGTTTGCATGCCTAAAATGATCAAGGGAGCAGCCTTCGTCAGCTGCGCGATTTTTTTCCAATTCGCGCAGGCACAGGACAGCCCGCAGGTGCAGATTTTCAAGGCTTCAACGATTGCAAAAGCGGTTGATGAGCGCTGCGAAGTGCTGACCTACGGACAGTCCAGAGCGCTCGACTATCTGAACGATACAGTGTCGCAACTTCTGTCCCAACAGTTTGGCGGCGACGCGGTTAAGAGCACGCGCAGTCAGCTCATCAGCGAAGTTGAGGCCATGGGCGGGAGCTGCCTCCCCCGCGAAGGCAATGAAGGGCTGTGGGGCAATATCGATATTGCGCAGGTCATGGCAGACGCCGTTATTGCAGCGCCTGCCTCCATGCCGGCCGAGATTGAGAGCTGTAAAACCTTCGAGCACAGCCAGACCCCGATCACCCGCCAGGAGATGAGCGCAGCGAAAGCCGCGATCGACCCAAAATACGCAGCCTCGAGCTTCAAACCCATGTACGAACAAATGCGCGATTCCATCGTTGCCGACATCACCACCGGATGCTCAACGGAAGGCGTGTCGAAAATCCTGCAAGGAGTCTCGGGCTACACCTACCGGCAGTCCGCGATCAGCGATGAAGCAACGCCATTTGGGACCTGGCGAAACCGGGCCGAAATGTCGGATTTCTTCTCAGACTATTACCAGTTGGTAGCATATCGCACGGACGACTCTCCAAACGGCGAAACAGTTGTGCTCAATCTCAGAGCTAACGGAACCTTCAGCAATCACGGCAGCATGAAAATCAACCGGTCGGGCGAGTGGAAGGCAACTCTCTCCGGAAGCGTTGATACGCTACAGATCAAACCGAGCGGACAAGAGGGCTTTAACTTTACAAAAACCAGCCGCGAAGACGAAGGCGGCTTTCTTGGCGAAAGCCGGTTCACCCTGCCTGCTGAGGCGCGTGACGCATTGCTTGCCATGCCCGACGAAACAGAACTGGTTATGCTCTATCAGCCCCAGGGAGGTCGCTTCTATCAGTTTCTTAGCAGCGGAAGCGATCCGGGCAAGACGACCGTCGGTCTGTTGAAAAAAGCCATTGCCTGGTCTACCGCACCCCGCCCTGTGGAGTAGTACTTTCATCGCATCGTGGGACTTTACAGCTCCACATTCTTTCGTAGGTTGATTGTCGGGCGGAAGAGGACATCAGAGATGGTGAATGCGGTTTTGGTTCAGGGATCGCAATCTGACTATGATGATCAGCCCGGTATCTCCTATCATTTTCCAAAGCGCTATTTGCGCCGCATGGAGCAAACTGTCGGTGATTGGGTCGTGTTCTTTGCGCCCGTGAAAGACAACGGCTTTAGCAAAGATGGGCGCGGCGCTTACTATGCTGCGGCAAGAATTGATAGCATTGCCCGCGATCAAAAGCTGGATGAGCACTTTTATGCGTACTACACGCCCAACACTTACGCGAGTTTCGCCAGCGCGGTGCCAAGACAAATAGATGGCCGCTTTTTGGAGCCCTCCCTTCAAGGGCGAGACGGAAAGGCAAATTCTGGCGTTTCCCAGAATGCCGTGCGCCATATCCCGTTCGAGGCATTCCGCGAAATTCTAGCCCGCGGCTGGCGAGAAATCGAGATCGAACTGCCACGTTACGACCCAACAAACGATGTCCCCCACGGTTTGTCCGAGGCCGCCGCTGAATTCGAATTGGATTTCGAGCGACAGACGATCTCAGAACTTGTGAACCGCAAGGTTCGGGACGTTCGGTTCAGAGGCTCTGTCCTGTTAGCGTACGAGAAGCGTTGTGCTGTCACGGGCTGGCAGTTCGTAAATGGCGGAGGACGCGCTGAAGTCGAAGGCGCGCATATCAAGCCAGTTGCTCACCAGGGACCAGACACTATCGAAAACGGTTTAGCACTTTCAGGCACCGTGCATTGGATGTTTGACCGCGGCCTCATCTCAATCGCGGCAAATGATGAGATTCTTATTTCAAGGAAGGTGAACAATTCTGATGAAGTGCGGCGTATCATCAATCCAACTGGTAAGTTGATCCGACCAAAGCGACCAGAACATCAACCGCATCCAGCGTTTATTGCTTGGCATAGAGAACACTTCGGTTTTGCTGCTTAGCAATAAAAAAGGCGGGCCGAAGCCCGCCTTGAAAGCCTGTTAGCCTTCTTTTTTCTTCATGCGCTTACGCTCGTTCGGATCGAGATAGACCTTGCGCAGGCGAATGTTCTCCGGCGTGACTTCAACCAGTTCATCATCCTGAATATAGGCCAGCGCACGCTCGAGCGTGAGCTTCATTGGCGGCGTCAAACGCACGGCTTCATCGGTACCGGATGCACGGACGTTAGAGAGCTTCTTACCCTTCAGAACGTTCACTTCCAGGTCGTTGTCGCGTGAGTGCTCACCGACGATCATGCCGCCGTAAACCTTCTCGCCCGGATCGATCATGATCTTGCCGCGATCCTCAAGGTTCCACAGCGCAAATGCAACCGCATCGCCCTGCTCCATCGCGATCAGAACGCCTGTGTGACGGCCCGTGATCTTGCCCTTGTGAGGCTGATACTCAAAGAAGACGCGGTTCATGATGGCCGTGCCACGCGTATCGGACAGCAGCTCGCCTTGGTAACCGATCAGACCCCGTGTTGGCGCGTGGAAGACAAGACGTGTACGACCAACACCGGAAGGGCGCATCTCGACCATGTCTGCCTTACGCTCAGAAAGCTTCTGAACCACAGCGCCGGAGTGCTCATCATCGACGTCGATCACGACTTCTTCGACCGGCTCCAGCTTGTTGCCGTTCTCATCTTCCTTGAAGACAACCTGAGGACGGGACACACCCAGCTCAAAGCCTTCACGGCGCATGGTTTCAATCAGAACCGAAAGCTGAAGCTCGCCGCGGCCAGCCACTTCAAAGGCCTCAGCCTCCGTAGAGCGGGTCACTTTCAGAGCGACGTTACCTTCGGCCTCTTTCAAAAGGCGGTCCCAGATCATGCGGGACGTCACTTTGGAGCCTTCCGTACCGGCCAGCGGCGAGTCGTTCACGCGGAACGTCATGGCGATGGTCGGCGGATCAATCGGCTGAGCTTGCATCGGCTCGTCCACATCCAGCGCGCAGATCGTGTCAGCAACGGTTGCCTTGGTCAGACCAGAGATCGAAACGATGTCACCCGCAACGCCTTCTTCGATCGGGGTGCGCTCGAGTCCACGGAAAGCAAGCACCTTCGAAATCCGTCCCTGCTCAACCGTTTTGCCATCACGGGAGAGAGCCTTGATCGCCATGTTCGGTTTGACCGAACCGGATTCAACGCGCCCTGTGAGAATACGACCGAGGAAATTATCAGCGGAAATTGTGGTGGCCAGCAATTTGAATGGACCTTCGGAGACACGCGGCTCCGGAACGTGATCCATGACGAGCTGGAACAGCTTGTCCATATTGTCGCTTGGATTTTCATAATCGTCGCTCATCCAGCCATTCTTCGCCGATCCGTACAGGATCGGGAAATCAAGCTGCTCATCGTCAGCGTCCAGATTGGCGAACAGGTCGAAGACTTCATTGACAACTTCGTCCGGACGACGCTCTGGCTTGTCGATCTTGTTCAGCGCCACGATTGGACGCAAGCCAACTTTCAGAGCTTTCTGAACGACGAATTTCGTCTGTGGCATCGGACCTTCAGCCGCGTCGACCAGAACAATACAACCATCCACCATGTGCAGAATGCGCTCAACTTCGCCGCCGAAGTCGGCGTGGCCTGGCGTGTCCACAATGTTGATCCGGTGACCATTCCATTCGACAGATGTCGTTTTCGCCAGAATGGTGATGCCACGCTCTTTTTCCAGATCGTTGGAATCCATCATCCGGTCAGATGTTGCTTCGTTTTCGCGGAACGTGCCGGACTGTTTCAGCAGTTCATCAACCAGGGTCGTCTTGCCGTGGTCGACGTGCGCAATGATTGCGATATTTCGCATGGACATGATGTCAGAGCCTTGCGTGTGGGGAGATAAGTTGCGCCGCACATAAGCGAAAATGTCCCGCTTGGCTATGGCTGATCCGACTGGAAGCTGAATTCATGCGAATGTCGTCTCATTTATGTCGGAACACTTGAGCGATTTGCTTCGTTATTGCGGGTGACGGCGCTGCGACTGCAACGCCATCAAACGAAAGGAGTACCCCATGAGTAAACGAGCAGAAGGCAAGAAACTTGCCATCCTCGCCACAAACGGCTTCGAGCAAATCGAGCTGACATCGCCAAAGGACGCGATTCAAAACGCTGGGGGTCAGGCCTTTATTGTATCGCCGGAAAACGGACGCATTCAGGGCAATAACCACCGCGACCTCGGCGACTATTTCGATGTTGATACATCGCTCGACGACGCAAAAGCAGAAGATTATGACGCGCTGTTGATACCTGGCGGACTGTTCAGTCCGGATGCGCTTCGCACAAACCAGGCAGCGCTCGATTTCACATCGGCCTTCTTCGAGCAGAAAAAGCCGGTCTTTGCGATCTGTCACGGGCCACAGGTCCTGATTTCAGCAAACCTGGTCAATGGTCGCCATGTGACGTCGATTGAATCGGTGCAGCAGGACCTGAAAAATGCTGGCGCAAAGGTAACAGATTCACCGGTTGTGGTGGACAAGGGTCTTGTAACGTCCCGCAAGCCTGACGATCTGAGTCAGTTCAACGACAAGATCGTCGAAGAGATTTGTGAAGGCAAACACGATGGCCAACGTCAATCCGTCGCCGCATGAGCGCGGGTCCATCACCTGTCGACAACGACCTCTCAATCGGGGGGCGCCTCTCGGCGCCCCTTCTTTTATTTTGCTGAATTTCTAATTTTTCAGGTTGCGAATTATATCATGTCTGATGCGTTTAAAGCTCTGTCTCACCCCATTCGCCGCCAGATTCTTGGCTTGCTTAAAACAGACGCAAAATCGTCTGGCGACCTGACGGAGGCCTTCAGCGTAAGCTGGCCGACCATATCGAACCATCTCAGCGTGCTAAAAGAAGCACAGCTGGTGACGACTGAACGTCGCGGCACGACCATCCTTTATCATCTGAATCCATCAAAGATTGAACAGATCGGCTCGTGTCTGCTTGAACTGATTGGTCAGACCAAGGCGACATCAAAAGCAGGCTGAACCCCACACCGGTTTTCAGGCCTCCCAGCCATACAAAAAAGGCGTTACCCGCAAGCAACGCCTTCGAAATAGTATCATTTGCGTCACGGCTTAGCCAATGACTTCCTTCAGGAAATTTCCGAGTTCCGTCCAGCTACGCGCATCTGCCGACGGGCTGTACACAGTTCCGAAATCGGGATCATTTGCACCCTTGTTTGTGAAAGCGTGCATGGTGTTGCCATAAGCCACCAATTGCCAGTCCGCTTTCTTCTTCGTCATTTCATTGCAGACGCCAACCATGGCTTCCGGGTCAGCCATCGGGTCATCATACCCGTGCAAAATCAGAACCTTCGCCGTGATCTCTGTGTCATCAGGGAGATTATCAGCAGCCATGAACAGGCCGTGGAACGACGCCACACCAACGACATCCAATCCGGCACGCGCCTCGTCAAGCGCACACAGACCGCCGAAGCAATAACCGATGCCGACCGTCTTTTCCTTACCAATTCCGGTTTCTTTTTGCGCGGTCGCAATCGACGTTGCCAGGCGGCTCTGAAGCTTTGCGCGATCGGATGCCAGCGGGTTCATCAACGCCTGACATTCCTCAGTCGTTTCACCGCGCTCGCCCTTGCCATAAATGTCGTAGGCAAAGGCTGCATAGCCGAGACCAGACAGTCGATCACAAACTTCTCTCTCGTGATCGGACAGTCCACCCCATGCATGGCCAACCACCACCAGGCCGATCGGTGCGGCTTCGCCCGGAAGAGCGAGATAGCCTTCATAGGTTTTCTCGGAATCTGAATATTCAACGGTACGCGTGGCCATGTTGTGTGCCTCCCTCTGGCAAAAATTCCTCACCTCTCAGTTAGACCGGCCTTGAGGGTGTTTCAATGGCGAAAGCCCCCAGCTTCGGTAAACGCAAACGTGAAGAGCCATGCACAAAGTGAATGGAACATGACGTTTCCTCCTCTCGTTGAGTCCTCGTTGAACACGAGAAAACGAGAGAATGACATGAAGACCGAAATCGAAACCATCAATCCGGCTGATGGCAGCCAGCTCACAACTTATGAAATGATGAGTGACGACCAGATGAAGGCCGCGATCAACGCATGCCATGAAGCATTTCTGGAATGGCGCGAGCGCCCCCTCAAAGAGCGCGCTGAATTAATCGGAAAGATCGGCGAAGCACTCAGCGATGCCAAGGCCGAGCTGTCCGAACTCATGGTCAAGGAAATGGGGAAACTCTACAGCCAGGCCGAGGAAGAAATCGATCTGTGTGTCGGTATTTGCCAGTACACAGCAGAAAACGGACCGAAAGAACTCGAAGGTGAAGCCCGTGACATTCAGAACGGCGCGAAAGGCGAAATCGAGTATGCGCCCATCGGGGTCATTTACGGCATCCAACCGTGGAACTTCCCAGCTTATCAGGTCATCCGTTACTCGATCGCCAACCTGATGGCTGGCAATGGCGTACTTCTGAAACACGCCGAATCCGTCACCGGATCAGGTCTCAAATTGCAGGATATCTATCTAAAGGCAGGATTGCCTCAGAACCTCTTCAGTGTGCTGCGTATTACGCATGACCAGTCCGAGAAAGTCATCGAACATGATCTTGTACGCGGTGTGACACTGACCGGCTCCTCAGACGCAGGCCGCAAAATTGCCGAACAGGCTGGCCGCGTGCTGAAGAAAACCGTTCTCGAGCTGGGTTCCAACGACGCCTACCTCGTTCTTTCAGACGCCGATATCGATCTGGCCGTCGAAACCTCGGTCCAGGGCCGGATTTACAACAATGGTGAGACCTGTGTTGCCGCTAAACGATTTGTTGTCGTGAATGAGGTGTACGACGAGTTCGTCTCCAAGTTTGTCGCTGCCATGAAGGATCTGAAGATTGGCGATCCAATGGAGGATGGCGTCGATATCGGCCCTATGGCCCGCGCAGACCTTCGCGATACACTGCATGATCAGGTCCAGAAGAGTGTTGAAAAGGGCGCAAAAGTGCTCTGCGGTGGAGACATCCCAGAAAAGCCGGGCTTCTATTACCCAGCCACCGTGCTCACAGACGTCAGCGCCGGTCAGCCAGCCTATGACGATGAGCTTTTCGGTCCGGTGGCCTCTGTGATCCGCGCAAAGAATGATGAAGACGCGATGCGCATTGCCAATGACAGCCGCTTCGGACTTGGAGGTGGTATCTTCTCGCGCGATGTAGAGAAGGCAAAGGCGATGGCCAAAACGCATTTCGACACCGGCATGGTGTTCATTAACGGCTTTGGCCTTGCGACGCCGAGCATGCCGTTCGGCGGCGTCAAAAATTCCGGATATGGCCGCGAACATGGTGGATTTGGCATGAAGGAATTCGTCAACGCCAAATCAGTTTGCGTCATGGCCGCATAAAAATCTTAAAGAAAAGCCCGGCAAGTTCGCCGGGCTTTTTTTGATCAACAATCGATTTCACTCACCCTGAACGAAGGCGCGCATGTCTTCGCTCAACTGCTCAAGTGATCCAAGATCGAGATACATCATGTGACCGGCCGGATAATAGGTTTTGACCACACGATCCATTGGCACGCCCGGCGCCTGAAGGCTCAGCTCGGCCGCATAGAAGGGCGTTGCCTGGTCATAATAGCCTGAGGCCAACATGACCCGCATATCCTTGTTCTCACGCATGCCACGCGCAAGACCCGGCACTACATTCGTGTACCCAGGACCACCGGAACCGCCACCGTCGACGCTCTTCCATTTCATGTTCACGTCATAGGACAGGACCGTATAGTCACGATCCATTTTCACACCAAGTTGGCGCGTCATATAGTCGTTCATAGCGGCCGTGAACGCTGCGTCCATCGCATAGCCTGATGGGTCAGCTTCAGCCGTTTCACCAACGCCGTCTTCTTCTTCACCGGTATAGCGACCATCATACCGACCAACCGTCAGCCCCTGGTCGCGCAGTAATTCTTTCATATAACGCCCAACGCCGACACGCAGATTGGCGCGATCAGCATAGTCTTCAGACACCCCTGTAAAGGATGCAAACTCGCTGACAACGGCCGCTTCTTCATCCGCAGAAAGCCCCTGCCCCTTGATCAGCGCTGGCACGAGTTCATCAGACGCAAACGCGCGCGCATCGGCAATGAAGGCATCGAAATCGTTATTCCAGGCCGACCGATCGACGCGGTTGTGATACCAGGCGATCGCAGCCTGTGTCGGCATCAATCCAGCATAACCAAGCGCACCGCGCGCCGCTTCAAAGTCAAGTATTGCCGAAATCAGGATCACACCGTTGAAAGCGACATCATTATACCGGTCATTCAGTTCGGATACGAGCGCAGCGGCGCGGGTCGTACCATAGCTTTCTCCCGCCAGATATTTCGGGCTGGCCCAACGTTCGTTCTCTGTCAGCCAGCGACGAATAAAGCGACCAACCGATGCGGCATCTTCATCAACGCCCCAATGGTCTTCCCCTTTGCCATCCTCTAGCGGGCGCGAATAACCGGTTCCGACCGGGTCGATGAACACAAGATCGGCGACATCCAGCAAGGAATACTCATTGTTGATCACAGGATAAGGCGGTGCCCCGTCATCGGTCGGACTGTCCGTTGCCACATCGACACGCTTTGGGCCGATAACGCCCATATGAAGCCATAGAGACGCAGACCCCGGCCCACCATTAAAGACGAACATGACCGGTCGCTGAGACGGATCGGCAACATTCTTCTTCAGATACGAAAAGGAAAAAACAGACGCATTTGGCTGATCTTTGTCATTCAGCAGGAACGTCTCTCCGGCGACCACGTCATAGCTGATAGACTCACCATTCACCCGGGCGGTATCAGACGTCTCAAAGCGTGCAGGATCACCCGCCTCTGGTCCTGCTATCTCATCCTTCTTGCCAGCATCCTGAGCGAAAGCGCCAGCAGACAGCGACGCAACCGCCAGCGCTGCTCCAAGGGTCTTCATCCAGTTTTTCATCATGCATAGCCCGCTTGCTGTTATTCGATATTGTTTACCTGCGCCCTCATCTGCGCCTGGGTCAAGACGCTGAACATGAGAAGCCCCGCCTCACCAGTAATATCACTGCGGGTCTTGCCGATCTTCCATGACCTCGCTAGGGCTTGGCGCAGAACTGAACCCCCAGAGAAAGCCAGTTTCCAATGGGCAATCTGATTGCCGTCCTCGGCCCGACCAATACCGGCAAAACACACTACGCCCTCGAGCGCATGATGGCGCACCGGTCCGGCATGATCGGGCTGCCCTTGCGCCTTCTGGCACGCGAGATTTACGAAAAAGTCGTCGCCCAAAAAGGGGAAGCTGCCGTTGCCCTGGTCACGGGCGAAGAGCGTATCTGGCCAGAAAAAGCCCGCTATTTCATCGCGACCGTCGAAGCCATGCCACTCTCGCAGGAAGTGGACTTCATGGCAATCGACGAGATTCAGCTGGCCGCAGACCCGGATCGCGGGCACGTCTTTACGCATCGCATTTTGCATGCACGCGGAAATTCGGAAACACTTCTGCTTGGTTCTGAAACCATGCGACGTGCCCTGATAGAGCTCGGCCTGGATGTCTCAACTGACCATCGGGAGCGTTTTTCCGAGCTAACATATGTCGGCCCCATGAAGGCGACCAAACTTCCCAAGCGCTCTGCTATCGTGGCGTTTTCGGCAGAAGAAGTTTACGCGATCGCCGAGCTTCTGAAGCGCCAGAGGGGCGGATCTGCGGTCGTTATGGGCGCGCTGTCGCCCCGAACCCGCAACGCGCAGGTGGACCTTTATCAGTCCGGCGAGGTTGACTATCTGGTCGCCACTGACGCCATCGGCATGGGGCTGAATCTTGATGTCGAACACATCGCCTTCGCAAGCCGCGCTAAATTTGATGGACGTCGCCGCAGGCAACTGACCTCGGCAGAAGCCGGCCAGATTGCAGGTCGCGCAGGCCGCTTCCGCACAGACGGCACTTTTGGCGAAACAGGTGATTGTCCGCCTTTTGATGAAGACATGGTCCGGCGTATCGAAGCTCACAACTTTGAACCGCTAACATCGCTTCAATGGCGAAATTACGATCTCGACTATCGCTCGATCGACAATCTTTTGCTCACGCTTTCCAGGCCGAGCCCTGAGCGCATTCTGCGCCAAACGAGTGACGCACTGGACGAACTGACCTTGCGCCGTCTTGCCGAAGATCATGACGTCCGTGAAAAAACAACATCAGCATCTCGCGTGAAACGACTTTGGGATTTATGCTGTCTCCCGGACTTTCGTCGTTCGGGACCGGATGGCCATTTGCGGGTCGTTCAATCCCTGTTCGACGAGCTTGCTGATCCGGATGCGCGCCTGTCGTGTGACTGGATGGAAAAAGAGCTTTCCAAGCTTCGCGCGACCGAGGGAGACCTCGATGTCTTGCAAAACAGACTTGCCGCGATCAGAACCTGGACGTATGCCGCTAACCGCTCGGACTGGGTTGAGAAAGCAGAAATCTGGCGCGGCGCGGCGCGCGAAATCGAAGATTTGCTTTCAGATGCCCTCCACGAGCGACTGACGCAGAGATTTGTAGACAAACGGACCACAGCGCTGATGCGCGGCCTGAACGCTGGAGACACAATGGAAGCCGGTTTCGGAGATAACGGTGAGATCACAATCGAAGGCCACGTTGTTGGCAAGCTGGAAGGCCTTGTCTTTCAGCCCGTGACGGATGCCAAAACGATCGAGGGGAAAGCTGTCCGGAATGCGGCGCTTCAGGCCCTTCGCCCTATTCTCGCAAAACGTCTTCAGGACATCGCGACGGCGATGCCGCACGCCTTCAGTCTGAACGACTATGCGCAAGTCACTTTTGACGATCAACCGGTTGCACGGCTCACCAAGGGCCATGACTGGCTGTCACCTCGTGCCGAACTTATCGGCGCAGAAGACTCGCCGAATGATGCACGAGATCGCGCACGAAACCGCATTGATGAATGGCTGGCAGAACACACACAGAAGCAGCTGCCTGCTCTGACGGCGATGAAGAAACAGCTCAATACCATGGATCTGCCGGGCAATGCGCGCGGTCTGGCCTATCGGGTACTGGAAGCTGGCTCTGCGGTCGATCTGCGCGATGACGAGACACCTCCACGATTGACGCCGGAAGAACGCGAAGCGTTGAAAGGTTGGGGCATTCGCTCCGGACGTGTCGCGACCTATGCGCCGGAAACCACCAAACCGGCCCAACAGGCTTTCATCGCAAAACTCTTCTCGGTCTTCACGAGCGAAGAGCCCATGATTGCGCCGGCAGGCGCTGGCAGTTTCCCGATCGAACCTGGCTGGTCAGATCAGGCTCTGCACGCGCAGGGTTATCTTCGCTTTGGCCCACGCGCGATCCGCGCCGATCTGGCAGAGCGCCTTGCCTGGGAAATCGATAAGCGTCGTCGCGAAGCTGGAAAAAACCAATTCGAAATTCCAGCAGAGCTCGCGTCTGTGGTTTCCTGTCCAGGCGATGCGTTTCAGGAAGTGCTGAAATCCTATGGATTAGCTCCGGCTGAACATGACGCAGAAACCGGCGCTGTAAAGAACTGGCGCTTCAAGGCCCGCTCACGCCCGGAAGGAGCCCCACCACGCCACCCAAGACGCCCAAGACGCCCACAGGGCGAAGCGGGAGGTAATCGTCCCGAACGCGCGCGTCATGCTGACGGAAAGGGAGGCAAACGTCCGCCTCGTCAGGGCAAAGCTGGCCCAGGAAGCAAACCTCCTCAGCAACGCGCTGCCGAGCGCGCAGAGGCTCGCAAGAAAGATCCGGACAACCCGTTCGCTGCGCTCGCTTCCCTCTTGCCACCAGAGCCACCGCCTAAGTCGAAAAAGCCAAAGAAGGCCAAAAAGCCGAAGCCTGAGGCAAAGTCTGAAGAGGCAAAAGAAGCAACAGCGACGCCAGCCGTTGACATGTCACCGGAAACTCAGACGCAAGCACCGACGCAGGACACTACTGCTGTTGAGCCGAAAACTCAGGATGAGGACAAAGCTTGAGCGAGCCGGATCAGCGCCTGGACATCTGGCTCTGGCGCGCCCGGTTTTTCAAAACACGTACCGAAGCGGCAAAGCTTGTTAGCGATAAGGGCGTTCGCATTGATCGCACCGGCATGGTCCGAAAATCGAACAAACCCGGCGCAAGCGTTCAGATTGGTGATGTGCTGACATTCCGGAAAGCCGGTGAGGTTCGGACTGTACGCATTTTGGGCCTGCCGGAACGCAGAGGACCAGCCAGCGAAGCGCAGACACATTATCTCGACGAAGATGCAGACTGAGACTTGACCTTACCGTCCGCCTGAGGTGGCTTGAGGCAAATATAAGGACACACCATGTTGAATTGGCTGAAATCTTTGATGTCTCGCCCGGATGAAGATGTCGCTGAAACAGGACGGACTGACGACCCGAAAGTCGCAGCAGCTGCGCTTCTCGTTGAAACAGCGTTGAGCGATGGCATTTATGCCGACATTGAAGAAGCTCGAATCCTTCACGTGCTGACCAACACCTTCGCAATTGATGAAACCGAAGCACGTTCAATCCTGAGCGATGCCGAAGACCTGGCCGAACACGCTTCTGGCGCCCATCAGTATACCAAGATCGTGAAATCGCTGCCAGCAGATGCCTGCATCCGTTTCATCGAAGGGCTCTACTACGTTTCCTTTGCAGACGGAGAGAAATGCCCGATCGAAGACGCCTTTGTGCGCCATGTGGCATCACTTCTTCATGTAGAAGATCGCGACCGGGCAGAAGCGCGTCAACGTGCTGAAGAGAAATCTCAAACGGAAGCCTAATAGTCACCTTCTTTAGATAAACTGCGGCCACGCCTTACTGAGCCCCCCTTTTTTACAGCCGCCTTTGGCGCTATTGCCGGGGAGAATTCTTCAGTTGAGGCAGTGTGCTTAATCTGCTGAACAATTGGCGACAAAAATTAACCTGGTTTCAATTCGCGCAACGAATAAGACCATCCAACGAGTTTGCTCAGGCCGGCAGGAAACGGCATGCACGGCCTGCTGCCGCATTGACATTTGTGATCTTGCACGACATGTCGAACGCGCTGAGTTTCGGAGAAGTTTGAATGACATATATCGTCACCGACGCCTGTATTAAATGTAAATACATGGACTGTGTCGAAGTCTGTCCTGTTGATTGCTTTTATGAAGGCGAGAACTTCCTCGTCATTCACCCTGATGAATGTATCGACTGCGGCGTTTGTGAGCCCGAATGCCCGGTGGAAGCCATTGTTCCCGACACCGAAGACGAGCCGGATGGCAAGTGGCTGAAGATCAATTCCGAATATGCAGAGGTTTGGCCGAACATCACTGTGATGGGCGAGCCACCAGCTGATCGCGATAAATTCGCCGAGGAAAAAGGCAAGTTCGAGAAGTATTTCAGCCCGAAGCCGGGTAGCGGAAGCTAATCACCCACATAGCTTCAACAAGATATAGATAAGCGCGGCGCCCATCAGGAACAGCCGCGCTTTTTTGTGTCCTCTGTTGCTAATAGGCAGACGCACGACACACAGATCCGTCACTGCTACAGTCGTTAACGTTTCCCGGCTGTAAAAACCTCACAATTAGCCTGCATCGCAAAAAAATTACCAAGTATCCAATTTCTGATTAAAGAGCCGCTTCGCCATTCAGGCAAATCTACAGTAAAAATTTTCTGCTCGACTTCCTGTTTTTCTATATTAAAGAATAAGGCATCTTTCGCTGCTTGGTGCTGAATAGAAGGTTTTGCAACAAAACCTGTTCTTTAGCTCTTTTCTGTGCTATAAGCCCGTTTCGCGACTTGAAGCCTTAAAGAATCGTTAATCGCCGTCAACCATCCACTTGGTTGATGAGATTGAGGTTTTGAGCCGCTCTTTTCGTTGCGTTGAAAGGTAAAATAACAATGGTAAAACGTGCTCAAGACAAAAGTGCAGCGTTCGAGGTGGGCCAACATGTTGTGTATCCGGCGCATGGTGTCGGCACGATCACTGGTGTTGAAAAAGAATCCGTCGCTGGAATTGATCTTGAAGTCTACGTTGTTTCTTTCGAGCAGGACAAAATGATCCTTCGCGTTCCAACCGCCCGCGCAGCAGATTCCGGCATGCGCGCTCTGGCTGGCACGAAGCTGGTCGACGATGCCCTGAAAACTCTGGGCGGCCGCGCACGCGTTAAGCGCACCATGTGGAGCCGACGCGCCCAAGAGTATGAAGCGAAGATCAACTCAGGCGACCTGATTTCAATTGCAGAGGTTGTTCGCGATCTCCACCGTTTAGAAGATCAACCAGAACAGTCTTATTCTGAGCGCCAGCTCTATGAATCTGCACTCGACCGCATGGCGCGTGAACTTGCGGCGGTCGAAAACATTGATCGTGACGCTGCGATGGAGCGTCTGACAGTGTCTCTGGCGAAGAAAGCCGCATAGTCAGCTTTCAAAATTCAGCCTTCGAAGCGGGATAGAACTGATCCAGTTCTATCCCGTTTTCGTATGGACCTCCAAAGACGATAAGGAGGTCTGCACATGGTGTCTGGCAGTGTTGAGACTGCTGTTGCAGAAAAGCAATTTCTGAAGCGAGCCATGAGTTCGCCGCTACTCGAATCCGATATCGAGAAGAATCTGGCTCTTCGATGGCGTGATGAACAGGACGAAAAAGCTCTGCATGACCTGACATCTGCATATATTCGTCTCGTTGTATCGATGGCCTCCAAATTCCGCAATTATGGCCTGCCGATGAGTGATCTCATCCAGGAAGGCAATGTTGGCCTCATGCTCGCTGCATCGCGCTTTGACCCGGAAAGAGAAGTCCGCTTCTCGACGTATGCCTGCTGGTGGATCCGATCATCCATTCAGGATTACGTTCTTCGCAACTGGTCCATCGTCAGAACCGGCACAACAGCGGCACAGAAGTCCCTTTTCTTCAATCTGCGCAGGCTCAAGGCGCTCATCAATGACACAAGCGAAGCTGCAATCTCTCAGGAAAGCCTCGACTTCATCGCAACAGAACTCAACGTCAGCAAACGCGATGTCGAGCATATGAGCGCACGGATGTCGGCCAGCGATCGCTCCCTGAACGCGCCGATGACCCAGGATGGCGATAGCGGCGAGTGGATGGATACACTGCGCGATGAATCCGACACGCCTGAAGATCTCTATATGAACGAACACGACCGCCAGAAGCGTCATGCCTGGATCAGCGAAGCGCTCTCTTGCCTCAATCCACGCGAAATCATGATTATTGAGAAAAGACGGCTCTCCGAAAACACGATTACCCTCGAACGACTGGGCCAGCAGTTAGGTCTGTCAAAAGAACGGGTTCGTCAGATTGAACAGGCCGCTATGCTCAAGTTAAAGAAAGCACTGGTTGGCATTGTCGGCGACCCTGAAAAATCCGGGCTCGTCCCTTCGATCTGAACGTTAAAGGACGTTGCGGATGTTTTCCGCAGAATCCAGACGAAGTGTTTCACCGTTGAACCAGCCGCGATATTCCATCGTTGAGCCCTCACCATTGCGGCATTTATTCTCGCTGGCCGGAAACTGCACATTGATGCCGCGACGCTTCAACCGCGCAATACAGATGTTCTCCGACAATGTGGGGCGTGCGCTGACATCCTGAAGGATGACAAAGCGGTTCGCCTCAAGAACATCACCCATCGCGGCAATCGGGCTATCACCCGCCCACAAGCCTCGCTCTTCCAATCGCGCAGCCTCTTCATCTGCCCAGAGCTCTTCACTTCCGCCTGCGGTGTCGGGGTAAAGCCGAACCCAGGCATGTCCTGAACGGACCATGGCCTGATTGACCCAGATCTCACCGCCCTGCTCCTGCCGGACGTAGACCTGAGCGAGCGCACGGTCATAGCGGTCCCGCGTTAGTCCCGGATAAAGCAGGGAGACCTCACGCCCCAGAACGAGGTGCTCCAGTGCCTCTTTCGCCTCTTCTGCAAAAGGCATTTCTTCCCGACTACGATAGGCAAAGCTCGGCGCCTCAATGCTCACCATCCGGACGACCTGCCCGGTGTTCAGAGCGAATGTATCGCCATCCATTACGCGAACAACATATCCACGCTCGCCCTCGAGCCAGCCTGCTCGATCCGAGGCCCCGCATCCCGAAACAACCAACAGCCAGCAGACCGCCCATATGCAGGACAGTCCACGCACCTATTCTTTTTCGGAGATAGGCATTTTCAGGAGGCGTTTTGTTTTGTGATCGCTACTACCACTATCACCACCGGCGGTTTTTCCGCGCATATAGTGACGCTGCCAGCGATCGCGCATCGCTTCTGCCTCACGACTGGCAAGCCGGGTATTGAAGTCCGCCCGGCTATCGCGCCAGACCTCATACTCATGCTTGAGCTGCGAATGATCATCGAGCTGGCGGAGTGTTGGCTGCACATCCTCAAGGCGATGGTGTTCGACGAGCGTTATGAAGCAGAACGGCTCGTCCTTCTCAAACCGGACAATGCCCGGTCGCGTCATCTGCCAGTTCATCGTGAAGGGGAACGGCAACCAATCAGTCTCAACGAGGCCTGACAGACCAGAAATTCCATCCTTCGGCCAGTTAGGCGGCGCCGAGCAGGCAACAGCCCAACCTGGTGGCGTACGAAACAGATGCCCGGTATGCATGGTCACAATCCCATGACGGAAATGGCTGCCCGCAAAGGACCGGACCGCTTCAGTCCCCGCCGAGCTGCGCAGCTCAATTGCGTCCTCCATCATCTCACCTGACCATTCGATCTCAAGATCAATCGGACACAGAATTTCCCAGCCAGTCGAATTCGCCATCGTGAGTGGCAGGCAGCGATAAGGATGGCGGTCCATGAACTCATCCATCCAGGCGCGACGTGAACGGCCCGGCACAATTTCCGGCGCCACATCATAAATGCGATAACAATCGAGCTGCATGCCTTATCCGCCTCTTGCGATATCCCTCTCAGATCGTCTTAAACCTCGTTAGGAACACGAACAAGGCGCAGCTCATGACAATGCATTCAGATGATTTATTTGCTCTTTTTGAGGAACTGAACATCCCTGTCGTGACAAATCATCACGCACCCACCTTCACAGTTGAAGAGGGACGCGACCTCAAGGCCTCCATGCCGGGCGGGCATTCGAAGAACCTGTTCATGCGGGACAAAGCCGGTCAGATCGTTCTGATTTCCGCACATGCCGACGCAATACTGAAGCTCAACAAGCTCCACAAGGTCATCGGGACCGGGCGCCTGTCCTTTGCTCCTGCAGATCTGATGGAAGAGGTGCTCGGCGTTACACCGGGTTCAGTGACAGCCTTCGCGCTCGCCAATGAAACAGCAAAAAATGTTCGCTTCATTCTGGAGCGCACGCTCGCCGAAAGCGACCCGCTAAACTTTCATCCGCTGCGAAACGACATGACAACCACAATCGGGCGCGCTGACTTCGATCGCTTTCTGGCTCATACTGGCAGGACGCCGGAAGTCATTGATTTTTCGGCGTTGGTTTGAAAGAGAACTGGGCGTGTGAACTTGCCAATTTCAAGTTCAGCCCCATCTGAAAGCAAGACCGGGTGCTGCGCGCACCATAAGGGAGAGATGAATGGACCTCGGAACAAACCCAACGACAGATCTGATCACCGAAAGCACCGATCAGACATTCATGACGGATGTCGTCGAGGCTTCGAAGGATTCTGTGGTTCTGGTGGACTTTTGGGCGCCATGGTGCGGACCATGTAAACAGCTAACACCTGTGCTTGAGCGCGTCGTCCAACAGGCCGGCGGCAAGGTGAAGCTGGTCAAAATCAACATGGATGAAAACCAGGGTGTGGCAGGCCAGCTTGGCGTGCGATCCATTCCGGCCGTATTCGGTTTTGTCGACGGCCGCCCTGTCGATGCCTTCATGGGTGCCCTACCCGAACCTCAGGTCAAACAGTTCATTGACAAACTGATGTCCGGCACATCCGGCGCGAAACAGTTGGAAGAAGCCGTTGAGCAGGCTGGTGAGCTGTTCCGAAATGGCGATATTGGCGGCGCAGCGCAGATTTATGCTGCCGTCATCCGCGAAGATAATAGAAACATCCCGGCCATTGCCGGTCTTGCCCGCTGCTATCTGGCCAATGATGATGCTGACCGCGCACGCCAGACGCTCGACATGGTCCCGGAAGACATGCGCTCGCATCCGGAAGTCAAAGGCGTGTTGACAGCACTGGAACTGACGGCAGATAGTCCGGAGCCGGAAGAGTTCTCTGAACTCAAGGCCGCGACAGAAGCCAATCCAGACGACAAGGACGCCTGGTTCAAGCTGGCCGAAGCGCAGCTCGCAGCAAACCAGCACGATAACGCCTGCAACAGTCTGTTCGAGATTTTGTCCAAGGAACTCGACTGGAATGAAGGCGCTGCCAAAGAATTGCTGCTGAAACTCTTTGAAGCAGCTGGTCCGAAAGCGGAGGTAACGAAGAAAGGCCGTCGCCGCCTGTCTTCTCTGCTGTTTTCCTAGATCCCACAGCATCCTCCCCTAGATTGAAACGCAAACCCATGCGGGGAGGATGGCCTATGGCCCGATCCATTTACGAAAGCACGTCCGATCTACCGAAGTCTTTTCCGATTTTCCCGTTAGCTGGCGTTCTGCTTTTCCCGAGCGGCCTTCTACCACTGAACATATTCGAACCGCGCTATCTGAACATGCTGGATGACGCCATGGCCGGCGATGCCATGATTGGCATGGTTCAGAGCCTGGAAACAGGCCCGCGAGCGCATCCGGATATTGCACAAGTCGGCTGCCTTGGCCGCATCAGCAGTTATTCCGAAACAGAAGATGGACGATATCTGATCGCACTTGAAGGCATCTGCAGGTTCCGCATTACGCAGGAATTGCCGTTTGAGCGTCCATACCGTGAAGCCGAAGCAGACTGGTCGCCTTTCACACAAGATCTGAGCGCTCCGGATATGGAGCAGGTGCCGGGACGTGAGCAATTACTGAGCAGCCTGCAAACCTATCTGGAACGCAACCGCTTGCAAGCCGACTGGCGTGCCGCCGAAAATGCACCGCTCGAACAATTGATAAATTCACTTTGCGCAGCCTGCCCTTTTACCGTTATGGAAAAGCAAGCTTTGCTGGAAGCGCCGGATCTAAGGTCACGCGCTGAAAGCCTGATCACCCTTTTTCATATGGACCGGGACGGTCACGGAGGAAAACCCACATGGCTTCAGTAGATAATCAAGGCCTCGATCCACGCCTTCTGGAAGTTCTGGTCTGCCCGGTGACACGTGGCCCGCTGATTTATGATCCCGACGCCAAGGAGCTCGTGTCCCAGAAAGCAGGTCTCGCTTATCCAATCCGCGATGGCGTGCCCGTCATGCTGGCTGATGAAGCCCGCGAACTAGAGCCGAGTGAAGCACAGGCATGAGCCAGAAGATTGCTGAGCTACGATTTCAGCGCGAGGCCAGACAATTACGCCTTGTCTTTAAGGATATGACGACCGCTGACATTCCGTTTGAATTGCTGCGGCTGGATAGCCCATCTGCCGAAGTTCAGGGACATGGCGGCCAGCGCCCGACCATTCCAACCGGAAAAGAGACGATCGGAATTCTGGAAGCTACGCCGGTCGGACACTATGCGGTTCGCATCACCTTCGATGACGGACACGATTCTGGGCTCTTTACATGGACTTATCTAAAGGAATTGTCCGAGGAGCCTGAAGCCAGGCTCGCGCGCCTCAAAGCCTAGCTGCTGACCCTGTTGATCAGGAATCGGATCACACGATCTGAAGATGGGCGCCCAAAATAGCCTGACTTCGGGTCCACATAAATGGTCAGAACGCCCGCATCATTAAATTTGAAATCCGGCACATCACCGCGCAAAATCCGCACCTGGCGGACATTATCAGTGTGCTTTTCGGCTTTGACCATGGCTTTGGCGACAACACCGGCGGCATCCTGATACCATTTTGTTTCGGCCTCACCCGCGGGGAGCGCCTGAACCGAAATTTCCTTGCCGAGACGCAATGTAAGATACGCCGATAAGCGGCCTTCGAACCCCGCTTCTTCCGTATCCGGAGGAATGAGCGAAGCCGGTTTGACGTTCTCACGCGCGACAGGCTCACCACGCGGCGCATCCGCGTGGTAAAGAATCACTCCGCCAACCTCGGTCATGCGCAGGAACAAACGACCTGCATCATTCTTTAGGAATTCGTCACCACGTTGGCCGACGGTCGCCTTCAGTGCCCAGACTTCCTCGTCATTATCGAACTGCATATAGGCACGACTGCCGACACGTTCGAAGGTAAACCCTTCGCCAGCCAGATTCACATAACGGGCTGTACCGTTCTGAAAGTTGGGATTTACGCCAAAAAGCGGCGTCTGTTCGGTGGGCGCCTGCGCAGAAGCTGCCATTAAAGACAATGGCGCAAAAGCGATGGCCCCAGCAATCAATGCAGGGGCCAGTCTTAGCAATTTCACCCAAAAGATGTCTTTTCTCATCGTCTCAGTATGACCAATGAACTTGGCGGCAATAGGGCATCATAAAGATCAAGACAGCTATTGCCGGAAAAGACCTGATATAGGTTTAACTTGCGATATATTGTGCGCCGTTCACCGTCATGGTCGCGCCATTGACGAAAGCTGCCTCTTCACTTGCCAGATAAGCAACCATACTAGCGATCTCTTCGGCTTTACCAAGACGCCCAACCGGAATGGTAGAGATGATGCCTTCGAGCACTTCAGGCTTCACCGCCTGCAGCATTTCGGTGTCGATATAGCCCGGCGCAATCACATTAGACGTAATGCCCTTTTTGGCGCCCTCATAGGCAAGCGCGCGCGTAAAGCCGATCAGACCTGCCTTCGCCGCCGAATAGTTTGCCTGGGTGAACTGACCTTTCTGACCATTGATCGAAGAAATATTGATCACACGGCCGAAACCACGATCGCGCATGCCTTCCCAGACATTTCGGGTCATGTTGAAGGCAGAGTCGAGATCAACATTGATCACTTTCGACCAGGCTTCCTTGGACATTTTATGGAAAGGCGCATCCCAGGTGATGCCCGCATTGTTGACCAAAACCTCACACGGACCGAGGTCTGCCTCAATCTGTTTGATCCCTTCTGCGCAGGCATCGAAATCACCGACATCGAACTTGAAGCATTTGACACCGATCTCATCTGCGCAAAGCTTTGCGGCGTCATCATTCCCCGCATAGGTCGCAGCGACCTTATAGCCGTCTTTTGCCAGACGTTCGCTGATCGCACGTCCAATCCCTCGTGTACCACCGGTCACGATTGCTGTTTTACTCATGCTATTCTCCCCGAGCATGTACTTTATGTTAGGGCGCTATACCCAAGAAAGCTCTTATACGCTCCTGCACAAAAATGCGATGGAAATTGCAGATTTTTTCGCGCAGTCGCCTCAGGCTTCCCTTACGTCGATTAAGACGCATGATATCAGAAATGCAAGCACAGCGGGGCTTTTAGGATCTACACCTTTGGTGGTGCCTTGATTTCAGAGGATATTCGCATGCGCAGCACATACATGCGGTTTTTCCGGAATTGGTCTGGGAAATTGATATTTTGCTGCGGCAGCGAAAATGTGGTTTAAAGGGAATATCAAAATCTCGTTAGGATGAAATAAAACGAAGTCTTGGGAGGCCATCCTTCTAGACGAGAACAGAAAAGGCAATAAACGGTGGCGGACACATCAACACTTGATGAGCCAATCATTATAAAAAAATATGCGAATCGCAGGCTCTATGACACCTCTTCCAGCTCCTACGTCACGCTGGAACATCTGAGCGAACTGGTTCGTCAGGGGAAGGATTTCATCGTTCAGGATGCGAAGACCGGTGAAGATCTGACACGTACAGTTCTGACTCAGATCATTTTCGAGCAGGAAAACAAAGGCGGAAATGCACTGCCTCTGAACTTCCTGAGACAGGTTATCCGCTTTTACGGCGACAGCGTTTCATCAGCCCTGCCAACCTATCTGGATATGGCGATGAACAATTTCACCAAGAATCAGGAACGCTGGCGGGACCTCGTTTCGAACGGCATGGCCTCGAACCCGATGGCGTTGTTCGAGGAACAGGCGCGCCGGAATTTCGAAATGTTCGAACGCGGCATGAACCTCTTCACATCTGGTGTGCCATCACGCCCGCGCTCGGAAAGCGAAGACGCAGCACCATCGAGCGCCAGCCCGTCGACTGCCGCAAAGCCAAGCGCCAAAGAGACACCGCAGGAAACCGAGTCACTTGATACCCTGCGCAAACAAATGGCCGATATGCAGGCACAGCTGGCCAAGCTGACCAGCGGCTCACAAGACGACATCTGACAAGGAAAAGCCCGGCATTTGCCGGGCTTTTTTCTGTTCTCTGGAGCGCCGGGATTAGCGGCGGTCATCCTCGTCTTCTGGGTCTTCGACACGGAAGAGGCTCGGCAAGAGGCGCACGCCGGTTTCAGTATCAATCAGCTGAACCGTCGTCACAGCACCGTTCATATCAATGCTCTCCCACTGGCGCAGCTCATAGGTCGCTGGGTCGAAGAAAAGCTCCAGCTCACCTTCGGCATCGCCGGATTTGTCCGACATGCGGATCGCAACCAGACCACCCTTCTTCGAGACATCCAGAATATTGGCATGCGCTGCGAGATCTGTCTCACTGCGTAAAAGCATATTTAGCGGCGTGGAGGCGAGCGGAACGCGGTCGACCGTTTCCAGATCGCTGTCTTCAATAGCAACCGTTGTACCATCAGACACAATGAGCAGAGGGACCGGATCATCATACTCGAACCGCATGCGGCCCGGGCGGCTAAGATAGAAGTCACCCTGGCTGAACCGTCCTGCCTGGTCGATCTGTGTGAAGCGCCCCTGAGCGGTCTCAATCTTGCTGAGCCCCTTGTTCGCATTGGCGATAGCTTCGGTCACGTTGAGCGTACTCACGACCGCGGGCGGCTCCTGCGGTTCTGTCGCAGCCTGCGCCAGAACCGTCGGCGCGGGTTCGACCGTTTTACTCTGCGCCGCTGTGGTTGCGGCTGGCGCAAACAGCATGGCGCCTGAAATGATCCACTCAGTCAGATTAAACATGAGAGGCTCCTCTGTGGTTTACGCATTGTATGTAATGGCTGCGGGTAACAAGAATAGGGCCAGAGTTGGGCGCTTTGCCTCTATTTGTTGCCCTGCATTCAGCTTTCAGCAGCACCGCGTAAAGAAAAAGGCGCCTCATGAGAGACGCCAGATCTGAGTGCGAAGTCTGATAGCAAAAAGGGCAGTCACACGGACTGCCCTTTCTAAATTAGTTTGCGATATGCTCGGGCTGTTTCCAGCCGAATTTCGCCTCTTGATAATATGCGCGTTTCACGAGTTCGTGCGCCGCATAACCGTTCAACCAGCCAAGCACCACGATGAACGAGACTTCGAACAGAAGGAAGCCGAGCACCGTCATGCTGCCCGTGATAAAGGCACCAATGATCAGCATGTAAACCGGCAGCATCATGTAGAACGCCAGGTGACCAAAATAGCCACCAAGACGCGTCACAAGACGCCAGTCACCATCCTTCTGAAAGATGTGACTCTCATACAGGCAACGTTTTTCAACGAGCGTATCAGCAGGATTTGCGTCTTCGGGGACGGGGCCATTCCAGTCACTTTCGAACTGGCCGAAGTGCGCGTAATCCCAAAGGGACTTAATATTCATTTTCGCACTCCAAAAATTGTTATTTTTGTCTGTATTCGGACTATATCATAGTTATATGACCAAGTGCAATAGTCAGTTTCATGGTCTTTTTTCTTATTATTTTTCAATGGCTTGAAACTCTCTCCCCGGCATTTTTTACGAAATTCCTGCTCATTTATGTTTTGAGACAGTTTTGTAACGATCGTGTTACAATGCGCATAGGGCTGTCAAGTTCCCGACCAGGAGACAAAAAACACAAAAAAAGCAGGACGTGACACGCCCTGCTTTTTGAAGCCTCATCATTTGAGGTGTCGGATCAGTCTTCGTCAGGACGTTTTCGGAGGATTTCACGCTTACCGGCGTGGTTCGGCGCACTGATCACACCCTCATCTTCCATCTGTTCGATGAGAGATGCCGCGCGGTTATAACCAATCTTCAGTCGGCGCTGTACATAGCTCGTCGACGCGCGACCATCTCGCAGCACAACTGCGACGGCCTGCGCATATAGGTCAGCATCCTGGCCCCCACCATCACTGCCCAACATGGCATCCATCACCGGACTGTCAGAGGATTCATCCCGCTCTTCGGTGATCTCCGCCGAATAATCCGGCTCGCCAGTGGATTTGAGGTATTCGACGATATCGCCGACCTCCTCATCGCTGACAAACGGACCATGCAAACGCTGAACCTTGCCGCCACTCGCCATATAGAGAAGGTCACCCATACCAAGCAGCTGTTCCGCGCCCTGCTCACCCAGAATGGTTCGGGAGTCGATCTTTGACGAAACCGAATAGGACACACGAGTCGGGAAGTTCGCCTTGATCGTACCGGTGATAACGTCAACAGATGGACGCTGCGTCGCGGTGATAAGGTGGATACCAGCCGCACGCGCCATCTGAGCGAGCCGCTGAATACAGGCTTCAATCTCTTTACCGGCGACCATCATAAGGTCAGCCATCTCGTCGATCACAACAACAATCGCCGGCATTGGATCGAGGGGTATCTCTTCGGTCTCATAGACCGGACGGCCCGTATCAGCCTCAAAACCCGTCTGCACTTCGCGCGTCAGACGACCGCCCGTGCGGCGCAGTTCTTCGACCTTTTCGTTAAAGCCAGCCAGGTTCCGAACGCCCGCCTTAGACATCATCTCATAGCGGCTTTCCATCTCACGGACGGCCCATTTGAGCGCCGTGACGGCCTTCTTCGGATCAATCACAACCGGCGAAAGCAAATGTGGGACGCCTTCGTAAATGGAAAGTTCGAGCATTTTCGGGTCGACCATGATGAACCGGCACTTTTCTGGCGGCAGCTTGAACATCAATGACAGGATCATCGCGTTGATTCCAACCGACTTACCCGAGCCGGTCGTACCCGCGATCAACAGGTGGGGCATTTTTGCGAGATCGGCACAAACCGGCTCACCACCAATATCCTCACCAAGAGCAAGCGGCAGCGCCTGCTTGTTTGACGTGAAAGACGGGCTCTCAAGCAGTTTGCGCAGATACACGGTTTCGCGATGTTTGTTCGGGAGCTCGATACCAATGGCGTTCTTGCCCGGCACAACAGCGATACGAGCACTAATGGCGCTCATGGAACGCGCCACATCATCTGCCAGCGCGATAACGCGAGACGATTTCACACCCGCCGCAGGCTCAAGCTCAAACAGTGTTACGACTGGCCCCGGGCGCACATGAGTGATCCGACCTTTGACACCGAATTCATTCAGGATTCGCATCAGCTGATCTGCGCGTTCCAGCAACACATCCTCATCAACAGCGGATGAGCGTGGCGGCGGTGTTACAAGAAGGTCAAGTGACGGCAGCCCCTCCCCCATGGCCGCATTGCGGCTTGGTTTGCGAGGACGGGTCGCAGTTTTCTCTTCCGGCTCTGCCGGCTTGGTATGCGGGAAAAGGTCCGGTTGGCGCGGCTTGCTCTTTGCCTTCTCTGCCGTCGGCGCTTCAGGCTCTTTATACTCGAAATAGGAGAAATCATCATCCTTCGGACGCCCATCCTCGGTCACATAAGGATTAGATGCCTTTGGTGACGAACGAAGCGCGCCGGTTGCGCCATCCTTCAGCTTGTGGACGCCAGCAACCAGGCCCTGCCCCGCCATGCGGCCAAGCGGCCTCAATGGCCAGATCAATAGGCGGGCGAGTTTTTTCAGATTCACCCAAAGAAGATGACCGATCATCGCAAAATCGCGATTGCCCAGATTGGCCGCGTTGGAAATCAACAGAAAGCTTGCAATGCCGAGCGCAACGCCTGCAATGATGTTGGCGATCGGAATCTGCAGCGCAACGAATGGCAGGCGCGCAAGCGCAAAGATGACATCGCCGACAAGACCACCCAGCGACACACGAAGCGGCCAGTCGCTCGGGATCGGCCAGCTTGCAAGGCAAGCTGTCGCCGCGACAATACCGAGCGCACCAATCATCCATTTGTGTCCGTTCGGATGCCCGATCAGCAGCATTCGCTTAACCCCGCCAGACATGACGAGAAAAGCGAGCATGACGCCGCCCCAGCCGAGTAATTGGTGAAGGAGATCGGCGATGATGGCCCCAGCAGCACCAAACAGATTGCTAACCTCGAGATCCGTTGCCGCATTCCAGCTCGGATCCTGAGGTTGGTAGGTCAGAACAGCTCCGCACAGGAACACACCAAGCGCAAAAATGGCAAAGCCCGTCAGGATACGCCAGACAGGTTCAGTGGAGATGGAGCTCTGGTCAGAAGCAGATTGTGCAGGGTTGGCAGATGTCATTCTGGCATTCTCAATCGGCACGGTGGCGAAGTTTGGGCGACACTGAGTTTCACCCGCCATGCTTAATGAGCAGAAAACAGAAAGCAGAAATTTGCAGAAAAAATGCCATTATCTGTTAAAAAACCCCGAGCTGAAGCCAGCTCGGGGTTAATTGTTCGGGATGGGTAATCCGTCTTACTTGGTGAATTCCGGATAAGCTTCCAGACCAAGCTCGGCTTTGTCGATGCCTTCCAGCTCTTCTTCTTCAGAGCAGCGGATACCGATCGTGAACTTCAGGATCGCCCAGACGATGGCAGACGTGACGCAGACGAAGGCACCGATAGAAACGACACCAATGAACTGCCAGACAATATCGCCGCCATTCCAAGCGACAACGAGCGTACCGAAGATACCAGCGATGAGGTGAGCTGGGATCGCACCAACAACGTCGTCGATTTTCAGTTTGTCGAGCAGTGGTACGAAGAACACGATGATCGCGCCACCCACAGCACCGATGATGATCGCTTCCCAAAGCGCTGGAGCGAGCGGCTCAGCCGTGATCGCGACGAGGCCACCGATTGCGCCGTTAAAGACGATGGTCGGGTCCATTTTCTTGAAGACGAGCGGTGTGAGGATCGCCGCAGCAACAACACCACCAGCAGCAGCAAGGTTTGTGTTCGCAAAGATGATCGCCACTGCGTTGATGTCTTCAGCTGTGCCAGCTGCGAGCTGAGAGCCGCCGTTGAAGCCGAACCAACCGAGCCAGAGAATGAATGTACCAAGCGCTGCAAGCGGGATGTTGGAACCTGGCATTGGGTTTACTTTGCCATCAACATACTTGCCCGTACGTGGACCGAGGAAGAACGCACCAACCAGAGCAGCCCAGCCGCCTGTTGAGTGCACAAGCGTCGAACCAGCAAAGTCAGAGAAGCCATTCTCAGCCAGCCAGCCGCCGCCCCACTGCCAACTTGCCTGGATTGGGTAGATGAAGCCGGTCAGGACAGCAACGAAGATCATGAAAGGCAGGATCTTGATGCGTTCAGCCAGTGTACCAGAAACGATGGAGGCAGCGGTCGCCACGAACACCATCTGGAAATACCAGTCTGACGCTGGTGCATAACCCGCACCATCAAGAGCAGCACGATCGCCTTCACCCCAGACCGTCGGGAGCGAAAGCACACCCTCAATCGCCCAGCCATCCTTTGGATAAATCATGTGATAGCCGACGAGATACACCATGATACCGGCGATCGAGTACAGCATGACGTTCTTAACTGCCTGAGTCGCAGCGTTCTTGCCGCGAACAAGGCCGACTTCCAGCATGCAGAAACCTGCCGCCATGAACATTACGACCATGCCTGAAATCAGGAAGAGATAAGAGTTATCAACGTACGCGCCGACTTCTGACGCTTCCTGTGCGAAAGCCGCTCCCTGAAGGAGCAACCCGCTCAGAACGGCAAGGCCCGTCGATCGGCCCGCCCATTTCCAAACTGAGTTATTCATTTGTTTCCCCAATCTTTAATAATGGAGAAGCAGGCCCCCGGCCCACTTGCTCGGCCCCCAATCTGGCAAAGGCGGGTTCTGCATCGAAGTGTCTCATTTGTATCAGGACACGATGCTGCAAATCTGATCAACGCTTAAGCAGGCTGCGACAGAAACGCCCAAAACCGTTGCAACATTGGACCTTCGTCCAAGTTGGGTTAATCAGACACGAAAGAAATCCGGATCATTTCCATGAACACACGAAACGAAATTCTGGTTGTCGGTGGTGGCTCCAGCGGCGGCGTTCTCGCTATCCTTCTCTCAGAGCTCGGATTTGATGTCGCGCTGGTTGATACCCGCGATCCGAAACTGCCTTTCGAACCCGATAGCCGGGCTTTCGCAATCGTCCGGGGCGGATGGCATGTTCTGGAAGCGGCTGGTGTTGCAGATGCCCTGCTCGCAGATGCCGGCCCATTGCTCGGCATGGAAGCGCATGATCAGAACGGCGTTTTACCGCCAGCATTCTCCATGTTCGACACGACGGACCTACCACAGGCACGGCCAGGAGAGCCGCTTGGCTATATGATTGAAGTAGACCGCCTGAATCTCGCAATCCGTGATCGCGTCGAACAATGCGCCAATATCACACGCTATGCGCCAGACACGGTCAAACGGCTCGAATATACAAATCATGGAGTGCAGGTCGAACTAGACTCCGGCAATAGGATTGAAGCTGAACTTGTTGTCGGCGCGGATGGTGTCGGCTCCATGGTTCGCGAACTTGCCGACATACGTACGATTGGCTGGTCCTATGGTCAGGCCGTTGTCGCCGCGACGGTTCAATTAGAACAGCCCCATCACAGTCATGCGCGACAATGGTTTCAGGATGAGGGCCCTTTTGCCGTCCTTCCCCTCACCGGCAATCGCGGCAATCTCGCCTGGTTCCGCAAGGAAGAGGCCGGCATCGCGACAGCCAAACTTTCCCGCGAAGCACTGGAATCAGAAATCAACAAACGGTTTAGTCATCTAACTGGCCCCATGACCGTTCTGCGCGATCCACTCGCTTACCCATTACGATTGCGTATGGCCGAAAAGCTGATCGCCAATCGGATTGCGCTGGTGGGGGATGCGGTGCGACGCGTCAATCCACTGGCTGGGCAAGGCTTTAATCTCGGCCTGAAAGATGTGGCGGCGCTGACCGAAATTCTGATAGAGTCGCGCCGTGCCGGGCTATCGCTGGCCGACGGCGCACAGTTGGAAGCCTATCAGCAATGGCGCCGCTTTGATGGCGTAGCTACCGCGCTTGCGATGGACGGCATCAACCGCGTCTTTTCCAATGACAACAAACTGCTATCGCCTTTCAAGCGGCTGGCTCTGACCGTTGGAAACAAAGTCGACCCGCTTCGCAAGGCACTTGCGCGTCAAGCCAGCGCCGACCACCCGGGACTACCTGCACTCGTGCGAGGGGAACCATTGGGCAGGCTGCTGGAAACGGCCTGAGCAATTTCGATCAATATCGATGCGCTAAAGTGAGGTAGTCTGCTGTCGGCAGCTGACTGGAGCCCACAATGCACCTGACGAAAAAAGCTCTCTGGTTTCTAGAAAGTCATTTGCGAGAGTCAGTCTCGCTTGATGACGTAGCAAGCTTTGTCGGTGTATCTCGCTTTCATCTCATACGCACATTTGGGCTGACGCAAGGCCAAAGTGTCATGCGATACCATCGTGGCCGCCGTCTCACCGAGGCGGCACGCCAATTGAAGCATGGCAAAAACGATATTCTTTCGCTAGCTCTTGAGTATGGATACGCTTCACAACAAGCCTTCACCAGAGCGTTCAAAGATCAGTTCGGGATAACACCGGGGGCATTCCGAAAATCACCGGAGTTGAGCAAGCTACTGCTGGTCGAACCACGACACATGACCCCATCGCTGTCGGGAACGATTATGCCAAACCGTTTTGAAACGACTGATATCCTGAAACTGGCATGCATCAGCCAAGCTTACGATACGGGAACGGAGTTGGTGGGAATCCCCGACCAATGGCAAACCGCCATGTCTTATGCAAGTGCATTCCCATATCTGCTTTCGGGTCCCAGATATGGGGTCTGTGACATGAATGAAGAGACGGGGATCATGACGTACAGCTGCGGCTTCGCAATCGATAAAGGGATGGACATCCCGCCCGAGATGGACGCGCAGACCATTCAACCCGCCGAATACGCCGTATTCAGACACAACGGCCATGTATCACTTATCAGCGAAACCTTCGAAGCCATTTTTGAGCTATGGCTGCCGAATTCTCCCTATGAACCAACGGGGGCGCCTGAACTTGAGGTTTATTCTGAGGACTTTAACCCATTCAGTGAAACGGGTATTGTCGAAGTCTGGGTTCCCGTAAAGGAGAGAGTTTAAAAGGTTAAAAGAATTGCGCAGGCGTCATCAGCTGACTTGATGCGAATACTGGCGTCATGCTGTGCCTTGCGCTCATGCGTGCGCATTTCCTTCGCCAGCGCTTCAACGCCCGTTTCGATGGCGCGCTCGATCAAACTCTCCGGCGTGTAGAGCGCGTAAACATCGACCAGTCGATAAAGACCATCTGACATTAATAGCACATGCGTGTCCGGCATATTTGGGAAAGATGTAACATTCAGATGTGAAGCAATGTCAGGATTAAGCCCGAAAATCGGGTAGTTCTGAAGCGTGTTCTGCTGCGCACGGATACGGCGCAAACCATTCATCTTTTCGTCATCGGAAAGCGCGTTCAGCTCTTTGGACGTTTCCGACTCCCGTCCGTGCTGTTCTTCGTGAAGAACCGTCGAGACATTTCCGTCAGGCGTTCGTAGTATCGCCCCGCAATCGCCCATTCGAACGATGGTCGCGGTCTCACCGTCATTCCAGAACCAGATGCCCGACGCAATGGGCATGGCCGATTTGTCAGCTTTCGTCAGATCAACGCGTGAGGCTTTCTCGGCCTTGCGCCGCACGGCCAAAATGGCATCACGAAACAAATGCTCAAGGCTGTCAAAACTGGCAGGTGCGCGTTGTATCAGCGCGCGATTGAGCTGCTCTGCATACCAGGCGGCATCGCTTTCTTCGCGTCGGAACAGTCGATACGGCCCGACATCGGTCGCGCCGTCCAGAACCCAGGCGGTTCCGGCAGCTTCATCGAAGCCAAACCGGTCATCGCCCGTGCCGCGCTTTGGCTTGCCATCAATCCCCGAGCCCGGCCAGTTCAGCGTTTCGAGGATTGCCAGAGACATGCGACCTACTCTGCGGCTTCGAGGGCTTCTTCAGAAATATCACCGGAGTGATAGACGTTCTGAACATCGTCCAGATCTTCCAGCGCATCGATGAGCTTGATCAGCGTCAGGGCCGGATCACCATCGATCTCGATATAGTTTTGCGGCTTCCAGACCAGCTTGGTCGATTTCGCTTCATGATCTGGGAAAGCCGCATCCAGATTGCCGGCAACTTCCATGAAGTCGTCACGCTCTGTGTAGATGACATAGACTTCTTCTTCGACTTCGACGTCTGTGGCGCCGGCCTCAATGGCCGCCTCCATGACAGATTCTTCGTCGCCGACTGCACGCTCGAAGACGATCTCGCCGACCTGATCGAAACCAAAGGAAACAGAACCGGTCTCGCCAAGATTTCCGCCGTTCTTCCCGAAGGTTGAACGCACATCACCTGCGGTACGGTTCTTGTTGTCGGTTGAGCACTCGACAATAACGCCAACGCCGCCCGGACCGAAGCCTTCATAGCGGATATCGAAGTAATCACCGGAATCGCCGCCTGCACCTTTATCAATGGCGCGCTGGATATTGTCTTTCGGCATCGATTCTGCGCGAGCGTTCTTCACTGCCAGACGCAGACGCGGGTTGCCTTCGATATCCCCGCCGCCGAGCTTGGCAGCAATGGTGATTTCCTTGGACAGCTTGGCAAAGGCAGCTGCGCGTTTCTTGTCCTGCGCGCCTTTGCGGTGCTGGATGTTAGCCCATTTACTGTGGCCAGCCATGAGATCTCCTGAGAGGCTGTTAAATCGATCAGAATTCTGAATGGTCTCCTCTATCGCATGGCAGGCGAAAGGTGAAGGCCTGCCAGACGCCTAGTCGAAGACACGGGCTGTGAGTTCGGTTTGCTCATGAGACTGAAGCTGATAGATGCGGTGCACGATAATGAGCAAAGTAATCGCGCTAGCAATCATCCCAAGCGATCCGACATAATAGAGCATGAGGGAGGAATCCCCAGTGAAACGATCGAAGACGAGATCGAAATTCTCAACCACGAATACGCTGCCGATCCAGAACACCCACCAGGCAATCAGAACACCCTGAGGCGGTTCGGCGCGTCCTGCATTGTGATGACTGCCGAACCAGATCTGACGCATGGCCTGAAACGGTTTGAAGAGATTGAAGAGCGGAACAAAGTGCCAGAGCCACGCCATAACCGGCTTCATGCGTGCCTCCCGGGCTCCAAGGTGACGCAGATTGGCCATGGCCTGATGCACGAACCCGCAATATCCAAATATACTGAGGATGAAGGTGGCAGCATAAGCGGGTGGCAGAATAGCTGAGGCGAGCATAAACCGGCTCATCTGTCCTGCATCGCTGCGAAACATCCCAAACTGCATGGCCAGAGTTCCCATGACGCTGGTTGCTGCGACTGCGATGTAAAGGGCAAGCCCGGCATACAGGGTATAATACCCCGCCTTGAGAGGACGGACGCGCGACGGATTGACGGTGAGGATCTCACCATCTTCTGTCTCTGCCGTCTCGACGAAATCGCCGACCGCACGACCGATGTCGGTTGCATTCAATTGCTGCCAGATCGGACTATCAGCGGCCCGGATGAGCGTCTTACTCGTTATCTCACCGGCCTGATACAATGCGATGAGCTGCTCGCTTGGTAGCGGACCGAGGTCCTGATGGTTCTGCCTGTAAAACCAGTTCGTCATGCACACTCGCTGCAGTTCCGCTCAAGAACCGAGCTTCACACAGCAATCGATGCGCGGCTAGTCCGGCAATGTCTCTTTCAGACGTCCGCCAACGCGGATGGGATCAATGCGGACAGCCAGACCGGTTTTGTCATCAGTCTCTACCATGACCCCGCATGCGGTCGCGGGACCTTCAGCCGGCCCCATGCGCTCGGTCGGAAGACGCGTTGAAAAACGCTTCACCGAGCCTTCTTTTTTCATACCGATGACGCTGTCATAATCACCGCACATGCCAGCATCTGTCTGGTAAGCGGTGCCGCCAGGAAGAATCTGAGCATCAGCGGTCGGAATATGCGTATGCGTTCCGACGACGAAACTTGCCCGTCCATCACAGAAATGGCCCATAGCCATTTTCTCAGACGTGGCTTCAGCATGCACATCCACGAGGACAGCGTCCGCGACCATGCCGAGCGGAACATTGTTCAATTCACGCTCAACCGCTTGAAACGGATCATCAAGAGAGTCCATGAACAAACGCCCCAGAACAGAGATCACTGCGACGCGGCGCCCATCTGGCAAGGTAAAAAGATTTGCCCCTTTGCCCGGCGCCTCCACGGCTGGCGGGTAATTGCAAGGCCGCAGAAGACGATCTTCGCGCGTGATATAGGTCAGCGCATCACGCTGATCCCAGCTGTGATTGCCGAGCGTGATGCAGTCCGCACCGTTTTGAAAAATGTCGTCGGCAATGGCTTCGGTGATACCAAATCCACCAGCCGCATTCTCGGCGTTCACCACAACGAAATCGAGCGAAAGCTCGAGTTTCAGTCGCGGCAAATGATCTTCGAGTGCCCGGCGCCCTGCGCGACCGACAACATCTCCAAAAAAAGCTAAGCGCATACATGTCTCCTGAGGGCGGGGATATGAAGCAAAACCTCCGCCTTGGAAACCTGTACGCGATAGAAAAGAGCCGTTACGACGTTTGCTGTCAGCCGACCACGCGTCCGAAAAACAATGGCAGCGATGCCTTGGGAGTCATCAGCCAGTCGAGCGGAACGTCGGTTTCCTCTGCAGGAATTTTGAGAACTTCCTGTTCCGCATAGGCCAGACCGCAGACAAATGTGCGCCCATCAGAACGAAGCTTCGAGAGCGCGCGATCATAATGACCCTTGCCATATCCAAGCCGATTACCAGCCGCATCGAATGCAAGAAGCGGCGCCAGAACCAGTGTTGGATGGGCGCGTTCTGCTTCTGCTGACGGCTGGGTCAGACCTAAGGGACCTGCTTCCAGATCGCGTTCATCTGCAACGCGTCGAAACGTCATGGAATCGTCGGCCTCGACCCTTGGCAGACAGATCTCAGCACCGGCCTTCTTCAGTCGGTCGAGCAAGGGCGCCGGGTCGAGCTCACTGCCAATAGCAAGATAACCGGCCACTGTTGGACCAAAACGTTCAAACAGTTTGATGGGAAAACGGCCCGCGAGTTCGCGCGATGCATTCGGGTTGGATGCGTTTGCGTGATCACGCAATTGACGCGCCGAGATTCGAAGGGAGGCTTTGTCGATGGCCATTGTACGGGATTCCCCTCGCTCTCCTAAATTCGTGCAACCGCGGGCGCCGTGCAGGTGTATCTATTCCCGTCGACCCAGCAAGCTAGGTGGGCACCGGAGTATCTGGACCACGGTCCAGACAGTTCTGCCAGTTCCCTGACGTGAATGTAAGGTCGCCGGAATATTGGTCCTGCTCGAACGCCGCAGCCGCATCTCTGCAGATAGGCGCCTTTCACGGTTCCGAAAAGGGGGCGACAAAAGTTTTCAGCGGCTACATCCAACCGGTTCTGCGAAACAGGAGAATAAGCCCAACAGAGAGCCCGACTAGACCGCCGCAAAGCGCACCGAATGCCCAATTGGAATCGACGCCAGGCATGCCTCCGACATTCACGCCAAACAGTCCGGTCACAAAGCCAAGCGGCAGGAATATTGCCGAAATGATTGCTAGAATGAACAGGCGCTGGTTCATGTTCTCGGCGCGCAGCTCTGTCACCTGATCCTGAACAATCTGCGCCCGGTCGCGTACGCTTTCGAGATCTTCTGTCAGTCGGATCAGAGCGTCATTGGTCTCACGAATTTCTCGTCGACTGGCATCATCAAACACAGGGCCGTTTTCAAGAAACAGTACATTCAACGCCTCTTTCTGCGGAAGCATGTAACGTCTCAGCGAAATCGCTTTACGGCGCGTCTCTGCGAGCTCGCTTTTGGAAATCTGCGCATTCTCACCGGCGAGCCGCTCATCCAGCTCATCAACACTATCACTCAGAGCATCAATGGCAGGTTCGATACGAGCAACCAATCGATTGGCCAGATGAGCGACGAGATGGCCGTTGGATACGGGCGGCGCGCCATCCAGGAATGTCTGGGCGAGATCTTCTGCTGCCTTGATTTTGTATGCGCGTGTCGAGATGACGACAGAATCTGTCACCCACATGCGCAAGGCAATCATGGTTTCTTTCTGGGGCGCGTCATTGAAATTCACACCGCGCAAATTGATCAGCCAGCCAGCCTCGTGCTGGAAAGACCTTGGCCGGGTATCCTCGCGGAACAGGGCGTCCACAATAATCGGGTCGGCTTTGAAGACATTCTGAACCCAGACTTTCGATTCCGGAACAAGACGATTGAGGTGCAACCAGACCCGCCCATCTTTCCAGCGCGACAGCCCTCCGGCCAGGTCGGCCCATTCCAGCTTTTGGACTTCATTGTTTTCATTGACAGCGAAGCCAAATATTAAGGGTGCAGACTGTGTCGCCATATGAATCAACCTCTCTGGTTATTCTGCGCCACCAACTACGCCGCTTCAAGCTGATTGGACAGAACTCGACATGCCCTTTTTGCGTCTCGCTCAAGTCACCATACTTCTGATCTGCCTCGCTCTGTTCACGCAGGCAGGCTTTGCAGACGTTACCGGACTGACCAATCAGGTTGAACAGCAGACAGAGCGCATTTCTGAGCAGGCGGGCAATCTGACCGAAGAAGAAGCCGACCTGACGGCGATCAGCAATCGGTTGGTGAAGGAACGCTCGACAGCCCAATCCCTGGAAAAAGAGCTTCGTCAGCGACATTTGGAGCTACGGGAAAATCTAAGTTGGCTGGGCGATGAAAGCGAAGGCGAGGCGGACCGGATCACCCGCCAGCGAGAAACGCTGACTGCAGACATAGATGCCCTGAAAACAGCGATTGATCAGGTGGACCGAAACCTGGCTGAAACCAACAGGCTGATTTCAGTCATCAGCGAAATCCGGCATAGAAATCAGTTTCGACGCCTTCTGGAACGCAACAGTCTGCCGATCAGTCCTAGCGTTTGGTCGATCGCGACAGAAGAGCTCGGCCGTGTCATTCAAATCAGCTCAAATGACATCAGGAGCTGGTGGCAGGCCCGGCTGGAAAGTGCCGGACTGGCACGTACGTTACTGACCCTGCTGGGCGGTCTCGCTTTCGGGATCATCATGATCATACCCGTTCGAAACTGGGTACACCGCCGCTTCGTCTCCCGTCTTTCGACCTTCAAGCCGACGCCCGCGCGCAAGCTCCGAATGGCCGCCTTTCGGATCATTCTGAAGTCACTGCCCGCACTGATCGGCGGCTTCGTAATCTATCAGATCCTTTCCATGTCCGGGGCAATCCCGGTCACGGCACAGTCGTTCGCACTCAGCATCTGGTACGGCTTTATCTTCATCATGCTTGTCGATGGCGCGAGTGTGGCCGTCTTTTCGCCGGCCGATCCCGAATGGCGTATTCTGAATATCAACTCGTCAAACGCACGCTTGGTGCGCATGCTTCTGCTGACGATTGCCGTCGTGATTGCACTCGACAATGCGCTCTCCATAGCCGGACAGGTGCTGTTCGGGCTGCCCGAAGCTCTGCACTCTCTTCGGCTTGCCATCACGAGTTGGATCCTTGCTGGCCTGACGCTTCTACTCATTCGAAAGCCGCTCTGGAGCGCCGGAAAATCAGAAGATGGAACGGTCACCTATGCTGCAAACGGTGGCATGCTGCGCGTTGCGCGCTTCATCATGTTTGTTGCTGCCGCTGGTGCCATTCTCGTTGCTCTGTTCGGTTATACCGATCTGGCGCATTTCATTCAGCTCCAGCAGTACAAGATTGCCATTCTGATCGTCCTGATCTTCGCGGTTCGCATGATCCTCCGCGAAGCCGCCCAATGGACAATGTCACGCTTTGCCTCATCGAAGCATGAGTCTACGGAGACGATTACAGATCCGGACAGCACCACGTCTGAAGAGCCATCGCTCTGGCTTGATCTGTCCATCGACACGATCGTCTTCCTCTGTGCGATCCCGCTCCTGATGCTGGTCATCGGCTTTAACGCTCTTGATCTGATGACCATGGGCAGCCGTTTCGCCGATGGATTTGAAATCGCCGGACAGCGGTTCTCGCCGGTTCAGATCGGCATCGCGATCCTTGCCTTCACCCTGCTGATGACGCTGACACGCTTTGTCCAACGCTTGATGGACAAACGCATCTTCTCGCGCACGCGGCTCGATATTGGCGTTGAGAATTCACTGAAGACGCTGATTGGTTATGTCGGCCTTGTCATTGCTTTCATGACCGGCGTTTCGATGCTTGGGTTTGACCTGTCCAATCTGGCCCTGGTCGCAGGTGCGCTCTCGGTCGGTATCGGCTTCGGTTTGCAAAGTATCGTCAACAATTTCGTCTCCGGCCTGATCCTGCTGTTTGAACGTCCGATCAAGGTAGGAGACTGGGTCATTACCAATTCCGGCGAAGGCATTGTGAAGAAGATTTCGGTCCGGTCCACAGAGATCGAGACCTTTGATCGGTCCTCCATCCTGGTTCCGAACTCCGAACTCATTTCATCAAGCGTGACCAACTGGACCCACAAGAACACGCTGGGACGCGTTACCGTGCCGGTTGGCGTTGCCTATAAGGAAGACCCTGAGCGCATAATGGAGATCCTGAGCGGCATTCCTGAAATGGTCGATATCGTGCTGAATGAACCGCCCGCTGTGATCGTTTTCAACGGCTTCGGCGACAGTTCGCTCGATTTCGAAATCCGCGCCTACATCCCTGATGTAAGCCAGAGTCTGAAAGCCAGAACCGCCATTCGCGTTGCCATTTTCAAGGCCTTCCGCGACGCAGAAGTGGAAATTCCTTTCCCACAAAGAGACCTTCATTTGCGTGATGTCGACCGCAGCGTGGGCACAATGTTTAACAAAAAGCCGGAAGACGACTGAAATCCCGGCTTTTTCTGCGCCAATTCCTAATTTTAAGAAATCCCTGCCTGAACAAGGACAGCCTCGAGATTCAAAGACGAATTTCGCTACGCTTCCTCGTGAAGCAAGTATTAATTGCTCCCGGTAAAATAAAAATTCGCTGTCGCGCCGTCACTTTCTCTTAACCTTCCCTAATATTCGCCGAAAGTCTTATTCGTGAAGAAATGACGAACCCAAATTAACGTCGTTTTCACGCAAATATAATTAAGTACAACCACATGCATAGAAGCGCCCTAAGAATATAGGTCGTCAATGCATGGCCGTGGTGAATGAAAATAATAAGTGAAGGTGTGAACCGATGACATTCAAGAAAGTCTTGCTGGCTGCAGCGACTGCAATCTCAACTCTGGGCATGGGTACGCTGCCAGCAATGGCGGAAGGTCCTGTCCTCGTTAAGCAAGTACCACCGGAATATCCACGTGGCGCAGAACGCCGCAACCTGGAAGGTACAGTCGACCTCGGATTCGAAGTCGATGCTGATGGCAAAGTTACAAACGTCGAAGTTGTTGGCGCTTCCATGCCTGGCGTCTTTGACTCAGCCGCTGTCAAAGCGCTCGAGCAGTGGAAATTTGAAGCAGGCCAACCAGGCCCTGGTGAAATCACCATCGTCTTCAAGCTGGGTTAATCCACCCCATTCCGTCTCATGACGGATATGACTTGGCACTGGCCTTCGCCTGAAGGCCAGACGTCGACACGTAGAAAACGTCTCGGGGCGCACCCGAGCGCAGAATGACCGACCTGATCCCGGTGGGGGGTCCTGGAGGAGCGCGGAAAATGCCGAAATTTAATATGAATTTGATCAGCTTCAGACTGCCTGCCGCCTTTGCTGGCGCATGCGCAGTTGTGCTGACGCTGGCTGCGGTCAGTATTTTTATCCTGACATCATCCAGCAATGCGCTGAAGACTGTGTCCAGTAAAACACTTCCAGCGATGACCATCGCCAGTAATCTTGAAGAATTTGCGGGCGCGATCACGTCTGACACCAAGCGTTTTGCGAATGTAGACGAAGAAGCTCAGCGTGTATCTGTTCTCGACGATCTCATGGGGGAAGTCGACGAGATTGATAGCAATCTGACGACTCTGAGCTCAATGATGAAGTCTGACCGACTCACAACAATTGATAACGCCGTCGAGAAAGTCGACGTCGCCATCAATGACATGAACTCAGTCGTTGAAAAGCGCATTGCGGCCGAAACCGGTCTAAGCAGCGCGCTGCGAATGGCGCAACAGTATCGCGCCGCCGTCGAAACCGCCGTCGAAGCACAACTTGATGCCGCGGATGAAGGCGACGTTGAAACTCTGCTTCGCGTGAGCCTGACGGCCAACCTGCTGAACTCGCTGTATGCCGAACTTGATCTTCTGGAAGAGGCAGAAGGCATTGCCGCGCTTGAAGACGAAATGCTCTTCCAGATGGACGAGATGCTCGTGAACATCGCCATTCTCGGAAACGCTGCAAGCTCTCAGCTCCAGACAGCTGCAACCGATCTGACAAGCTTTGTTGAAGGCGACGAATCCATCGCCAATCTGAAGCGCGCTTCGCTTGGTTTCGCTGAAGAAGCTGCAGGCCTCGCTGCTACGGCGAACACGGCCGCGAACACGCTCCAGACAAATATCTCCGAGCTCGCACAATCGCTGAAAGAAAATGCAGAGAGCGATTCCTCTTCTGCTGTGACGATGTCTTTCTATGGCTCGATCTTCCTGGTGATCGTTGCGCTTTTCTCTCTGACTAGCGCTGGCGGTGTCGCGTATTTCTACGTGAACCGAAATATTTCGCGCCGCCTGACAAAACTCAACGACGCAATGGCCCGTCTTGCGAATGGCGAGTTTGACGTCGACATGAGCGGCACAGACGGTCCGGACGAAGTGGGACAGATGGCGAAAACTCTGCGTATTTTCGAAGAGAACGGCCGTGAGCGCATTCGCCTCGAAGAAATGCAGCATGCCGAGCAGGAAGAACGTGCGAAACGTGCTGCTGCCATTGAAGCGATGATTTCAGACTTCGACGCTGCCATGCATGACGCACTGGGTACGATGAGCAGCGCTACGGCCGAGCTGGAAAGCACAGCCAAGGTAATGAAATCATCCGCCGAAAACGCTGCAGGTCAGACCGGCTCTGCTGCTCAGTCTGCCGACAACGCCTCTCATAACGTTGGTACGGTTGCATCTGCTGCAGAAGAACTGTCAGCCTCAATCATCGAAATCACACAGCAGATCCACGAATCTTCGAACATTGCGAGCGAAGCCGTGAAAGAGATGCAGGTGTCGTCTGAAAGCGTAAAAGGCCTCGATAAGGAAGCTGAAGCCATCGGCGCCGTTGTTGAGCTGATCAACAACATTGCTGGTCAGACCAACCTCCTCGCGCTCAACGCAACGATTGAGGCAGCTCGCGCTGGTGAAGCAGGCAAAGGCTTTGCGGTTGTCGCAAGCGAGGTCAAGGAATTGTCCAGCCAGACAAGCCGCGCGACTGAACAGATTGCCCAGCAGATTTCTTCCATCCAGAACGCTTCTGGCGCTGCCGTGACCGTGATGGACAAGATCTCGACGCTGATCAGCAATATCGACAACATCTCCGCCTCGATCTTCGCGGCCATGGAGCAACAACGCGCTGCGATCTCTGAGATCTCTCGCTCCGCTCAGGATGCGGCAACAGGCGCCCGTTCGGTCAGCGAGCACGTCCAGTCGCTCAGCGTCACAACGTCCGAAACAGGCGAATGTGCGCAGCAAGTGGAGGGTGCAACAACCGGGATTGTCCGCGAATCTGATCGCATCAAGGGATCGGTCACAAACTTCCTCAGCAGCGTTCGCGCAGCCTAGCGAACAGCTCCCCACCATTCTTCAAAAGCCCCGGTTTCGCCGGGGCTTTTTTATTTATTGCAATGCCCAATCTGTGATCGCCACATCTGTTCGCCTGATGAATATGCAGGCCACGGCAAACGTGAACCGAAGGGTTCCCCCTCACCCGCTATCTTCGCCGCGCGCTTTAATTCTACCTGAAGTCAGTACGGCTTTTGGGGAGTTGCGTATGGGCAAAACGACAAGACGGGCGTTTCTCGGCGGCCTGGGAGTAGCCGCGGGAGGCACCGCACTTTACACAACAATGCGGATGATGGGGGATGTTCCGGCATCGGAATACAAAGGCCCCGTCAAACTGGATGGAAATCCGAACGGCGCCAAAGTACTTGTGCTTGGCGCCGGGCTCGCAGGCATGGTTGCCGCGCTCGAGCTGAGATCAGCCGGATACGAAGTCGAGATTCTCGAATATCGTGAAAAGGCAGGCGGACGCTGCTGGACCTTGCGTGGTGGCGATACTTATACCGAACTCGGTGGCGCGAAACAGAATGTCAGCTTTGCAGACGGCAATTACTTCAATCCGGGGCCATGGCGCATTCCTTATGATCATCACGGCGTCATTGATTACTGCCAGAGACTGGGCGTGCAGCTCGAACCGTTCATTCAAAAGAATTTCAATGCGTATCTGCACACATCACAGGGCTTTGACGGCACGCCAAAGCGATATCGGGAAATTTCAGCCGATTACCGGGGGCAGATTTCCGAATTGTTGGCGAAAGCCGTCAATCAGGGACGGCTCGATGACCTGGTGACAGCCGATGATCGCGACATTCTGATTGAGTCCCTACGCGCCACCGGCATTCTGAACGATGAGCTGACCTATGAAATGAGCATGGCGACGAGCCGTTACAGAGGTTTTGGGAAATTGCCTGGCGCGGGATTTGAAGGTGCGCCAGATGCGTCTGAACCCATCGATCTATCACCGCTGCTGCAATCAAAAATCTGGGCACGTCTTGCCGAACCGGACATGATCGATCACCAGACACCCATGTTTCAGCCGGTCGGCGGGATGGATATGATTGCGCAGGCACTTGCCCGCGAAGTCGGCGATCTGACCCGATACAATTCAAAGGTCCTGTCATTGCAGCAGGATGAAGAACAGGTGACCGTCACCTATGAGGACACTTTGACGGGCGAAAAGGCGTCGACCACCGCTGACTGGTGCGTTTGCACCATTCCGTTTTCAATTCTGGGACAGATCGATCACAATTTGTCCAGCGGTCTTTCTCAGGCGATTGATGGCGTCTGGTATCGTTCATCGGCCAAATGGGGGCTCGAATTCAATCGACGCTTCTGGGAGGAGGATGAAGGCATTTATGGCGGCATCAGCTATACTGACCTTCCAATTGATCTGATCAGCTATCCATCGGGCGACATGTTCTCGAAGGGCCCTGGTGTCCTTCTGGGTGGTTATGTCTGGCGAGATGATCTGGCTTATGAATTTACGGCCATGCAGCCAGACGAGCGCATCAAATGGGCGCTTGAATATGGATCGCGTATTCACCCGCAATACCTCGAGGAGTACAAATCAGGCGTCAGCGTTGCCTGGCACAAAGTGCCCTGGGTTCTCGGCTGCTTCGGGATCTGGCGTGACAAGGAACGCGATTATGCGAACGCAGTCGACATCGACAACCGGGTCGTCTGCGCGGGCGAACATGTCTCATATCTGGGCGCATGGATGGAAGGAGCGGTCCTTTCGGCCGTGGATGCCGTATCGCGACTTCATGACAAGGTGATCAACGGATGAGCTGCTTCATGAAACAATCCAAATATGCCTGTTTTGCCGTTGCGCTGAGTGGCGTTGCGGCTGCCTCCGCCATCGCACAGGATACGCGCCCGGTCACAAGCTTTGAGCCCAGCGAACTGCAGGCTGAGGCCATGGCGAACCCCGGTGTCGCTTTTGAATCCGGAGAGAAGATCTACAAAACAATTTGTGCCGCCTGTCACATGCCAGATGGCGAAGGCGCGGTAGGCGGCGGCACGTATCCAGCTCTGAGCGGCAATGAAAAGCTCGAATATCCGGATTATGCCATCTTCATCATCACAAATGGATACAAAGCCATGCCGTCCTTTGGACATTTGCTGGATGATGATCAGGTTGCAGCCCTGGTCAATTATCTCCAGTCTGGTCTGGGTGAGAACACCTATGAACCAACAGCTGATGCAGAAACCGTCGCGCTGGTGCGCCCACTTGAAGAGAAAAATGAGGGAGAGGAATAAGATGAAATCCATCACCACACTACTGGCGGCCGGAAGCCTGCTTTTGGCAACCGCATGTGCAACAGCAACAGCCGAACCTGACGAAACGAGCGTCAAAAGGCACAAAACCCCGGGCTCAGATTTCCCGATCCTGATGGCCGTTGAAGTTCCCGCCGATGCGACACTGGTTTATTTGAGCGGAACTGTTCCACAACGCATCAATCCCGATGCAGAGGAAGGCACGCCCGCCGAATACGGCGACACGAAAGCACAAACCGAAACCACCCTTAAGGCGATCGAAGCCAAACTGGAATCACTGGACCTTTCGATGAGTGATGTCATCAAAATGCAGGTCTATCTTGTGGCACCAGAGGGCTCTGATTCCATGGATTTTGCCGGCTTTATGGAAGGATATGTCCAATTCTTCGGGACAGAGGAGCAACCTAATCTTCCAACACGCTCTGTATTTGAAGTTGCAGGCCTTGCGCACCCGGATTGGGTGGTGGAAATAGAAGTTGCGGCGGTTCGCTGATCAGCAGAACGATTTTATCCCGCCTCATCAATGCGGGATGAAATCGCATTGATACGGCCCGCGGCATCCGACAAGGCTGCCGCTGCCGTACGCTCGATCAATGTAATACGGTTATCGAGATCGTCGATCTCTTGCTTGTCCATCATGGATTGGGCCGCTTCCAGATCATCAACGAGCGAAAGCCCGGCAGCAATCAACAGCCGCCCATCCCCGACATCACCAATTGTTTCTTCCAAGGCCTTGATACGCGCATTGAATTTCTCCCCCAAAGCGACCAGACGCGCCTCCTGCCCTTCTGCGCAGGCAATCGAATAGGTCTTTCCGCGAATGACGATATCAGCTTTGGACATGTGCGCGCTCTTTCAACCGATCAATGTTCTGTACTGGTCGCGGCCATAGCGGCACGAACCTCTGCAATGGCTGTACCCAATGCCTGCGATGCTTCATCGGCCAGCGCTTCAAGTTCCTGTTCCCGCGCACGCGATGCATCCAGATCCATAGCGAGTTGCGCCCGATCACGTCTGAGCGCCTCAGCTTCCGCGTGAATGATACGAGACATTCTATTCTTCTCGCACAGCGCATCGACACTGTTCTCCAGCCGGGACAATGCCTGATCAAGCTCTTCCGAGGCTGTCTTCAAATCTTTCATGGCGCTTTGCTTGGACCTCAATACGGAAGAATCACAATAAATATCGCAAATTCGAAAAGAAACGCAAACTGCACACTTGACGCTGAGTATCGGTCTACTGTTGATCACGCCAAGTCGGAAACAAGGACAGTTTCAATGAATTTTGACAAAGCGTCATTGAAAGACATGGCCAACGCCATTCGCGCTCTCTCCATGGATGCTGTGGAAAAAGCTGCCAGCGGACACGTCGGTATGCCACTTGGCATGGCTGATGTGGCAACCACGCTGTTCACGTCTCACCTCAAATATGATCCGCAGAAGCCAGACTGGAAAGACCGGGACCGCTTTGTGCTGTCAGCTGGCCATGGCTCAATGCTGATCTACTCCCTACTCCATCTGACGGGTTATGAGAGCGTCTCCCTCTCCGATATCGAGAACTTCCGCCAACTTGGTGCCCAGACGCCAGGCCACCCGGAAAACTTCATTACTCAGGGTGTCGAAACCACAACGGGCCCGCTTGGCCAGGGGATCGCGACAGCCGTTGGCATGGCACTGGCGGAGCGCCATCTGAACGCGCGCTTCGGCAACGATCTGGTTGATCACTACACTTACGTCCTTGCAGGCGATGGCTGCCTAATGGAAGGCGTCAGCCAGGAAGCTATTACGCTCGCAGGCCATTTGAACCTGAACCGCATGATCGTGCTCTGGGACGACAACTCCGTCACCATTGATGGCGGCACAAACATGTCGGATTCCACAGATCAGATCAAACGCTTTGAAGCTGCAGGCTGGATGACCGCCGCGATTGACGGGCACGATCCGGAAGCCATTGATCAGGCACTGACCTGGGCTAAAAGCTGCGATAAGCCCGTCATGATCGCGTGCAAAACCCGCATCGGTTATGGCGCACCGAATATCGAAGGCACCGGTAAGGCGCATGGCGGCCCATATGGCGCTGAAGAAATAGCCGGCATCCGCAAATATATCGGCTGGGACCACGAGCCCTTTGTTCTGCCGGAAGATGTCGTCGCAAACTGGCGCGCAGCAGGCGCACGCGGCGCGGAAGCGCGCGAAACCTGGGAAAAGCGCCTTGCCGGGGCTCAGGAACGAGACGCTTTTGAAGAGGCATTCAACACAGAACTGCCGCCAGCCTTCGCTGATGCGATGGCGGCGCACAAGCAGAGCGTGTCTGACGGCCAGGACAAGAAGGCGACACGTCAATGGTCTGGCGCAGCGCTGGAAGTCGCGACAAAAATACTGCCGACCATGATTGGCGGCTCCGCCGACCTGACCGGCTCGAACAACACCAAGACAAGCTCGACCGGCCCACTGACGGCAACCGACTATTCCGGTCGCTATGTCTACTACGGCATTCGTGAGCATGGCATGGCGGCATGCATGAATGGCATGGCGCTGCACGGCGGCATTATCCCTTATTCCGGCACGTTCTTTGTCTTTGGCGATTATTCTCGCCCGGCCATTCGCCTTGGCGCATTGATGGGAACACCGGTCATTCATGTCATGACACACGATTCCATTGGTCTTGGTGAGGACGGCCCGACCCACCAACCGGTTGAGCATCTGGCCAGCTTCCGTGCCATGCCAAACATTCACGTCTTCCGTCCTGCGGACGGCGTAGAGACAGCAGAGTGCTGGGAACTGGCTCTCGCTCGTACAACCGGTCCGTCTATCATGGCGCTCACACGTCAGGGGGTTGCCCCTGCGCGGTCTGGCAAGATCACGGAAAACCTGTCCGCCAAAGGTGGTTATGTCCTGAAAGAAGCCGAGGGCGATCCACAGGTCGTTCTTCTGGCAACCGGCTCTGAGGTTGAACTTGCGCTCGCGGCACAGGAAAGCCTGAAGTCTGATGGCATCGCAGCTCGCGTTGTATCTCTGCCGTGCTGGGAACTTTTCACCGAACAGGACGAAGCCTATATTGAAGATGTTCTGGGCGGAGACCTGCCGAAAGTCGCTGTCGAAGCAGGCGTTCGTCTGGGATGGGATCAGTGGATTGGCCGCAAGGGTAAATTCGTTGGCATGTCCAGCTTTGGCGCCAGCGCCCCATACAAGGATCTCTTCACGCATTTCGGCATTACGGCAGAGAATGTGGCATCAACGGCCAAGTCTCTCGTCTGATTTTCAGGCATTCCGATAAAGTGAACGTCTTCGAGCCCCTATTGTGACCAATAGGGGCTTTTCTTTTGGGGATGGCTTTGTATTTTCCGCGGCCTGTGAGGCTGGGAGATGGTCATTGTTGAGTTGGGTGAGCTCGGACAAAAAAGAAGCGCGTTCCGTCCGGAACGCGCTTGTTAAGTCCTCAAACCATCTGGGCGAAGACGGTCTGGTTGAAAGGTGTGTGTCCCCCGGGGCCGCCAACCTCTCTTGCGCCCTTCAATCATATGCTCTGGCCCCTCGTCATATGTCATCCATCATACGGAACAGAAATTCATGAGCGATCTGATCGAAGAAGATTTTGACATCGTCGCTCAGAGCTACCGCGTTGTCAGTGATGCTGACGCGTTTGATGCGCTCGTCTCCGCCTGGCAAAAGCGCATGGCACGCAGTGACCACGCTACAGACCAGAATTTTTCTACGCATTTGCGCCAGCATGTAGCCAAAGCCGATCAGCTGGTCGCAGAGAAACCGCTCTGGAGCCTCAACGACCCAGTCGATAAAGCTCTCTCCGAAACGACCAGTCCGACCCTCGTCATTTCACCGGATTACTATGTCCTTGGCGCAAATGAAGGCTGGACACGCCTGTTTGGTCACACTCAGGGGCAAAAGGCCGACGAAAGCTGGGTGTCAGCGGAGTCAACGGAAGCCTTTCGATCTGTCTGCCGGACAGCGCGGGAACGCGGCAATCTTCAGCACGGTATTTTGCGGGTCGAGACGCAAGCACTTGAAGACCGGATCGCTGAAATTTTTCCGATTTCATCCGAAACCGCGACGTCTGGAAACCTTGTTATCCGCCTGCTTGATCCAGAATGGACCCCCGCTGTCAAAAGCGGCATGATGGAAGCCTTCGGCCTGACAAAGGCCGAAGCCGACATCTGTCATGCACTGTTCCGCCTGCGCGATACAAACGCCATTGCAGAAGAGCGCAACACGTCCTCCCGGACAGTTCGCCTGCAGTTGACGTCAATCTTCAACAAGACAGGCGCGAACTCGCAGGTCGATCTCGTCCGCTTGCTTGCGCTTTTGTGCGTCCGGATGGAAAGCTCTCAGAATCAGAAAATTCCGGCCTGGAGCGATCCATATGGTCGCGAGCGCATTTTCACGGACCGGACCGGACGAAAGCTAGCCTATTCCTGGCTTGGCGCGCCGCGTGGAAAAGTTTTCGTGCTGCTGCACGGAAATGCTGTTGGTATAACTCTTCCAGAGGACGCCGACCGTCTGTTTCGAGCCAAAGGCATCTGCCTGATGACCTTGTCCCGCCCCGGTTTCGGCAACAGCGAATTGCGTAAAGACAAATCCGTCATCGACGACACCATGAGCGCGCTGGAGGAGTTCCATCACCATCTGGGCGGGACGCCACTCCATCTGGTCGGCCACACGCTCACAGGTCTCGCTATTGCCCGCTTTGCCCGTCTCAACCCGCAGAAAGTCAAAAGCTTTATTTCCGTCGGTGGCTTTTTCCCAATGCACGATCGAAGTCGGCGCAAGCATTTGCCGCTTGTGCACAACACCTTTCTCGACCTTGCTCACCGGGCGCCTTGGGCCTGCCGCATGCTTGCCCGAACTGGCCAGCGCATCCTGCGCGAGAAAGGCACGGACTGGTATCTGAGCCAGGCATACGCACATTCGGTCCCGGATCAGGAAGTACTGAGCCACCCCGTCTATCGCGCCTTGTTACGAAACGCCTGCGCACATTCGCTCTCTCAGGGCGCAGAAGTGTTCGCTCGCGAATTCGAGCTTTGCCACTATGATGGCTTCCGTGATCTCGCAGAGCTCACCTGCCCCATCCATCTGATCGTCGGCGCAGAAGATCCTCAAATGACGGGCGAACGCATATCAGAACTGATGGACGTACAACCGAACACCAGACTGACATTGATTGCGGATTGCGGGGAGCTCGTCTTCTACAAAGCCTGGCGGAAACTCGCAGACATCATTACTCAGATGGCGGGGAATGAGAAGGATGAAGAAGGCGGAGCATGCGTCCCCCCAGACACTCCAACCCTCTTCGAGGGCCGTGTGTAAGCATCCACCTGAAGACTGTCATATGTCATCTGACATACACTTTGAAATCTTCGCCACTTTTTTTGAACACACAGCTTTTTCTGGAAAAGAACGTCAGTTCAATTTCCTGTTTTGCCTTACGGCATCTGGACGACTTGGCTTGTCCGGTCTAGGAAAGCCCGGAACTCAGCCTGTGTATGAGGGCCGGTGGGCCTATTGAGGAGGTAACTATGGCAGTGCGTGTCGCTATTAACGGTTTTGGTCGGATTGGACGTCTGGTTCTTCGCTCGATCATCGAGCACAACCGTGATGACGTTCAGGTCGTCGCGATTAACGATTTGGGTCCGGTCGCAACCAATGCGCACCTGCTTCAGTACGACTCCGTACACGGCAAGCTTCCTGTGGAAGTGACCGTCGACGGCGACAAGATCAAAGCTGGCAATCAGGAATTCCTCTGCACAGCTGTTCGTGACCCTGCTGAACTGCCCTGGCGTGAACTCGACATCGATATCGCGATGGAATGCACCGGCATCTTTGCCAGCAAGGAAAAAGCATCTGCGCACCTGACGGCTGGCGCCAAGCGCGTTCTGGTTTCTGCTCCGGCCTCCGGCGCTGACAAAACCATCGTTTACGGCGTGAACCATGACGTTCTGACCTCTGACGACCTCGTTGTATCGAACGCATCTTGCACAACGAACTGCCTGTCTCCGGTCGCAAAAGTCCTCAACGATGTCATCGGCATCGAAAAAGGCATCATGACGACCATTCACTCTTACACGGGTGACCAGCCTACGCTCGACCGCATGCATGGCGATCTCTACCGTGCACGCGCAGCGGCCATGTCCATGATCCCGACATCGACGGGTGCAGCAAAAGCTGTCGGTCTGGTTCTTCCAGAACTCAATGGCAAGCTGGACGGTTTCGCGATGCGCGTTCCGACGCCGAACGTCTCTGTGGTTGACCTGAAGTTCATCTCCAAGAAGTCCACGACGACTGAAGAAGTGAACGAAGCGATCAAAGCAGCTGCTGATGGTCCGCTGAAAGGCGTTCTGGGCTATACAACGAACCAGCTTGTTTCGACTGACTTCAACCATGACAGCCACTCGTCCATCTTCCACATGGACCAGACAAAAGTCATGGACGGCAACATGGTCTCTATCCTGTCATGGTATGACAACGAATGGGGCTTTGCGACACGTATGTCTGATACGGCTGTCGCTCTGTCGAAGCACATCTAACAGCGTCGTATAGCGGCCTGATTGGCGGCGATACACTCGAGATAAGAGAACCCGGGAAGTCATCTTCTCGGGTTCTTTTCAATAGCTCTTTTGCTTGAATCGGCCGGTAAGAGCTTTGGTCAATGCTCCTCTCATCCAGGGGCATGGCACTTTCTCGAGAGCAGAGTGCGTAAAAGTCATGAAACACCCGATCTGCGGGTGGTCACGTTATGGACATTACAGACGAGCACGCTAAACCTCTTGTGGGTTTGCACTGTCTGCGTTGCGTTCGGGGGATGGGATTGTCACAAGGCATTCCAAAAGAGTTTTGGGATACGCGCTTTGGTCAGGACGAATACGTCTATGGCACACGAGCGAGTCGCCTGCTCCATGCCTGGGCTGACACCATTTCCGCCAATTGCAGGACAGCACTCATCCCGGCCTGCGGCGAGGGACGTGACGCGGTATTTCTGGCGCAATTGGGACTTGATGTAACAGCTGTCGATATTTCTGCGGAAGGATTGGCCAAAACCCAGAAGCTTGCACAGGAAAAGCAGGTCAACGTTACCACCGTCGAAGCTGATCTTTTCCAATGGGAATGGCCAGTCGCAACGTTTGATCTGGTGGCGACCATGTTTGGACACATGCCGCACGACGTCCGAAAACCACTCCACAAGTTTTATACGCAGGCCCTCAAACCAGACGGCCTGCTTTTTCTTGAAGGTTTCACCCAGGACCAAATCGACTTTCAGAAAAAGTATAATTCTGGCGGGCCACCCGATGCCAACATGCTCTACGTCGCAGACACGCTTGCTGACGAATTTGAAAATGTTGTGCCACTCAGCATGATGTCAGGCGTTGAAACGCTTGAAGAAGGTAGTTTCCATTCCGGCCCTGCGGCGCTCATCCGCGCGGTCTTTCGAAAAACGGGGAATAAGTAATGGCGGATTTCAAACGGATCGAAGATGCAGGAGACCTCTCCGGTAAAACGGCACTGGTCCGCGTCGATTTCAACGTGCCAATGAATGATGAAGGCAAAGTCTCCGACGACACCCGTCTGGTAGCAGCTGTCGCCACCGTCAACGCGCTTCGAAATGCAGGTGCGAAAGTGGCTCTGCTCGCACATTTCGGTCGTCCAAAGGGCGAGCGAGTTCCGGAAATGAGCCTTGAGCCCGTAGCTTCAGCCTTTGCCAAAGTGGTCGGACACCCGGTTGCTTTCGCCAGCGACTGCAAGGGTGACGAAGCAAAAGCGGCAATCGAAGCGCTGGAACCAACCGGCATCATCCTGCTGGAAAATACACGCTATTACAAAGGCGAAGAAAAGAATGATGGCGAGCTGGCTGACGAGATTGCCAAGCTCGGCGACCTTTACGTCAATGATGCGTTCTCAGCGGCTCACCGCGCACACGTGTCCACAGTCGGTCTGGCCGAGCGCCTTCCTGCGTTTGCTGGCAAGTCCATGGAAAAGGAGCTGGATGCCCTGAACGCAGCTCTGGGCGAACCGAAACGCCCTGTGCTTGCCGTTGTTGGCGGCGCAAAAGTGTCCTCGAAGATCGACCTTCTGAAGAACCTCGTTTCCAAGGTTGATGCGCTGGCAATCGGCGGCGGTATGGCAAACACCTTCCTTGCCGCGCGCGGTCACAATGTCGGCAAATCTCTTTGTGAACACGACCTTGCTGATACGGCAAAGCAGATCGAAGCCAATGCGAAAGCCTCTGGCTGTGATATTCTTCTGCCACTGGACGTTGTCGTTACGAAAGAGTTTGCAGCCAATGCCGCGAACCGCACATGCGGGCTGGACGACGTTGCAGAAGACGAGATGATCCTGGACGCTGGCACGCAGACAGTTGTGCAACTGGCAACGGCTATGGACGTCGCAAAGACACTGATCTGGAACGGCCCGCTCGGGGCATTCGAGATGGAGCCTTTCGATGCAGCAACTGTCGCTGCCGCAAAAGCGGCTGGCGCACGCGCAGCAAAAGGCGAACTGATCGCCGTTGCCGGTGGCGGCGATACCGTCGCTGCTCTCAATCACGCCAAGGCTGCAGAAGACTTTACGTTTATCTCAACAGCTGGCGGCGCTTTCCTCGAATGGATGGAAGGCAAACCCCTGCCGGGCGTGGAAGCGCTCAAGGGTAAGTAAGACAACAAAAAACTATGGGAAAAGGGACAGTACTGATGGCAAACCCAGAAATGACCAAACAAGCCGCCGAAAAAGACGGCTTCATCGCAGCGCTTGACCAGTCCGGTGGTTCTACACCGAAAGCGCTTCGCCTCTATGGTATCGAAGAGAATGAATATTCCGGCGATGAGGAAATGTTTGCCCTCATTCATGAGATGCGGTCCCGCATCATCAAGTCGCCTGCCTTTAATGGCGAGAAAGTCATGGGTGCCATTCTGTTCGAACGCACCATGGACGGCGACATCGATGGAACGCCAACGGCAGAATATCTCTGGAATGAGTGCGGCGTGGTTCCGTTCCTGAAGATCGACAAGGGTCTCGCCGACGAGGAAAACGGCGCGCAGGTCATGAAGCCGAACCCAGGTCTCGACGCTCTGCTGGAGAAAGCTGTCTCTAAAGGCATTTTCGGCACAAAAATGCGCTCCAACATCAATGCCGCCAATCAGGCTGGTATTGCTGCAGTGGTTGAGCAGCAGTTCGAAGTCGCCAAGCAAATCCTCGCGCACGGCCTCGTTCCGATCATCGAGCCAGAAGTGAACATCAAGATTTCTGATAAAGCTCAGGCAGAAGACATTCTGCTCGCAGAGATCATGAAAAATCTGGAAACGATCCCAGCTGACAAGCAAGTCATGCTGAAACTGTCGCTCCCGACAAAAGCAAACCTTTACACGCCAGCGATCGAGCATCCGCGCGTCATGCGTGTTGTCGCCCTGTCTGGTGGGTATTCCCGCGAAGAGGCGAATGCTATGCTCGCGCAGAACAGCGGCATGATCGCCAGCTTCTCACGCGCACTGACCGAAGGTCTTTCTGCGAAACAAAGTGATGAAGAATTCGACGCGAAACTCGCTGAGGCGATCGATTCCATCTATGAAGCCTCCAAAGCTGGCTGATCTCTACGATCATACGAAATCAGAGAACCCCTTGCTTCGCAGCAAGGGGTTTTTCTTTGCTCAGCTGTGCCAGCGGCAGGCCGTTCCCACTCCCGGAAGCAAATAGGACAACCGTTCCAGCGAAAAATCGGTTTCGAGACTTTCTCCGTCAGCCTGAGGAATACTGATTTTCATATACTGCGCATGTTCAATGTCGTGCAGGAATGAAATGGCATCCCTCTGATCCCAAAGACCGATGGATTTCTGATCAGATGAGACACTCATCTGCACCATACGAAATGGTCCGGAATCGAGCTGAACCTGAACGCTGATATCGCGGTCCGGTAAAACTTCATCGAGCATCCAGACAACAGATGTCCTTCGCTCCGAAGAACACCGGACGACAAAGGCAGGTTCAACCAGTCGGCCATAACGCCCCCTGAAGGTCTTCCCGATTGTCATCAGGTGAACACCGTCTTCATTTGCAAACTTCTGAACCCCCTCCGGAGCAGACTTCGAAACAGCAAATGCCTGCCAGTCCTGTTCACGCAGACGTCCGGTTCGCTCGTCAAGGGACCAATCTTTCGTATCGATGACCTCTGTCGCCTCGTCCGTGCAGGACAGTTGCCTCAACTCCTCGCCAGGGGACATAGGAAAACGGTGCTCAGCGATTCCACCGAGGTCTTGCGCACAGTCGACCTGAACGGATACAAGATTGGTTGCCTCGGCCTCAAGCCGTCGGCGTTCTGCGCACATGTCCTGCATGCTGACCGCAGCCAAAGACGTAAGGGCAAGCGCGCTCACGCCTCCTGCAATATACCCGATCCGTCTCACGATTCCCCCGAATACAACTTTCCCTCTTCCTAAACCTAAGGTCGCAAAAATTTCTTAATGCATGTTGAACACGTTTTATAGAATTGCGTGGGATGTTAACGATTTCCGCGCGCTCGCCATTTGTCAGCGGGGCTACCGTGCGCAGGAATGACTTGACGAATGAGCCGCTTTTACGTCCAAGACGTGTATGCAACATCGAGCCAGACTTTACCTGATCACACCGCCTGCCATAGACGACATCCAGGCGTTCGAATCACAGCTGCTTCATGCGCTGGATGGCGGAGATGTCGCCTGTCTTCAAATACGGATGAAGGAACAGGATGGGGTCACGGTCGACGCCGACGCCACGCGTCGCCTGTCCGAACGGATCACCGAGAAAGTTCAGGACCGAGATATTGCGGTTCTCATCAATGACCGAGCCGACCTGGCGGCCGAACTTGCTGCCGACGGTGTGCATATCGGTCAATCTGATATGTCCTATCAGGAAGCCCGAAAATGGGTTGGACCAAACGGCATTGTCGGGGTGACCTGTCATGATAGCCGACACCTCGCCATGGTCGCGGGCGAACAGGGCGCGGACTATGTGGCGTTTGGCGCTTTCTTTCCAACCGAAACCAAAAAAGCACCGACAGAAGCCACTCCGGAGCTCCTGACATGGTGGCAGGAAATGATGGAGCTTCCATGCGTTGCAATTGGCGGCATCACACCAGACAATGCTGAAGCACTCGTTCGGGCTGGTGCTGACTTTCTGGCTCTATCATCAGGGGTCTGGAACTTTGCCGATGGTCCAAAAGCCGCCATTGAGCGCCTGAACATGATTTTTGACACCGTCTCAAACGAAGCCGCATCATGACGAAGCCATGGTGGGAAACAACCCCATTGTCGGACATGAGCAATGAGCAGTGGGAAGCGCTTTGCGATGGCTGCGCAAAATGCTGTCTGCTTAAGCTGGAGGATGAAGATACAGGCGAGATCGCGTATACGCGTCTGCACTGCAAACTTCTCGATCCGGACACTTGCCGATGTTCGAATTATGAGAACCGAAAAGCCTTCGTTCCAGATTGCGTAAAGCTGACACCGGATAATCTGAGCGCTTTGAAATGGATGCCCAGGACATGCGCCTATCGGCGACTTAATGAGGGCAAGCCGCTTTTTGATTGGCACCCACTGATCAGCGGCACTCAAACCAGTGTTCATGAACAGGGCCACTCCATTATGGGGCGGGTCGTTTCCGAAGAAACGGTACTGGATGAAGACCAGCTCGACTGGATCGTCGACTGGGAAGGCAACGAGCCCTAGGCCTGAACCGCATTTGACGCTCAACGAACGAACGCGCAGAATGAGGCTAACAACCGGAGCGTGTCATGAAAAACTCGATCCTCGCCTTAGGGGTGTTGTTGCTCTGTCCACTTACTGCGCTTTCTCTTGATTCGGCGCTGACCGAGCATTGGGTCGTCGAAAGCCCGCAAGGGACGTGCCGCCTTCGCCTGACAGAAGACGCCGACCGGATCGGCGAAGGCCGCATCGAAATGGTTGAACCGAGATGCGGACTGCCGCCTATCAGGCGCTACATCATTCCAGAAACGCAAAAGATACGCTTTCTGAACGGTCAGGGTGAATCTGTTCTAACGCTCGTGTATCGCGCGGAAGCCGGTTATATCGGACAATTGGAAACGAATGAGTTCATAAGACTGCACCGGCCAGAGCCCGCAACCGACCATTCAGCGGATGCAACATTGAGTCCCAGAACAGCGCGTCCGGAGCGTCCCAACAGATTGCTGAGCGAGCGCCCTTCACTATACAATCGACCATCCGGTTCCGACGACTGCATACGATATGCCGACACACGGCTTTGCGCAGATGAGGACGATACTGGCCTGCCAGCATCGGCGGCCTTTCATCCACCTGTTTTCACCCTGGAAAGCCTCAACCTGCATTTTATGGCAGGCGGCGAATCCTCTCTGGTCGGTCACGTCGAAGCCGGTAAATGCCTACGTGTTCAGGGCTGCATTGACCGTTCGCTCGGTGACGAAATCTGGTGTGAAGTCGAAGATGGTGATGACTGGAGCTGGATGCTGAAACAGGGTGATGATTTCGTTTATGCCAAAACGGGGTGCAAATAATCTAGCTGTCGCGGGCACCGAACAGGGCCGAGCCGACACGGACATGTGTCGCGCCATACAATATAGCCGTTTCGAAATCACCGCTCATTCCCATGGAAAGCTGCGTCAGGCCATGTCGTTCTGCAAGCCTCGCGAGCAACGCAAAATGTGGCCCGGCAGGCTCATCTGCCGGCGGAATACACATCAGCCCAACAGGAGAAATATCGTAATCCGGACAAACACGATCAATGAAATCGCTTAGCTCACTCGGAAGAACGCCCGATTTCTGAGGCTCCTCGCCCGTATTGACCTGCACGAGAATGTCTGGCGCCTTACCGAGCTTCTGAATGGCATCGGCCAGTGTCCGGCAAAGTTTCTCGCGATCCAGCACATCAATCGTATCAAAAAGGGCGACTGCATCTTCTGATTTCTTCGATTGCAACGGACCGATCAGGCGCAGCTTGAGATCAGGATAGACGCTTCGTCGTTCGCTCCAGCGCTCCTGTGCCTCCTGAACGCGGTTCTCCCCGAAAATACGCACGCCGGAGGCGAGCGCAGCCTCTATGCGATCTTCGGACTGGCGCTTGGAAACAGCAACAAGTTCAGGGCGCTCAGAGCGCCCCGCCTTTTGACAGGCTTTCAGAATACGGTCTTCTATCTCATCAAGATGTCTCTGAAAGGTCTCTGACAATGCCGCTCTCCGTTTCTGGGCAAGGCTTAAAACGTAGAATGGCTTCTGCCGTGCGAGAAGCCAGCCGTCAAATGCCATTCCCCTGGCCGGGCGGATTCTTTCTGACAGATCCGGGGCGAACGCCAGATCCTGCCAGCTTGATTGAGACCCTCCCCCCCGGTGTAGGTGTCATCTACCGGCATTTCGGCGAGGACGATCGCATGGAACTGGCCTCGAAGCTACGCAAGGCCTGCACCAAGCGCGGCATACCGCTTTTGATTTCCAATGATCCTCATCTCGCCATAGCCGCTCAAGCTGACGGCGTGCACTGGCCAGAGGCCCTCGCCCATCAGGCCCGTAGCTGGCGGACACGTTTCACTTTTCAGACGCAATCCGTTCACTCCCCAGCCGGGATGAGACAAGCCGTCTGTGATGCAGTTTTGTTTTCGGTGGTTTTCCCTTCCAAGAGCCCAAGCGCTGGGAGCGCGATGGGACCGATCCGTTTTCGCAGTCTCATCCAAACCAGCAACAAGCTGGTTTATGCGCTCGGCGGCGTCAATGGTTCGACAGCCGGTTCAGTCTGCAGGGGAGCAGGATTAGCAGCGATAGAGGGCTTTTTTGGCAAGTGAACCAAAACCTGCCAGATTATGAGCGCGACGACCGGAAACAGCACCGGACCAAATTGCCAGAACGTTCCAACCATAAATTCCGGAAGCGCTTGTTGCTGACCAAGAAAAAACGAGCCCGCTGCGATGAATAGCGACATGCACATACGCCAGAGGTGACGTGAAATACGCATCACCCCGACGAGCTTTTTTCGAATAATGACATGCAGATCACCAATAGCGGCAAACACGCCAACAATGAGGAAGAGCAAAAAGGCTTCTGACGGCGACCCATCGACGGTGCCGGTGGGATGCCGGCTACCCTGATACATGAACAGCGCACCCGCCGACAGAATAAACAAGGATGTGATAAGCCCAACGTATTCGATCCATCCCACCGCGGGATTGGGACGCTTCGCCGCCAACCACGATGTGACGAGCAGATAAAGCGCCATTACGCCAGCAACAAAGTTCGGCCTTTGGCCTTCATTCAGAAATGGCGCCACGCCAGCACCGATCAAATAGGCAATAAACATGGATACGAAAAATGTGGTGCCGGCAATGCGGTGCACGGGCTTACCCTTTGGAGATGCGATCGCCACGACACCGCTCAACAGACCAACAGCGCCGCCCAATATGTGCCCGTACAGAAGTATGAAAGCGAAGATGTGCAGTAAAACCGGTGCATCTGGTTCAAACGCCAGATTTTCAGCAACGGCGGGAACAGCACCGACGACCAGCCAGAAGACCGCCAGAGAAGACGCAGTTACAATTTTTTGTTGAATAGCGCCGCGCATGAAACTGAACTTTCCTTATATCGATAAGACGTTATTGCTTTTCGATATTTCGTCAAGTCAGCTTCCCTGTCCGCGTGTTCCGCGATTGCCGGACTTATTGCAAACGTTCTGAATCGCGTCCCTTTCTGAAGGTCGGGACATTCAACGGCGCAAGCCATGCACAACGGTCATCGTCGAATACAGAACGAGACGGTGTCGTCTCCGGCAAATCCAGAAAATTGCCTGCTGCGACCCCAAGGCCATCAGGGTGCCGCGCTGTTTTCCAGAATAGGGTCGTCCCACAGGCTGGGCAGAAAAACTGTGTGAAGTCAGCTCCCGACGAGGCCTTTCGAACAAAGCGTTTGGAAACGCCATGTATTTCGAACTGACCGGCCTGAAAATAAGCCCCGAGCCCGAACGGACTGCCCGTTCGGGCTTTGCAATCGGAACAATGACACTGAACAAGACTGTCCGGCGTACTTTTGCAAATGACCTTTAGTCCGCCGCATTCACATCTGGCCGTAAACGCTTTGGACATTCGATCACCCGTGTTCTTTCAGATTATTCTTCAGAAGGTTCAGGAACGCCGACGACATGGAAGCCTGCATCGACGTGAAGCACTTCACCTGTCACAGAATGCCCAAGGTCTGAAAGGAGATAAAGAGCCGAACCTGCAACGCCTTCCATGCGCGTATTCTCTTTCAGCAGTGACATGTCCTTGCCTGTGCTCATGAGAGACTTGCTACCCTTGATACCAGCGAGCGAAAGTGTGCGCATCGCACCCGCAGAGATCGCGTTAACGCGAATGCCTTGCGGACCGAGGTCGCGAGCCGCGTAGCGCGTCGATGCTTCGAGCGCGGCCTTTGCAACGCCCATGACATTGTAAGACGGGATGACGCGTTCAGCGCCGAGATAGGTCATACAGATCATCGAGCCACCATCTGGCATCAGCTCGGATGCACGGCGTGCGCTATCGATGAAAGAGAAGACGGAAATATCCATCGCGCGACGGAAACCTTCACGCGTGGTGTTAGCAACCATGGATCCCTGCAGCTCTTCCTTACCGGCAAAAGCGATCGAGTGAACCAGAAAGTCGATCGTGCCCCACTTCTCCTTGATGGCTGCGAACGCTGCGTCCATAGAGGCGTCATCGGTTACGTCAGCCGGGATCATCGTATCCATGCCGATAGATTCGACCAGAGGGCGGACCCGGCGCTCAAGCGATTCTCCCTGATAGGTGAAAGCGATTTCAGCGCCCTGAGCGGCAAGTTGTTGAGAAATGCCCCATGCGATCGAGTTCTGGTTCGCTACGCCCATCACGACGCCGCGCTTTCCAGCCATTAAATTACCTTCCGGCATAATCCAATCTGCCATGGGATCCTCCTCAAAAGTGGTCTGGAACATTCGCTATGCTGTCGCTAAGGACCCGTCAAGCTGACAGGGTGAGAGAATCAACTCCAGCGATGACCATGGATTAGACCGAAAACCGGCAGCTTAACCTTCGTCGATCCGGCTGTCAGAATAGGCAAGCCCCAGTCCGAAAGCCTTCACGGCTGCTTCCGTGCGGTTTTTCACCTTCAGCTTTTCAAAGCAGCGGCGGGTATAAGTATCAATCGTATGCGCTGACAGCCCCAGTGTTTCACTGATCTCGGCTTTTGATTTGCCCTTCATGATTCCGACCAGAATCTGACGTTCGCGCATGGAAACCCGAACACGGTCACTTTCAGAGAGTTTCCAGTAGCGAATGAAAAACTCATTGAAATACAGGTATATTTTTCGAAGTTCCGGCCAACTCATTTCTGGGCGCACATCGGGAAAAGCGATCACGAAATAAGCAACAACGCCAGGCTTCGGACAGACAGGCGTGCCAACGCCATCCCGCAAGCCGACCTCTTCCAGCATATTGAAGAATCGGATCTGAACATCATTCCAGCGCATCTGATCACGGACCCGCGAGTATTGGACCGGGCTTCCCTTGACCAGTGCCGCTTCCATGAAAGGATCATCCATGGCGGCAAACTCGCGATAAAAATCCCGTATCTTTTTCGGAAACGTGGTGACATAGGGCTGCCAGCCACTGTCCTCGCGGGTTTCACCATAAATCAATGGATACCCACCAACAGCACCAGCCCCCAGTGCGGTCGATTGTTCCGTGAAATACCCGACCAGTTCTTCCTTGCTGGTCATCTCACTCAAATTGAGAATGTATTGCTCGATATCCATTTTCAGACGCGATTTTCTTTGAACGCTATCATGAGTTAGGCCGAAAAAACACCCTGACGAACGGCGTAAATTTAACCTGGATCAATATCGTAGCGTAAAGTCACGTCCCGCGCGTATCGCCGAAAAGATGGATGTGAAGCCGGTCTGTGAACCGATACCCCATCTTCACACAGATATCAGACAGCCATTTGCTGCGTGCGCGTATCGTTTCCGGGTCGCGCCCCAGCGGCATCAAAAACACGCGATCGGCTGGAATCCGGTATGTCCTGACGAGCGTCGTCACTTCGGCGAGGTCCTGCTCGTTTTCAATGACGAATTTGAACCAGCTTGCCGGAAGCTCAGCAAATCGCGCCAGCACATCTGCCCGTTGAGCTATTTTCAGATCATTGCCTGAATGGGCCAACTTGGGCGAGACATTAAATTGGTTTACACGAGCGATCAGCTCGTCTGTTGGTCGGATCGAGCCATTGGTTTCGATTTCAGTCCAAACCGGGCCGCATTCGGATTTGATAGCGTCAATCAGCGCAGGCAGTTTCGCCTGTTGCTGTAGCGGCTCTCCGCCCGTCAAAACAATTCCCGATGGATTGAGTGGCGCGACGCGCGAAACGACCGCATCAATCGTTTGCGTCAGCATCTCCTCGGCGCGATCGAACTTGATCTGATCTTCGTGCTCGAACGGCGTGCCGTTGAAATTCCAAGTATAGGCTGTGTCGCACCATTTGCAGTGCAGGTTGCAACCCGAGAGCCGAATAAAAACACGGGGCGCCCCAAGGCTCGCCCCTTCCCCCTGAATGGAGTGAAAAATCTCAGGCTCGCCGCGATCATCCACTGCCAGCCTGAGAACCGAATCCGTCATTCAGACTCACTTAGCCATTTCTTCCGGGCGGAACAGACCAACCCGCATGTCTTTTGCTGTGTAGATCAGCTTGTCATCGGCATAGAGATTGCCATCCGCAATACCGAGCACCAGCCGCCCACGCATGGCGCGTTTGATATCGATTTCATAGCGCACGGTTTTGACATCGGGCGTCACCTGTCCGGTGAACTTCACCTCACCAACACCCAAGGCGCGACCTTTGCCGGGCGAACCGCTCCAGCCAAGCCAGAAGCCGACGCACTGCCACATTGCATCAAGCCCCAGACAGCCCGGCATAACCGGGTCGCCGATGAAGTGGCACTGAAAAAACCAGAGCGATGGATCAATATCGAGCTCGGCAACCATATTGCCTTTGCCCTTCGTACCACCATCGAGGGTGATTTCCGTGATGCGGTCCATCATAAGCATTGGCGGAGCAGGCAATTGTGCATTGCCTTCGCCAAACAGACTGTTGCGACCGCTCTCGATCAATTCTTCGCGGTTATACGACGACTGTGGTGTGAATGTCTCGGCCAAGAATATGATCCTTCATCGCACTATTTTAGTGTGGATTGGCCGTAGCAGAGGCCTTAGTCAGACTCAATAGTAGGGGCTGACAAACGTGCCAGTTGCCGTTCCACTGGTTGCGCAGATGTTCCTGGCGCACCCCAAAGCTGCGATTTTGCCGCCCAGCCTTTGCGATGCTGAACATAAACCTGGCAGAACGCACCTTCACAACCGATGAGCGTTGCAACGTTACCAGGCTCCATGCGTGCAATCACGCGGGAATTGGCCTTCGGGTGACTCTTCAGGTCAACCGCCGCATCGCCAAAGATCAGAACACTCGGCTGGCCGCCGAGCGTGCGCGCATGCATCCAGACTTCATCGCCGGATGGATCGCGCACCATACGCCAATCGCGCGATTCCTTAACCACCATGACCGGCAACCCCTGACGCTCATAGCGCCATGCAATCGGATATTCGAGGCTTGGTCCGGTCCGGCCATGAACAGCCGCATATTTCAGAGATTCAAAGCGAGGAACAGGCTTGCCAGAAAAGGCGCTAATGCGCACAGTCATACCGGAAACAGCAGAACTCTGTTCCACCTTCGCTGTCTGGCCGAACGCCGAGAAGGTGAAGGATCCGAGCGCCATAACAATCGCCGCGACGACTATTTTCATGTTTACATGTCCCAGGGTTAATTTGATCTGGAAAATTTTGCCGATTTAGGTGAATCGGTCGTAAACACAGGCGATTAAATTTCAATTTCTCTTGCAGATTGGCCTAAGCGACCTGTTTTGCTAGGGATAAGAAAAAGATCAGGATAGGGACACGATGAGCTCTCAGAAACTCAAAGTCATCGTTACGCGGCGCCTGCCAGGCGTCGTAGAACTTCGCTTGAAGGAACTCTTTGATGCTGAGTTAAACCTCACTGACGAGCCGATGTCTCAGGACGCTCTGGCGGACGCAGTTGCCCGCGCTGATATTCTCGTGCCGACCGTGACAGACAAGCTTGATGGCCGCGTTCTCGCACGTGCCGGTGATAATCTCCGCCTCATTGCCCAATTCGGTGCGGGCTTTGACAATATCGACCTGCAATCTGCTACGCAGCGCGGCATCACGGTAACCAATACACCAGGGGTGCTCACCGACGATACTGCCGATATCACCATGGCCCTCCTGTTGGCAGTCCCGCGTCGCCTGATTGAAGGCGTCAAGGCCATCGAGAATGACGAGTTCACGGGCTGGACCCCCACCTGGATGATGGGCCGACGCATTTCCGGAAAACGGCTCGGCATTATTGGCATGGGTCGAATTGGGCAGGCTGTCGCGCGCCGGGCAAAAGCCTTCGGCATGCAAATTCACTATCACAATCGAAAGCCGGTCAGCCCGAATATCGAATCAGCGCTTGAAGCAACCTATTGGGACAGCCTGGATCAGATGCTGTCGCGCATGGACTTCATTTCAGTGAACTGTCCACACACGCCAGCAACTTATCACCTGCTGACGGCACGCCGCCTGGATCTCATCCAGCCCCACGCTTACATCGTGAATACTTCACGCGGCGAGGTGATTGACGAGGCCGCACTCGGCCGTGCGCTGGAGGCTGGCAAGATCGCAGGCGCCGGTCTCGACGTGTTCGAGAATGAACCTGAAATCAATCCGATGCTGAAAAAGCTGCCAAATGTGGTGCTACTGCCGCACCTTGGTTCAGCAACGGAAGAAGGCCGCACCGAAATGGGCGAAAAGGTCATCATCAACATCAAGACCTTCGTTGATGGTCACAAGCCGCCAGATCGCGTCATCCCCTCCATGCTTTAATCGAGCGGTTCGGTCTCGGCCATATTCACATCGTCTATGGCCGTTTCCGGAACCTCACTTTCATCACTCACCAGAGCATTGATGAGAAATGCTTTTGCATCTGCCAACGACTGAGCTGCGGCTTCTTCCTGAGGCAGATGTCCGATCTGATCGTAGAAAATAACTTCAGAATTCGGGATCTGCTCCCCATAGCGGTTCGCAAACCCCGGCGGCACGATCTTGTCCTCGCGCCCATGCAGAACCAGCACCGGCACGGATATTTCAGACAATCGAGCTTCAAAAGCTGCAGCATCTGTGCGGTCACGCGTTGCCAGCGCAATCAGAGCAGCGCGGTGACCGGGCGCACGCGCAAGGTCAGCATATTCCCGGACCATCTGATTGGTGACGAATTCCGGATCCACAAAAGATGACATCAACCCATCACGGATCAGCGGAGATACATCGAGGTCCTTGATGATCGGTCGAACAAACGGATTCTCGATCATCTGAAAGACGACAGGCGGCTCTTCCCCAGCATCAGCCTCAGGCAATCCCGCTGCTGCCACGAGTATCAGCGCATCCAGCCTTTCCGGATGGGCGAGTGCAAATCGCCAGGCAGTATGTCCGCCCATGGAGGAGCCAGCCAGTGTAAACTGCTGGAGGCCCAGCTCATCGGCAACGTCATCGACGAACGTGACAAGACCCTCGGTCGACAAATCCGTATCCGATAGAACACGTGTCAGACCATGCCCCGGTAAATCAAAGCGAAGCACCCGGTATTCATCAGCCAGACCATCTGCCCAGGCATCCCAGGTTGCCCAAGATGAGGCAAAACCATGCAAAAGAATGACGACTGGCCCATCAGGCGGCCCCTCATCAGTCATATGAACAATCAGACCATTTTCCAGTGTCAGGAATTTTGAGGCCTCGCGGCCATAGCGCGCCTCCAGCGTCTCATATGGAATCGGGTCGCGACGCAAAATCAGCCAACATGCGGCGATCGCCGCGGCCACAACGAGCCCAACAATAAGTAAACGACGACGCATTTCACCATCTTACACTGTCACAAAAGTGTCACGACACATGCAACAGGCCCGCGGGGGTTTCAAGTGAAACTTAAGCCGAATCTAAAATAGAACAGACAGGGCAATTCGGGTCCTGAGAAAGCGCAATATTACGGGTTCGATCCCCCAATCCGTCCATTAACCACAACCGGCCCGGTTTCGGCTGAAGGCCCAGGATATATTGAAGGGCAATCATCGCCATATGATTGGCTGTCAGTGTGGTGACAGCTCCGACGACACCGCGATCATTGCAATCGCCAGCCTGAGGCGGCGCTTCCGGCACATAGCATTGATAGCAGGGGCAAGCCTCGATGTCTGGCACATTCACAAGGAGACTTTGCCCCTGCCAGCCAGCCACTGCGCCCGAAACAAAAGGAATGCCAGCCTGTCGGCTCCATCTATTGATTTCAAAACGGCTTTCGAAATTGTCTGTACCGTCCAGTATGATGTTCGCGTCGCCCATGCTGTGTTCCGGCGACCAACGTTCCGACACCGCGCCGATTTCAACACCGGGATTCAGGCTAGCGATGCGCGCTTTCAGGGCATCGACCTTCAAGGCGCCCACATCCGACGTCACAAAATGCGTCTGACGCTGCAGATTGGACAGGTCCACCCGATCATCGTCAAAAATCTGAATAAATCCGATCCCTGCAGCAGCGAGTGTAATCGCCATCTGACCGCCCAGAGCACCGGCACCCACGATGATGATCCGCGCTCGCAGTAATTTTTGCTGGCCAGGACCGCCGATTTCTTTCACGAGGAGGTGTCGTTTATAGCGCTCAAGCTGTTGCGGTGTCATTCTGAAGAGCCTCAATGCGGGTTCGTAATCTTCTTACTGGGCTGTCCTGATGAAGGCTTCAAGATGAGCAAGGATCAAACTCCGAATCTGACCCAATCTGTTCCGCTGGCCTGGATCAGTGGTGAAGAGCGGTCTCCAACCGGAAATGTCTTTTTGACTGGTCGCGCAGGCACCGGCAAAACCACGCTTCTGCGTCGCTTCTTGCACGATGCTGGCGAGAAAGCCATCGTGCTCGCCCCAACCGGCATTGCAGCGATGAATGTCGGTGGTCAGACCATCCACTCATTCTTCAAGTTTCCACCTCGCCTGCTGGACGGCGGCGATGTGAAACGCCTGCGAAATGCACGCCTCATCAAGAAGCTCGATACCATCATCATCGATGAGATTTCGATGGTCCGAGCCGACATGCTCGATGCCATCGATAAATCGCTCCAGCTCAATCGCGGCTCCAAAAAACCTTTCGGTGGCGTGCGTATGATCCTTAGTGGTGACTTGCACCAATTGCCGCCCGTTGTCGGCCGCGAGGAAGGTGAGATTCTCGAGGAGCGCTATGGCAACCCCTACTTCTTTCGGGCCGAAGCTTTTCAACGCGGCGCATTTGCTCTCGTCGCAATGAAACACGTCTTCCGGCAAAGCGACCCAACCTTTCTGACACTGCTTAACAGCATCCGGAACGGTCGACTGTCCCGCGACGATGCCGAAGCGCTGCACGCCAGGATTTCCGGGCGAACAGCCATAGAAGCGAGTGAGACCCACATTGTTCTCACACCCAACAATGCAGCCGCGAACCGTATCAACAAGGCCCGCCTTGAGGCGCTGGATGGCGACATGTATGCCTTCCAGGCAAGAGTTGACGGACAATTCGAAGATAAGGCCCATCCGACCGAAAACATTCTGGAACTCAAAGTCGGCGCACGGGTGATGCTGATCAAGAATGACCCGGAAGGCCGATGGGTGAACGGCTCGATTGGTGAAGTCACCGGCTTCGAAGACGATGCCTGCTTTGTCAAAATCAACCGCGACACCTACCGCATTGAGCAGGCCGTATGGGAAAAGTACCGGTATGAGCTGGACCGGGATACAGACAAGGTCGACCGTTCTGTAGTCGGTTCTTTCAAACAGCTACCGATAAGGCTCGCTTATGCCGTGACCATTCACAAGTCACAGGGTCTCACACTCGACCGCGTGTATATCGATTTCGACTATGGCATGTTTGCTCACGGTCAGGCCTATGTCGCCTTTTCCAGAGCGCGGTCGCTTGATGGACTGGATATCTCGCGGCCTCTTCGCCCGACTGATCTTGTGTTCGATCGACGCGCCTTTGATTTTGGAAAGCTTGATATCGTCGAAGATACAGATGATTATCTGATCGCGGGCTTTCAGCCCCGTGAAAACGAATTGCTCTGATTATCCGCTAAACAGAATGCCAGGCGTTCAGAGTTTAGATGAAAAACTACGCCTTCAGCGCCGCTTCCATCAGGTCAAAAACCCCATCAACTTCGCGCTCTAACTTGTCGAGTGTCAAATGCGACCATAGCTGCGGATAGCTGAATTTCATAAAGGCCATCTGCATCATTTCAGCCGTGAATGTCGTATCTTTCTGAGGCCTGAGTTCTCCGCTGGATATCCCTTGCTCAAGTATCTGAACGATGTAAATGCGTTCCTGAGCAAGTTGTTCATTGGCAAAGGTCGGGCGATCGTCCGCAAGCACTTCAGCAACCTCAAGAAGCTTTGCATTCGATGCAAGCAATTCGAAGGTTCGATTCATACGGAGATGAAAGAATTGTCGCAATCTGGTGATTGCTGAACTTGCGTCATCGCGCGCCATATCCGCATAAACTTGAAATGTTTCTGTATTCGCTTTCCTTGCCAAAGCCTCGGCAATGTCGAGCTTCGACTTGAAAAAGCGATAGATATTTCCCGCAGACATGTCACAATCTTTGGCAATTTCTGCCATAGTGGTTTTGCCATATCCATAATGCAGGATACGCTCAGTTGCAGCGTGAAGGATTGCATCACGAGTATCTGTTCGGTCGTCCATCCGGACACTATTAGATTGAATTATTGAATCATCAATCAGAACTTCAACTCAAAGGCCTCGACATCATGACATTTCAGAAAATTGGCGTTCTTGGCGGCGGCGCATGGGGAACGGCACTGGCCTATACTGCGCATGCAGCTGGCCGAAACGTCAAACTCTGGGCACTTGAATCGTCCGTTGCAGAAGCTCTGAGCGCAGGACGCGGTAATCCGGATTTCCTGCCAGATGTGCCCCTACCCAAGATTGATGCCACGAATGATCTGGCCGAAATGGCCGATTGTGATGCCTTGCTCGCCGTTGTCCCTGCCCAGTTCGCCAGAGGCGTGTTCGAGAAGCTTCAGGATGTCATCCCGGCAGACATGCCGATTGCGTTGTGCGCCAAGGGTGTGGAACGCGGCTCACTGAAACTCATGACCGATGTCGTGAAAGAAACTCTGCCGAAAGCCCGTGTCGCTGTTCTGTCCGGACCAAGTTTTGCCAAGGATGTTGCGCTAGGGCTGCCGACGGCTGTCACTCTTGCCTGTCCAGACCGGGACATGGGCGAAGTCTGGATGCAAAGCATTGGACGACCAGAGTTTCGCCCCTATTGGAGCGATGACCTGATTGGCGCAGAAATTGGTGGTGCCGTCAAAAATGTGCTCGCGATTGCTACGGGCGCTGTTGAGGGGCTGGGTCTTGGTCGATCTGCGCATGCAGCGCTGATCTCCCGCGGATATGCGGAAATGGTGCGCCTTGGTGTTGCGATGGGCGCGAAAGCCGACACGCTGTCGGGACTTTGTGGTCTCGGTGATCTGGTGCTGACATGCTCCTCCTCTCAATCGCGAAATATGAGTTTTGGGAAGGCGCTTGGCGAAGGCAAATCGCCCGAAGAGATTCTGTCTTCCAGAAAAGCCGTGACCGAGGGCGTCGCTACGGCGCCCGGCATTGTTTCGCTAGCGGAACAATATGATGTTCGTATGCCAGTCTGCCGCACTGTGAATGCCGTGTTGAATGAATCCATGTCGATGGATGAAGCAATTTCCGTCTTGCTCGATCGGCCATTCAAGGCTGAAATCATGAGATGACTTTAACCATCCCGGAAACCACTCGCGCGGTCACAATTGGCGCGCTTCGTCTGCTTGATCAGATGGCCATGGCGTGCGTCACCGAGATGCGCCTCGCTAATGGTCGGCGAAGCGATATAATGGCAATCAGCGATAAGGGCGAGATCTGGATAGTGGAAGTCAAATCCTGTCGTGCGGACTATGAGAGTGATGGCAAATGGCACGAATACCGGCCATTTTGCGATCGGCTGTTCTTCGCCGTTTCAGAAGAGTTTCCCAAAGAGCTTATACCTAAAGACACAGGCCTGATTATCGCCGATCAATTCGGCGGCGCTCTGACAAGACCTGCGCCGGAACATAAGATTGCTGGTGCGAGACGCAAATCGCTAACACTGAAAATCGCCAGACAAGCCGCACGCCGAACGATGGCACTGCAGTTTGGCGACATACTCGCCATAGATGTCTGAGGCCACGACAATGCGTGAGGGCTCAAAGCGCGATGTTTTACCTGACCTGCTGCGCGCATGGGCGCTGATCGGCATCGTGCTGGTGAATGTTGAGATTTTCGCCTCGAACATGATGACGGGCTATCCCGATGCAGCGCTGGCCGGCACGGCAAGCCAGACAGCCGCTCTGCTGGTAAGCGCAGTCTTCCTATTGAAGTCCTATTCCCTGTTTTCGCTGATGTTTGGCGCAGGTCTTGGATATCAAATCGAGGCGGCAGAACGTGCCCGCGCAAATTTCAAGGCGCGGTATTTTCGTCGGATTACCGGGCTTCTGATACTCGGCCTCCTGCACGCCATTTTCTTTTTCATTGGCGACATCCTAGTGACCTATGCCCTGCTCGGCTCCGTCCTCTTTTTCCTGAGAAATGAGACGCCGAAAATGCTGTTCCGCATTGGCATTATTCTGATTGCGGTTCAGTTCAGCCTGCTTCTGCTCGGCGCATCAAGCCTCTTTCTGGTCGAGAATATTCCAGATCCAACCTTCCAGGAAGAATTCCAGGCGGGACTGACGCAAGCTCGGCTTGCCTCCGAAAAATCCAATATTGTTTGGTCTGAAGGCAGTTTCGGAGACGTTGCGCTCCTGCGCCTTCAGACGCTCCCAACACTCTTGCCATCATTCATTATGGTTCAGGCAATTGCCGCACTTGGCTTTTTTCTGATTGGCTTATCCTGGCAGCGCACAGGCTTGCTGCAGGACCCGCACGCACCATTCTGGAAAACAGCGCGCTGGGTACTGCTACCGCTTGGGCTGGTCGCCAGCTTTGCAGGCGCTGCGCTTTATCTGAAAGCCGAAACACGAGACAGCTCCACAGCGCTCTTTGCTCTTGCCATTCTGTTGGCAGCATCACCGTTTTCAACATTTGGATATGCAGGATGGATTGCGAAGCTCTGTGAGGGTCCGCAAGGACCCGTCCGGCGCTTCCTCGCGCGCGGTGGCTCTGCGACACTCTCCGCATATCTGATGCAGTCTCTGATCCTGTCGCTGGTATTTTGCGGATATGGCCTTGGGCTGTTCGGGAAGGTCACCGCATTTCAGGCCATCGCGATCGCACTGATAACAGGACTGTTTACATTGAGCTTTTGCAGCATTTGGTTGCTGCGCTTCAAACGCGGACCGATGGAAATCCTTCTACGCCGCTGGACCTATGGCAGAACCGCATCAGGCTGACTTTAACACGTCATCGACCCACGCAGGAACAATCTCACTCGCGGCACCATATCGTCCGTCGTCGAAAGCGTGGGCGTTTTCAGATGGCTCCAGATTGAGCTCCAGAGTGGACACACCATTCATCCGCGCCTCATTGACGAAACCGGCGGCAGGATACACCGACCCCGACGTACCGATCGAAACAAACAGATCAGCCTGGCCAAGTGCCTGATAAATATTTTCCATGTGATACGGCATCTCTCCGAACCACACGACATCTGGCCGCATCAACCCTTCTTTCCCACAATGACCACAGACATCGACCAGCCCCAAGTCATCAAACCAGTCGAGTTTGTGATGGCATGAGCCGCAGAATACCTTGGTTAGTTCGCCATGCATATGAAGCACATTCTCCGACCCGGCCTTTTCATGAAGGTTATCAACATTCTGCGTGACAATGAGGAGATCGCCGCCAGCATCCCGCATCGCCCGCTCAAGCTCGGCCAGTGCGAAATGCGCGGCATTTGGTTTTGCGGGCTTCAAAGCCGCGCGGCGCGCATTGTAAAAATCATGCACGAGCTGCGGATTGCGCGCGAAGCCTTCCGGAGTTGCCACATCTTCCAGCGGCACTTTCGTCCAGATGCCATCCTTGTCGCGAAACGTCCCCATACCGCTTTCGGCAGATATGCCTGCCCCCGTCAGCACAACGATCCTGACGCCCTGCATTCAAATCTCCTTCAAAGTGCTCTATTCCTATAGACGCGGCATTGGAGAGAGTTTGCAAGGATGAAACGGTTCGGTTCGCTCATAGCCTTGACGGCTACGCTGCTCATGCTCGGTGCGTGTGGCAAGCTGGAAGAACGACAGCAACGTTTCGACACACTCCTGGCCGCTTCTTCCGCGCAAATCAGAAGCCTTGGTGGCCCCACCAATTCACCGGATGCAGAGCACTCTCTGCGGGCCCGCGCCATTTCCACGCAATTCTGGCCTGAAGAACTCCGCCGCCCCAAAGCGCCGGAATGGATGATGGTCAAGAACACCGTGATCCTCGATCCGCAACGCCAAGCAACAACAGACGCCGCACCGGAAGAGCAGAAGCCGCTTGAAACCGTCATCGAGGAGCTCCAGGCTTTTCGGCTCGTTATTCAGCGCGATCGCTTACTGAGCGGCGCCACGCGGCTGACGGTGCAGCGACCGGTTTATCAACCTGCTCCATTGCTGTTTCGCCAGAAACTTCTAGTCCGCAGATCGGCGCTCTCTCCATGCGACAACGTGCGTATCGGTCTCACCGCGTCGAATGTAGACGAGGCTGCATTTCTATCCTGCCTGATCGCATATTTCGAACAGACCGCACTGCAATATTCGGTGTCTCCGGATTATATGCTGAGCCCGGCGCAAAGTGACGCTCAGGCTGTCAAAGCCCCGGCAGCTTCGCAATTCTGGGCTCACACACCTTATGAAATGAATAACCCGGACGCGGCCGTCATTGCGCTTCTGGACACTGGAATAGGATTGGATACCAAACAAATGGGGGGCTTTGACTTTGTCAGCGACCCTTTGGCAGCTGGCGATGGTGATGGCATCGATACCAACCCGCAAGATGTTGGTGATTTGTGCGATCCGAACAATGCACTTCAGAAAGACAGTCTGCATGGACCCGCCCTTGCAGGATTGATCAGCCAAGCGCCCAATCGATCAGACGCCCTCCGCACCATACTGATGGGCGCGAAGCTCATGCCAATCCGCGTGTCAGGCCGTTGCGGCGCACGCCTTTCAGACGCCCTGAACGGCCTTGCCTGGTCAAGCGGCATGGCCCCGGTCTTGCTGCCTAACGAGACAAGCTTTCGAAATGAAACACCTGCGGATCTGATCTTGTTTGCTTTCTCAGCCCCCGGACAATGTCCTCCAGCGCTTCAGTCTCTCGTGAGAAAACTCCATGCCGAAGGCCGCACAATGATCGTGCCCGCGGGTAATCACGGTGCACCGGCTTCCGGCTTTTTCCCTGCCAATTGCGAAGACGTGATTGCAGTGGCGGCATCAGATCGGGCCGGACACCTGACCGCTTATTCCAATTACGGGCCTGGGATTGACGTTATTGCACCGGGTGGTGACCTTGCCGCTGATCTCGACGAGGACGGCTGGCCAGATGGCATCATTGTGCCCGCCAAGGCTAGCAATTGCCGGGATCCGATCAGCGGGGCGGCAGTCGAAAAATGCCGATTGGCGCTCGCCGAGGGTACATCCCTGGCGGCTTCACGCGTCACGGCAGAATTAGCCAAGCGGCTGGACCAGGCCGCTTCAAACGAAAGCGTATCCGAAATCATTCCTCGCATTGGCGCGAGCGCTGAAAAGACACAATGTCGTGGCCCGTGTCCGGAAACCCTGAATGGCACGCCCATTGAAGGTATGCCGGGGCAATGCCACCGACCTTGTGGTACAAGGCAGATTATAGCGAGCTCACCGCTTACCTCTTCCAGCGCAGTTATGGGCGTTCGATAATGGCACGTCTTCCCCCTCGCCAGAACCAGACCATGTTGTCTGCCATCATGCTCCATCTGGGCATCCTGACGATGGTCAGCATCCTCGCCGCTGTATTTGTGCTAACGCTTCTGGTGCGCCCTGCTGATCAGGCAGGCGGCCCGCCTCTGCAGGATCTCGCCAAATCGGTGAAGGCAAGACTCTCCGGTGGCGTTACCTCTGATGGCAAGAAGCCTTCCGAGCGTAGCGAAGCCGACAGTCCGCGCTTCCTCGTGCGGTTCCAGAACAATCCAGACGCCGAAAAAGCCCTTCGCGAATTTCGTGAAAATCGCGGACGCGGCCAGGCCTCTTTTCGCAACTGGGCGATGGAAACCGAAAGCTTTCACAGTTTCGAACTGGTCGGCGTTACACCATCGGGGGAAGCAATCCTCATATACACAGCTCCGATGAGCGTATCGGATAATGCAGAAGCGCTCCGCCAGCTGACAAGACAGCTGACGGAAACATCTGGCGTATTATATGCCGACCCTTACCCGTTCACACGGCAATCGGCCCTCAGCCCCTAACGCCTCAAAGCGCGATTTCGTAGAGCTTTTCATAATCTGCACGGTCCAGCTTTTTGGAATTGGTCGCATGCGCGAGGTCTTTCAAAGCATAGTCTACAACGGTTTCGCCGTGTGCCGCCGTCAAACCGATGTCTGAGAGCTTTTCCGGGATACCGATATCCTGAATGAGCTTCGCAATCGCATCACCCAGATCAGCGCTCTCCGGCAAGTTCATCATTTTGCGAAGGCGCGCATACTTCTCATCAGCCGAACCCACATTATGACGCAGCAAATGCGGCAACCAGATTGCGTTCAGCGTGCCGTGGTGCAGTTTCAGATCATGAAGGCGACCCGCAGCATGCGAAAGCGCGTGAACACCACCCAGACCTTTCACGAACGCAAGTGCACCCTCATATGACGCCATCATCATGTGCCAGCGCGCGTCCGGGTCAGAGCCATCCTGAACCGCTTTTTTGAGCCAGCCATCACCAATCGCACGCGCTACGCCATCATAGCCAATGCCCTCAGCAGGCGGGTTCGGAGCCGGGACGAGGATCGCTTCAATGCAGTGAGTTACCGCATCCATTCCTGTTGCCGCTGTCAGCATCGGTGGCAGGCCCAGCGTCAGGGAAGGATCGCAAATCGCGACTTTTGGAATGAGGTGATTGGAAACGATGGTTTCCTTGCGACCATTCTCGAGAATGATCACCGCACCAATGCTGACCTCTGATCCGGTACCGGCCGTTGTCGGAATTGCTATCAATGGCGGGATCGCCTTGATCTTACGAGCGCCCCCAACCAGCGCGCCATACTGCTCAAACGGTGGCTCGTGGGTTGCCATCAGGCCGATGGCTTTGGCGATATCCATGGAGGAACCGCCACCCAGCGCAATGATGCCGTCGCAGCCCGACGCCTTGAAAACTTCGCTGGCTTGTTTTGCCTGAGTTTCGGTCGGATTGGGTTCAGTTTCAGCAAAAACATCGCAAGGGATGTCAATTTGTTCCAAAACCTTGTCCAAAAGGCCAATAGATTTGATACCGGGATCGGTCACGACAAACGCCTTGGTAACACCTTGGCCCTTCAATGTCTTTGGCAGTTGACCGATCGCACCATGATCAAAGATACAGGTAGTTAGAAAATTCATGACTGGCACGGCGCCCTCCCTCGTTATATCTGGCTACACGCAAGGGCACAAAAGCCCAGCCGAGAGAAGCAATCAATAGCGTTCTCGCTTTGAACACAGACAGGCGCCGACAATCTGATGACGACAAATGGAGTTCAGTGTTGAGTATTTCCGAGCGTGAACCGCTTCTCGCGGTCAATGATCTTCAGGTCGAATTCGATACGCCAGATGGCACCGTCAACGCTGTTCGCGGCATTTCATTCGATGTTCGTCCGGGCGAATGTCTCGGCATTGTCGGCGAATCCGGCTCCGGAAAAAGCCAGTCAGCGCTCGCAGCAATGGGTTTGCTCGCCGCTAACGGCACCACACGCGGAACGGTAAAGTTTGAAGGTAAATCTCTTTTCGGGCTGAAGCCATCAGAACGCCGCAAGCTGCGCGGCTCACAAATGTCCATGATTTTTCAGGACCCGCTCACATCCCTGACACCTCACATGACGATTGGTGCCCAGCTGCGCGAAGTTCTGGCCATTCATAAGGGCCTTCGCGGCAAGAAAGCCAATGATCTCTGCATAGACTGGCTGGAACGCGTACGCATTCCTGAACCAACACGACGCATGGAGCAATTTCCGCATGAACTTTCCGGCGGAATGCGTCAGCGGGTGATGATTGCAATTGCCATGCTCTGTAATCCGAAGCTGCTTTTCGCCGACGAGCCCACGACCGCGCTGGACGTCACCGTGCAGGCTCAGGTGCTCGGCCTGATGAAAGAGCTGAAAGAGACAACAGAAACCGGAATCGTACTTATCACGCATGATATGGGCGTCGTCGCACGCATGTGTGATCGCGTGGTTGTCATGAAATCCGGTGAAATTGTTGAGACCGGCACAATCGACGACATCTTCTATCGCCCTCAGCATGATTATACGAAAAAGCTGCTCGAGGCTGTACCACGCATTGACCAGCCGGACCGCCCTGGCCGGACGCCTCTGAATCCCCAGCCGCCCGAAAACACGGAACCAACCTTGGTCGTCGACGATATGCAGGTCGGCTTCCCGATCAAAGTCGGTGGTGGATTCTTCCCGAAAACCAAAGAATTGCGCGCCGTTGATGGCGTCAGCTTCACACTGCGTCCGGGTGAAACACTCGGCGTTGTCGGTGAATCCGGCTGCGGAAAGTCGACGCTCGCCCGGGCTGTTCTGAAACTGGTCGAACCGACCGGCGGCGCCGTGACCTGGCTTGGCAAACCACTGACCAACGCCACCCAGACGGACCTAAAGAAATCGCGCAAGGATCTGCAAATCGTTTTCCAGGACCCGTTCGCCAGCCTTGATCCGCGTATGACAATTGGTCAGTCCATTGCTGAGCCACTTACCGTGTTTGAACCGACGCTCAGCAAGAAAACCCGCCAAACGCGCGTACGGGAGATCATGCCAAGGGTCGGCCTGGACCCGGCGCTGATCAACCGCTATCCGCACGAGCTTTCGGGCGGACAAAACCAGCGCGTCGGTATTGCCCGTGCAATGATCCTGCAACCGAAGCTCGTGATCTGCGACGAAGCCGTGTCAGCGCTCGATGTGTCCGTTCAGGCCCAGATTGTTGATCTTCTGATCGAGCTTCAGGCCGAGTTTGGTCTTTCCATGATTTTCATCAGCCACGACCTCGCTGTCGTTCGCGAGATCAGCCATCGCGTCATGGTGCTGTATCTTGGCCGGGTCGTTGAACTTGCTGGTCGCAACGAAATTTATGAATCACCGCGCCATCCTTACACGAAAGCACTGATTTCGGCTGTCCCGAACCCAGACCCGAAGCAGGAACGCGAACGTGAGATCACACGCCTGCATGGCGACCTGCCATCCCCTCTGGACCGCCGGGCAAGCCTGCGCTTTCTGAAATCCAAGGTGATCGATGATCCGGATGCCGAACAGTACAAGCCGAAACTTGTAGAAGTCGCGCCCGGGCACCTCGTCGCCGAGCATGATGCATCGGAAACGAGCGAAGGTTTGCTTGCCACGTCATAGCGGCGTAAAAGCCTTGGTCTCATAAGATATTGGGAGGCTGAAATGGCGAGCAATAACCTGCAGAAATGGCACGACTATATGAAGTCACATGACCTGAAGGCTCTTCGGGACATGCTAGATGATGACGTGGTTTTTCACTCTCCCGTCGTCCATACGCCGCAGGCCGGCAAGGACATCACCTATCTGTATCTGTCTGCGGCTGACCAGGTGCTCGGCACAGATAAATTCCGCTACATCAATGAATTCGACCTTGGTGACAAAGCCGTTCTGGAATTCGAAACGGAAGTCGATGGCCTGGTAATCAATGGAATCGACATGATCACCTGGAATGAGGGTGGACAAATTGTCGATTTTAAAGTGATGGTCCGGCCTCTGAAAGCCATCAATGCGGTTCATGCAGCGATGGGCAAAATGCTAGAAACACTGAAGACGAAATCGTGACCGAAACACCTCTCGAACTCAAAGATATCCAGGACGCTGCCGAGCGCATCAAGGGACAGGTGGAACGCACCCCCATGCGCCTTTCGAGAACGCTTTCGCAAATTACCGGTGCGGAAGTCTGGGTAAAGTTCGAGAACTTTCAGTTCACGGCCGCTTTCAAGGAACGCGGCGCGCTGAACCGGTTGCTCGGCCTCACAGAGGAAGAAAAAAAGCGGGGCGTTATCGCCATGTCCGCGGGCAACCATGCTCAGGGCGTTGCCTATCATGGACAGCGCCTCGGCATTCCTGTGACCATCGTCATGCCGAACAACACGCCTTTCGTGAAGGTGCAGCACACCCGCAACTATGGTGCGCGCGTCATTCTCGAAGGCGACACACTGGTTGAGGCCAGCGACCACGCCAATGAAGTCTGCGAGCGCGAAGGGCTAACCTTCATCCACCCGTTTGACGACAAGCTGGTCATGGCGGGTCAGGGCACGATTGCACTGGAGATGATGGAACAGGCGCCGAAGCCATTCGATATGCTGGTTGTACCAGTCGGTGGCGGCGGCCTGATCTCGGGCATCGCGACAGCGGCCAAAGCACTCCAGCCCGACATCAAGATCACAGCTGTTGAAGCGCGCCAGTATCCCTCGCTTCTGTCCGAACTGCGCAATGAACCCCACGTCATTGGGGGGGCAACAATTGCCGAAGGCATTGCCGTCAAAGCCGTTGGACGCCGCAATTTTGAAGTTTGCCAGCGCCTCGTCGATGACGTTGTTCTGGTCGAAGAAGACGCCATGGAACGCGCGATCACGCTTTATGCAACGGTTGAGAAGACAATTGCAGAAGGCGCCGGCGCAGCAGGCCTTGCCGCTCTTCTCTCCTATCCATCCAAATTCGCTGGCAAGCGAGTGGGCCTTGTCCTTTGTGGCGGCAATATCGATACACGCCTGCTCGCATCGGTCCTGACCCGGAGTCTCGTACGCGAAAAGCGGCTGGCCAATATTCGTATCATTGGTGACGACCGGCCTGGACTCCTGGCACGCGTTTCCACGGTTATCGGCGATTGCGGCGCCAACATCATTGAAGTCGCCCACAATCGACTAGCGCTTGATGTGCCCGCGAAAGGCGCCGAGTTTGACATTCTGATCGAGACGCGTGACGCCCAGCATACACAGGAAGTGGTGGAAGCGCTCAGCGCATCGGGTTACCCTCCTCGCAAACTCAATGTCGATTGACCTAATTCCGAACCGGGAGTCTTGCATGAAACGCATTCTTTCCAGTGCTGCTCTGGGCAGCCTCGCACTCATGATGGCAGCGTGTCAGCCAGATGGCGGCACCAGCACACAGGCGCGCATGGAAGCCACACCGGCCGAAAATCCAGCTGACCCATGGGCGACATATGCCAATCCAGGCTGGGACCATGAGCGGGCTGAAGTGCAGAAGACTGACACTGGCCTTGAATATATTGTGCTCGCGGCAGGTCCGGAATGTGCTGAAGGTCCGACCGGAAGCGACCGCGCCTTTGTGCATTATGAAGGCCGCCTCGATGATGGAACGGTCTTCGATTCTTCCTTCTCGCGTGGATCTGCCACTGACTTCCCGGCGGATGCTGTAATTTCTGGCTGGACCGAGGCACTCGGCATGATGTGCCCGGGCGACGACTGGATGCTCTACCTGCCTTCAGAACTGGCCTATGGCGACCGCGCGGTTGGCGGAAAGATCAAACCAGGTGACAGCCTTATTTTTCGCGTCGTCCTGCTTGCCGATATTGGCGAGGATGAATGGACAGGCGAAGCCTTTCAGTAAACCCGTTCTCTTGAACGAAAAAATCCCGCACAGGCCATCCGTGCGGGATTTCTTTTATTCAGCGGTAACCTGCTGATTAGAGCGAACCACCAGCCTCAGCTGTTTCGTCTACTTCTGCTGATTCAGCATCAGTTTCTTCCTCTGCCAGTCCGAGCTCCTGGTAACAGGTCTCAGCCTGAGCTTTAAGCGCTTCCGCTTCCATATTTTCCGACATATCGGCGCGTATCAGATTATAGTTGATATATGTCTGTTCACGGAAATCCGAGACCAGAGCGTCGCGCTGCTCTTCAGGAGCATCCGGCTGCATCTGAGCTTCAATCGCGTAGACTGTCGCGGCAAGTGCGCCCTGAGCCATGGCTTTTGCCTCGTGAGCCTGGTAGCCACCAACACGCGCAGACGCATCAATCGCGGCAGCACAACGCAGACCCTGCTCATAAAGACCATCTTCAGCGACAGGCACTTCGGTGATCACGATGGCATTGGTTTCATCAATGCGCTCAGCAATATTGATCGTTTCGGCGTCAACACCATCATAGAAAGCGTTGAACGTCTCGATTTGCTCGGCCTCGTACATGCCCCTGAATGGGTCGATGTTTTCAGCTGCCGGGTCAATCATTGGACCGGAAACCTCTTCTGGTGGCGCTTCAATAGATTGTTTCACCGCAGCAAGAGATGGGGCATCAGAATTTGCCTGAGCCTGCGTTTGCGCAGGGCTCGTGTCACTTGCTTCCGTGGTTTGGGTATTTACTTCTCCAGACCCGCATGCGGCCAGTGTCAGAACAGCGGCCGAACCGAGCAGATACATAATATTCCGGGACATATTATCCTCCAATTTCTCTGCGTTTCCTCAACTTCCGATCACATGACCGAACTGGAAGAAAAACTTTGAAAGGAAGGAATCCGTTCCCTGAAATATGCATTTGAACGGCGAAAACCTGCCGATTGAAATGCCTAATTCCTTATTTTTCTGAATACTAGGTCACAGAGAATAGGATCTGAAATTTCCGTAACATCGGGCACTCACGTAAGGCGCTACTGCGTCTCTTCAGTTGTATCTGAAACGTCAGTTGCCGGCGTCGCAGCCTCCGGGAGTGTATCATCTGATGGCACGCAAGAGGCCGTACGAGCCGAGATCTCAGTCTCTTCATAAGCACTGTAGAATGCATCCCGCGTCAGGAAATAGTTCAGATAGGTCCGTTTACGGAAATCCGCTGCACGGTCTTCCCGAACGCTCAGTGGAACGCTTTCGCCATTGATCTCGCGCGGCATGTCCGCACCGTCTTCAAACGCAGGTGCGAGCACGCCGTCAAAGATGAAAGCCTCTGCAGCGTCCTGCGCTGCATGCGCGGACATCAGTCCCGTTCTGGCAGCAACGTCCATAATCGCAGCGCAGCCAATTGCGTTTTCATACGCATTTGCGGTGATACCGCCCGGCAGTCCGGACAGGCTCTCAATTGTCGCCTGCATTGAGCGCTCCAGATAGCCTTCTTCTTCACTCGCCTGAATGATCAGAGCGTTATACGCGTCACGTTCCAGATAATTGTATTCCGCTTTGAACGGATTGATATTCTTGGCCGCACTATCAATCTCTGGCGCCTCGGTCGTGCGCACCTCATCTGAGCCGACCTGTGCCCGGATATCAGCCAGAGACACGGATGGCTTTTCCGTCGGCTCGGTAATCTGTTTCGCTTTCGGCTCACCACAGGCAGCAAGGCCCAGGGCCAGAAGAACACCAGAAACAGTAACGACTCGATGCACCATGATAACCTTTCGAAATTGATACACTGTTACATAAGCAAACACACAGCTGACTTCTACGCCTGAACTGCAAGATTTTCTCGAAAATAAATGACGCATGCGTCATAGTTTTAAGTGAAAAGCTGTGGTATAAAGAAAAAAACAAACTGAATGGGAGGCAAACATGGCCGATACAACAACCGAAGTACCGAAGGTTGTCGAAAACAGCCGGTACGAAAGACTGCCCGATGGGCGACTTCAGGAAAATCATATCCGCCATGGCGGGCCGATCCCACCCGCATCCGCAATTGATCTCGAGACACTGGATATCACCGACCCGGAACTCTGGCGCCGGAACGAGATTTGGGGCCGGTTCGAGCGCATGCGCAATGAAGACCCTGTGCATTACTGCCCAGAAAGCCCGGTTGGCCCTTACTGGTCCATTACGCGCTATGACGACATCATGGCGATCGACACCGACCATAAACGCTTTTCTTCAGATGCTTATAAAGGCGGCATCACTCTGTTCGACATGGATGATGATTTCGTCATGCCGATGTTCATTGCCATGGACCAGCCAAAGCATGACGTTCAGCGCAAAACGGTGCAGCCGATCGTCGGTCCGGACAATCTGAAGAACTTCGAGAAACTGATCCGCGAGCGGACCCAGTACGTGCTCGACAGAATGCCTGTGAACGAGCCGTTTGACTGGGTCGATAACGTCTCTATCGAACTTACAACGATGATGCTCGCGACTCTGTTCGACTTCCCATTCGAGGACCGCCGCAAGCTGACACGCTGGTCAGACGTCGCGACGGGTCGTGAGAATCCGGAAATCTGCCCCGGCGGCGAAGAGCAGTGGCGGACAGAGCTTCTGGAATGCCTTGGCTATTTCACCGAGCTCTGGAATGAGCGCGTCAATCTGAATGAGCCGGGCAATGACCTGATTTCGATGCTGGCCCATGGTGAGCACACGCGAAACATGGAGCCGATGGAATATCTCGGCAATGTCATCCTCCTCATCGTTGGCGGCAATGACACGACCCGGAACTCCATGTCAGCCTCTGTCTATGGCATGAACCTCTTCCCGAAAGAGTTTCAGAAGCTGAAAGACAATCACGACCTCCTGCCAAGCATGGTGTCAGAAATCATCCGCTGGCAGACCCCGCTTGCGCACATGCGCCGGACAGCCGTTGAGGATGTCGAAATGCATGGCAAAACCATCAAGGCCGGCGATAAGGTCGCCATGTGGTACGCATCAGGCAACCGTGATGAGCGTCATTTCGAACGCCCAAACGATATCTGGATTGATCGTCCAAAAGTTCGCAGCCATTTGTCCTTCGGCTTCGGGATTCACCGCTGCGTCGGAAACCGCCTCGGCGAGTTGCAGCTGAAAATCCTCTGGGAAGAGTTCTTCAAGCGCTTCTCGGACGTGATTGTCCTGGAAGAGCCGGGACGGACCCAAGGGTCTTTCGTCAAAGGTTACACCAAAATGATGGTTCAGCTCGTACCGAAATAAGCGCGAACCCCAACACATAACGAAAGCCCGTCATTCCCAGAGTGTCGGGCTTTTTTATGCCGACGAACCAGACAGACCGGCCTTCCAGTCTGAAAAAGCAAGATCAGGCTTTTCTGCGAGCACCTCGGAGACATATCTGCGCAGGGTCTCGGTCATTGCCTGAGCATCGCCCTTCAACTCATCTGGCTGGATCAGCGGGCCAAAGGTCAGCTCAAACTTCGCGCCCTTCTTGTTCAGAAGTTCGTAAAACAGCGTGATATCGCGCAGCTGTCCGTTCACATCTCCAAGGAAGTAAAACAACCAAGAATTCGCGCCCTTCAGATTGAGTGGAACAACCGGAACATTCTGCTTGCGGGCCAACGTCACAACCGTTGGAAACCAGCTCTGTTCCGTCAGCTTTCCCTTCTCTTTTCTCGCAAGTTTTCCTGATGGGAAAATCACAAGACATTTGTCCTGTTCGAACGCTTCTTTGGAACGACGCAGCGTGTCCTTCGCTTTTGCTGGCGATCTTTTTTCCAGCACCCACTCGACCGGAATGATCGTTTCGCCCAGATTTTCGCTCACGCGGATGGCATCTGCGTTGGCCAGGAACTGGATATCTTCGCGACGTTTTTTCAGAACATCCCAAACCACAACACCATCGGCGAGCCCCGTTGGATGGTTGGACGCGATAATGACCTTGCCGCGGGCAGGCACACGCTCAAGGTGGTTTACGATCGCAGAAAAAGCGAGTTCACGCGCCAGATAGTCAAAGGCCTCCGGGCCGGACATGGTCTGAACCAGATCCGCCATCTCAACGGCGCGTCGATAGCCAAGCATTTTGTAAAGAACCGGCCGCATCATTGGCCAGGTCGGATGCGCCACAAAGCTCGGGCAGCGTTCCTCAATCAGGACATCAACGATGTGCGCGTCCCGATCAGCGTCATCTGGCAGGAAAATATCGTATTCGGATGTTGTTGGCTCAGTCATCAAAAAAGCCGGCTTTCTTACAAAGTCAGTCCGCCACACATACATGATTTATAACCAGATGCGATGGCCCGACGTCTGAACTCTTAATTTTGCCGACGCTTTCATCAAAAGTGTTAAGATTGGCAAACTTTGGCCGGGAAGAATTGTCGCAGGGTAAGACCTTTGAAATTCCGTCCGGAAACGGTCTTTCCTAAAAGGTCTTCGAAGAGCATAACGAGTATTATTTTCGTTACTTTACAGTCTTCTAGGATTTTCCAAGAAAACTAATAAGGTATTATCTCCGATACAACCTCGAAAATCACCTCGCAATTCGTCTCACATTTGTCTGCCTGCTTGGGCGCATCGAACAGCAACACTTTACGCGTTCAGCCAGTTAAAATTTACCTTCCGGTAATAAACATTCCTCTATTTTGTCGACCAATGAATATCGCGATCGATTCCGACATCGCTAATTCGCGGAGTTGAGGGGCTCTGAATCATGAAAGTCTTATGGGTAGAAGATCATCCACGGGCTCAAGAATTGTTGATGGTCGCTGCGACGAAAGCCGTCCGCAAACGTCTTCAACTTGATCTCGTCATTGCTGCCAGCCTGATGGAAGCAGAACGTCGTCTTCGTTATGAACAATTTGATCTCGTTGTACTGGACCTGCGCCTGCCGGACAGCATTGACGAGAGCATGACCATCACGCGGATCGCCTCAATGGGCCGTTTCCGCATGGCTGTGGTATCTGCAAGCGAAAACCGCGACAGCGTCGCTCAGTCAGCCATCAAGGCAGGTTGCGACTGTGCACCTCAGGCCATCGCGAAAGAAACACTTCCGTTCAACCGCTTCATTCAGCGCCCGGAAGATTTCTACGACTTCCTGCAAAGCCTGTTGCCGGATGTGACACCAGCCGCTGCGTAAACACGTCGGAAAATTTGGACTTCGATCAAGCAGTGTGGGCTTCCGCACTGCTTTTTTGTTGGCGGAAGGCGTCAGACCTCCTAGGTGAGAATGAGAATGTAGAATTTTCGTTCGACCGGCATAAAACTCCGGAAGAATGCTCAACAAAAGCAGGACGCTTTCAGCATGGAACAGATGGGACTGACGCAAGCGACCCTTATTTTCATTGTCGCCAATGTCTTCCTCAGCATTATCGGTTTCACAAACGACAGATTTGTACGCTGGGGCCTGCTAACCACCGAAGGCGTACTGAAGCGACAGGAATGGCATCGCGTGTTGGTCTCCGGTTTCCTGCATGCAGATCCGATGCACCTGTTTGTGAACATGCTGACCCTGTTCTTCTTTGGTCCGTTGATGGAATTCGTGCTGGGACCCCAGACGTTTTTTCTGGTCTATCTGGGCTCCCTGCTTGCAGGCAGCGCGCTGGCATTGGTGATGAATGCCAAAAATATGGATTATGCTGCACTCGGGGCATCGGGTGCTGTTTCAGGAGTGTTGTTCAGCTTTTGCCTCTACGCCCCGTTCGAAATGATCTATTTCTTCGGCATTATCCCAATTCCTGCCATACTTTTCGCCGTCCTCTATGTGGCGTACAGCGTGTACGGCATGGGCGCGCGGCGCGATAATATTGGGCATGACGCGCATCTGGGCGGCGCGATTGGTGGTGTTCTCCTGACAATTCTGCTCAAGCCTGAGATTGTCCCGCATTTCCTCAATGAGATTTCCGGATTGTTTGGCTGACATGGGAAAATTACTCGAAGCCTATCAGGCGCGCCTGGAAAGCAGAAAGATCGAGCCTGATGCTGCGCAGGCTGAAATTGCCGGACTGCTCGATCAGCTTGAACAGAAACTCGAGAACCGTGGCGGTTCCGGCTGGTTCTCCAAACCGAAACCCGTAAAGGGCCTTTATCTATGGGGCGGCGTCGGACGCGGTAAGTCCATGCTGATGGATCTGTTCTTTTCGACCATAGAAATCGAAAACAAGCGCCGGGTGCACTTCCACGATTTCATGCAGGAAACGCATGCCTTCATCAATGAGTGGAAGAAGAAGTCAAAATCTGAACGTCGGGCCAGCGGCTGGGCAGTGAAGGGATCAGATGATGACCCTATCCCGCCAGCGGCCAAAAAGATTGCGAGCACCTCTGAGCTCCTCTGTTTCGATGAATTTCAGGTCAAGGACATTGCCGATGCGATGTTGCTGTCACGCCTGTTTGAAAAACTTCTGGAACGTCATGTTGTGGTCGTTGCCACATCGAACCGACCGCCGGATGATCTCTACAAGAATGGCCTCAATCGCCAGCGCTTTTTGCCTTTTATCGAGCTACTCAAGAAGACGCACACCATTCATGAGATTCGCTCAGACCGGGACTACCGGCTGGAGCGTCTGACGGCAGCACCGGTCTATTACGCGCCCCTGAACGATGCCTCTCGCCAGGCGATGGATGATGCCTGGAAGCGTTTGACCAATGACGCAGAACCCCAGGAATGCCATCTGACGGTCAATGGACGTGAATGGCGCATTCCAAAACAAGCGGCCGGGGTCGCCCGCATGAGTTTTGAAGAGCTCTGCAATCGCCCGCTCGGAGCGGCTGACTATCTGACACTGGCGCGTCAATTCGATACGGTCCTTATTGATGACGTGCCGCAGCTCGGGCCGGACAATCACAATGCAGCGACTCGCTTTGTCACATTGATCGATGCGCTTTACGAGGCACACGCGAAGGTGATCGTGTCCGCCGAAGCTGAACCCAATGAGCTCTATGTCGCCGGTGACGGTGCCTTTGAATTCGAACGTACCGCATCTCGTCTCTTTGAAATGCGAAGCGCTGATTATCTCGCCTCAGAACACAGTACCGGCGAGGCCAATGAGGACGCAAATCCTGCCTAATCTTTGGCAGGCCATGATGACTTCCTGATCGTCACGGCCGTCAATCATGCCGCCGCTACTTTCTCGGTTGCAAACCAGCTCCCTGCTGTTTCACCTCACCTCAAATCAGACACTTGGAGGGGCGCATGAAACGATTGCTGATAGGACTTGCCGGAGTATGCTGCACAGGCCTTGGCGGTTGCGTCACGACAAATGTCGAAACGGCATCCAACACGCCCGAAGTTATCTACGACAAGGAGCCCGGCGCGGGCCTCGGTCTGCCATTTTCACCGGCGGTGGTCGCTGGTGATCTGATCTTTCTTTCCGGAGCGCTTGGCGTCGAGCCTGGAAGCCGCTCGCCTGTTGAGGGTGGGGTCGGCGCAGAAACCACTCAGATTTTTAATAACATCGAAACGGTCCTCGCCAGACAGGGCGCAGACCTCAGCCATATCGTTAAATGCACTGTATTCCTCGAAGACATGAATGAATATGGCGCGATGAACGAGGCCTATATGGCGGCGCTGCCTGATCCCAAACCCGCAAGATCAACCTTCGGCGTGGACGGCATTGCACTGGGAGCCAGTCTTGAAATCGAGTGTATCGCCGCGAGACCAAAGTAAAACCTGGACATGCGAAACCAGCCATCGACGCAAATTCGGTAAAAAACTAACCTTAGCCCGTTAACGAAATATTCCCGCTTAAGCTTTAGAATTGCCTTCATCAGGCAGATTTCGTCCGACGGGGAAAGATATATGTTGAGACTTTCGACACTCGGAAGAGCAGCAAAGCTGACACTCCTTGCCACAGCGTTGCTAGCGGCCTCCTGCTCAAAGTCTCCGACACAGCAAGTCAATCAGGTGTTTGGCGACTTCAAGAAATCCGTCGAAGCCGGACGGGGTGATCAGGTCGAACAGCTCGTCAGCGAGCAGACCCTACAGCATTTCGACAAACTTCGCCGCCTCGCCCTGACTGGGGGCGCAGATATGTATCAGCTGAGCATCTATGATGAAGTCAGCATCTATTATCTGCGATCTCAGTTCAAACGGGCCGCGCTGGAAAAATTCCGCGGCCGCGACATCATCAATATTCTGGCGAAGAACAAAATGCTGGGCGTGGCAGATCTCAACGAGTTCAAGCTGACGTCACTCCAGGTCGAAGATACTGCGGCCTGGGCGAACCTCACGCACAACAATCTCGAAACGCCTTATGCCATCAATTTCGTTGAAGAAAGCGGAGACTGGAAAGTCGACATGGACCGCTTCCAGCGCAATCGCGAGAACGAACTGGTGATGCGCATGATGCAATATGGTGGCGACCGGGACCAGGTGATTAGCGAATTGCTGAAATCTTTCGGTTTGAGGGACGGGCTCACACCGGCCCTGCGCCAGCCCCTCGCATCAAGCTGAAGCCGGAAGACTACGCCAAAGCGAGCCGGTAGTCCTTGCGCATCAGTCGACGCGGTAATTTCAGTTTCGTGATCTCTTCACCGCCGATTTCCTCCAGCAGGACATCAGCTCGCGTGCGCTCATCGCCGGTTAGTCCAGCGTATGCATCAAGAACATCCTGAAGGCGGAACAGCGGGAAGCTTCTCGCAATGGCAGGACCATTTCGACCTTCCACTTCGATTGTAATTTCACCAAGCCCACGTGGCACAAACGACCCGGCTGATTCATTTTGTTGCCACACCTGGAAATGAGCGATGGTTTTCATCAGGGCCGGGATTTGCTCGCGCATCTGTCGCGCCAATATCGGGAGCAGCGTGTCCGGTATGCTATCTCCACCCACAAGATCTCCAGAACCGCCCTGCCCCGCATAAACGCGCTCGACCCAGTCCGCGACTTTCGGAGCTCGCTTCAGCATCAGATCCCAGGATGCCGGATCGCGATACAAATGGGCATATAGCGGACCGATGAATGCGAAATCACCGAGGCTCGGACGGTCCCCCAGCAAATAGCTATGGCTCTCCAGATGTCTGGAAAAATCATCCAGGAAAGCGAGATAGGAAGCTTCAACTCCGGGAGCGGTGGCTTCTGATATCCCGAGAACTGGAAGTGCCCCTTTGAACTTCTGACCATTCTTGCGGCCAATGTCATACTGTTCTTCGGGTGATTGGTCCGGCGCTGACATTCGTCCAAATTCGCCATAGGTCCATTCTTCATTGTGATTCCAGCGATAATGCATGGCGGGCAGCACGAGCCATTCGTCGCCGTACAGGTGGAGCAACGCACTCACAAAAGCCTGCAACCCGGACGGCGGCTGCACAGGTTCACCGGTGCTATGCTGCTTCTCAACATGCGTGATAATATCCGCCGAGTCTTGTATGATCTGACCTTCCGGAGTTTCCAGAACCGGGATCACCGCCCATCCGACATTCGGCAGAATAACATTCTTGTACACGTCCTGCGTCGCCGCCACGTCCACAAAAGGAACGCCTTTCCAGCGCAGATAGGCTCGTGCTTTTCCGGAATAGTAACTGACCTCTGCGCCATAGAGCTTGTATCCGGTCATCTTGCCCTCCCGTTTATGTAAGTCAGCTATCACTAACCCCTTTGAAATCGGAAACACAAGAAAGCGAACAAAGCGGATTTCCTTCCAATCTGCAAGCTGAAGGCGTTTATTGCCAAATCAGACCAGTGTCGAAGGGCGAGAACATTGCGCTTGCCCCCGCCTTGCGGTATCGCTCCGGCCAGACTGATCAACAGGACGCGATAGATATCATTCCACGCGCCTGAAAATTGGTTTGTTCGCTCATTTCACGAGCCAGAGAACAAGGAGAACCGCAATTGCCACACGTTCAGACAGCTAATGTCCGACACGACGTGTGCAGATCAGCGGAATCTCGACTTTTCTATGCGGCCTACACCACATGTCGCCGCATGCATCCGACCCAACACAATTGCTCAGTGAGGATTTCATCATGAAAGAACCCGTTCGCGTCGCCGTAACAGGTGCAGCTGGTCAGATCGGCTACGCTCTGCTTTTCCGTATCGCATCTGGCGACATGCTCGGCCCGGATCAGCCGGTTATTCTGCAACTCCTCGAAATCACGCCTGCGCTAGGTGCGCTCGAAGGCGTTTGCATGGAGCTGAATGACTGCGCATTCCCACTTCTGGCTGGCATCGTTCCAACCGATGATCCGAATGTTGCTTTCAAAGATGCTGACTATGCCCTGCTCGTTGGCGCTATGCCACGCAAGGCCGGCATGGAACGTAAAGACCTGCTCGAAGCAAATGGCGGCATTTTCGGCCCTCAGGGTAAAGCGATCAACGACCACGCCAGCCGCGACGTCAAAGTTCTGGTTGTCGGCAACCCAGCCAACACGAATGCGCTCATCGCTCAGATGAATGCGCCGGACCTCGATCCGAAATGCTTCACAGCTATGGTTCGCCTCGACCACAATCGCGGCATGAGCCAGCTTGCTGAAAAAACCGGTACGCACAACACAGACGTCAAAAACATGATCATCTGGGGCAACCACTCTGCCACTCAGTATCCAGACCTGCACCACACAACGGTCAAAGGTCAGCCAGCGCTCGAGCTGGTCGATATGGACTGGTATGACAACACCTACATCCCGGAAGTTCAGCAGCGCGGTGCAGCGATCATCAAAGCCCGTGGCGCTTCATCTGCGGCATCTGCTGCGTCTGCTGCGATCGACCATATGCGCTCTTGGGCGCTGGGCACGCCAGAAGGTGAGTGGGTATCTATGGGTATCCCATCTGACGGATCGTACGACATCGAGCCAGGCGTGATCTACGGCTATCCTTGCACATGCAAAGACGGCAAGTATGAGATCGTTCAGGGCCTCGAAATCAACGACTTCTCTCGCGCGAAAATGGACGCGACAGACAAAGAGCTCCGCGAAGAGCGTTCGGCTGTCGAGAAACTGTTCGCCTAGGCGATCTTTAAAAATACAAACTGGTCTGATCACCTAACGGCGGCCGGTTTTTAAACAATTGAAGTGGCGCTCATACGTGGGCGCCACTTCTCGTTTAGAGAAAGCCTTCCAGATTTCTGAATGAAATCAACGCGGCATTAAAGCCTGTGCGGTACAGTCAGCTCCAATACACAAGTCAGCATTGGAGAATTCTTGGCTCGATCCGTTTGTGAAGGCTGTCAGAATGGAAAAGGATTCTCTCCATCGATCAGCATGGCATTCCAGCCCATCCTCGACATGGAGGCTCAATCCGTTTTCGGTCACGAAGCCTTGGTGCGCGGAACAGACGGCGCCGGTGCAGGGTCGGTATTGTCTCTTGTGGACCAGGCGAACCGTTATGACTTCGATCAGAAGTGCCGGGTGACCGCCATTGAAACTGCCGCAAAACTCGATCTGAATGAAGGCGACGCCTTTCTATCGATCAACTTTCTTCCAAATGCCGTTTATGAGCCCCGTGCCTGCATCCGGACCACCTTGTTGGCCGCCACGCGATGCAAGTTTCCAATCAAGAAGATTATGTTTGAGTTCAATGAGTCAGAATACATTGAACCTCAGCATATTCTGAACATTCTGCGCGCCTACCAGGCCATGGGTTTTGCAACCGCGATTGACGATTTCGGCGCGGGTTATGCCGGACTGGATCTCATCACACGCTTCCAACCGGATTTCGTAAAAATTGACATGGCGCTGATCCGCGACATCGACCAGGATCAGACCAAGCGCACCGTGCTGAAGCACACGCTGGCTATGCTCCGCGACCTCGGCACCACACCGATTTGCGAGGGGATTGAAACCTTTGACGAATACACCGTCTTGCGGGATATGGGCGTGACCTTGATGCAAGGCTATCTTATGGGCCGCCCTGAATTCGAAGGGCTGGCAAACCCAATCTACATCACAAACGATGCAAATTCGTCTCACGCATTGCGTGCCTGACGATCCATCACAAACCGCCAGGCACACTCGATGTCGATTCAGCGGTTTTTCTGCGGCCAGCCTGAAATCATCAAAGCGATGCCAGTAAAGATCGGTGCGAAAGCAATAAAGAACACCTCGATCTTGCTGGTATCTGCGTTCTCCAGTGATCCAAAGGCTTCGATGTTCAAAAGCATATAGAGCGCCAGGATCAGGCCGAGTACAATATTGGCTACGCCAAACCAGAAAAAATACTTACGCATCAGTCATTCCTCAACCAGCCGGCAATCGATAACCTTGGCTTACCCGCGAATGCAGAAACCTGGCTCACCGAGTGGATTTTCCGGCCATCAAATAAAGTCAGTGTGTTGAATCGCGGCAGAAATGCCGACTCAATGTCGGTGTTTTCATCCAGGAACATCAAAAGTCCGCCCCAGTCCGTCATCCAGCCATCGGTGAAGCCAAGCGTGTAAGCGCAACGGCGCTCACTGTGGATGCCATCATCAATGTGCCGCGTCAGAAACGATCCGCGCGTATAGAGCGTGGCCTGACAGTCGACCTGGGTAATCCCGGTTTCACCTATAATGGCCGCACCGAATTCCATGAACTCCGGACTGTTCAGAAATTGCGTCAGCTGATGGATCGGGTGATCAGGGTCGCGTTGCTCTCGCGCCGCCTGATTCATCTGGTAAGTATTGTAGCAATAGCCCCAGTTTTGCGTCGCAAGCTTCATGACATTTGCCATGCGTTGCTGCACGCCTTGCTGACCAAGCCTTTGCATGTCTTCTCGGGTCAGCTGGATATTGCCTTCTCCCGGCTCATTAAAGGTCAGCCGCCATGGAAGGCCAGACAGCATCTGTTCCAGCGCCTGCGCTAGCTCAGGTTCAAAAATATCCGGGACCTGAACAAACTTCTTTTCCGCATACGCTTGCGCGAACGGCGCAGGATCGAGACCAGGACGCAGGCGAATTGGTGGGAAATTGTCTTTCATCTGCAAAATTCTTCTTATAGTAGTCCGCTAAAGCGCAATTAAATTGACATTCGGGCCGTCTTTTCTACTTACTGTATCCGGGAATCGAGAGCTATGTTGGACCAGTTTCGTTTTGTTCTTTTCGGAAGCGTATTGGCAGGCCTTTCTGCCGCGGCGCAAGAGGTAGCTGAAATTCCGGCGCCTGTCGAAGACACCGTTCAGCGACTTATTGTGGCAGGCAGCACCGATGATGTCGGCCTGACCTTTACCGAAGATCTCACGACCCGCATCGGGCCTCGACTTGCCGGTTCCGAAGCAGAGGCGCGTGCACGCGACTGGGCTGCTGCTGAACTCAAGGCGCTCGGCTTCGATTCCGTCACCATCGAGCCTTTCACCATTCCGTACTGGAACCGGATCGAAGAAAGCGCCAGCGTGGTATCTCCCGCTCCGCAACCGCTGACCATTACCGCGCTTGGCGGGTCCACCAGCACTTCAGAGGGCGGGATCACCGCTGAATTGGTCCGCTTTTCCAACATGGCGGAACTGAATGCCGCTTCAAGAGAGCTGGTTGAAGGCAAAATCGTCTTTATCGATGAAAAAATGACCCGGACACAGGATGGCTCCGGATACGGGATGGCTGTCCGCAAGCGACGCAATTGTGCGACAGCAACGATCGACAAGGGCGGTCTCGCCTGCCTGATCCGTTCTGTCGGCACACAAACAGCCCGCTTTCCACACACCGGCATGATGGCCAGAGGAGAAGCAGAAGGTGCCGGCCCTGCCGCAGCTCTGTCTCCACCCGATGCAGACCAGCTGACACGTCTGATGAGCTGGCAACCTGTCACGGTGAATCTCAACATTCAGGTCGAGACCAGCCCGAATGCGCCATCCGGCAATGTCATCGCGGAAATCACAGGACGGGAAACACCGGACGAGAAAATCCTGATCGGCTGCCATCTCGACAGCTGGGATCTCGGCACGGGTGCAATTGATGATGGCGCAGGCTGCGGCATTGTCGTGGGCGCTGCAAAGCTGATCATGGAGCTGGAGGAAGCGCCGCGCCGAACGATTCAGGTCGTGCTCTATGGGTCAGAGGAAGTCGGACTGCTCGGGGGCCATGCTTATGCGAAGCGACATGCTGCTGACTTGAGCAATATCGTGCTCGCCGCCGAAAGTGATTTCGGGGCTGACCGGATATGGCGGTTTGACACCCGCTTCTCCGAAGCCGCACTCCCCTATGCCCGCGCCATACAAGAAGCCCTCCAACCGCTTGGTATAGCGCCCGGCAATAATGAAGCCGGCGGCGGCCCGGATATCTCCATGCTGGCACGCAGCGGTGTGCCAGTTGTAACGCCACAGCAGAATGGCTGGGATTATTTTGATCTGCACCACACGCCGGACGACACATTCGATAAAATAGATCCGGCAGATTTCCGCCAGAACGTCAGCACGTATGCAGCTTTCGCTTATCTGGCGGCAGAAATGAATTGGTCTTTCAGAAAAGACGAGACTGCCCTAAGTTCAGAATGATAATCAATAACAAGTAATATCCAGGCGATTCGAGATGGATGATTTTTCAAAAACGCTGATGGGCTTGTCCGCCCTGGCACAGGATACGCGATTACGTGTCTTTCGTTATCTGATGAAAGCAACGCCAGAAGGCATTCAGGCCGGCAAAATTTCAGAAGAGCTGAATGTGGCGCCGAACAAACTTTCGGCCCACCTGACAATTCTTGTGAACGCAGGCCTGCTCTCTGTCGAACGTGACGGACGACGCATGATCTACAAAACCGAGATCGGTGCCGTCAGTCATCTGATTTCCATGCTGGTGGAAACCTGCTGCGACAACAATCCATCGATTTGCAAAGCGCTCAATCAGGCAACACAGCAAAGCTGTAAGACACCTGAACTGGTCGGCTGATCAACAGATAAAATGAGCCCTCGTGTTGGGGCATAACACGAGGGCCTGAAGTTCGCAGTTCGGTGGACCGGAGAGGTGTGCGTCTCACAATCCGTCTGCGTACGGGAGATTTGCGCGTGTGAAATCAGAAAGGTGATGCGTTCTGCATAACCAGGAGCCAGAGACTCGCGCCGGTCATCGTTGTAATCATCGTGACCAGAACGGCTTTTCGGAGCCAGTTGGTAGCGGTCATGTCTCTGTTCCTTCTGCCGTGCCTGATTTAAAACTCATAGAGTGGCACTTTTGTTCCGACCTACTTGGTCAGACGAGCACGGCGGGAATAAGGAGCAGTAGTCCCAGAATAAGATGATCTCAGGGCAAGTGAGGCCGGAAGGTGTCAGTCATGACGAACGGGCCGCTTTGATTCCAACATTTTTGAAAAGAGACTGGCATGCTGGTCGCAGCTCCGGCATGATCGCTCCTTGTTGGGGACGAGGTTAAATCACTATGCTGCGCACATACTGGCCGGCGATTGTCATCATGCTGATCGCTCTCATCATTTCGACCCGCTTTGTTGCACCTGCCCCGCCAAAGGAAATCCATTTTGCCACCGGTGCCGAAATGGGGGCCTATGCTTTGACAGCCGAAGCATACAAACGCGTTTTTGACGATAAGGATGTCGGCCTTGAAATCCTGACCACGAATGGGTCTGGAGAAAATCTGGCTCTTTTGCGCAATGGCGAGGCAGATGCCACGATCGTGCAGGGCGGGCTGGCGACCCCCGAAGATACCGACCTGATGATGTCACTGGGTGCCATCTTTTTCGAACCATTATGGGTCTTTTATCGTCAGGGTTTGCTAGTCGATGGCGAAGCGCCGGACGAACTGCGCGATATGAATGGCCTTCGAATTGCCGCCGGATCGGCGAACTCCGGCACGAGAGGTCTGGTCAGCGACCTTCTGGCCCATAATGCAGTCGACGCAGAGCTCTTTACAATGAGCAGCGCAGAGGGCGCTGAAGCGCTGCGAAATTCCGACGTGGATGTTCTCATGGCGGTTTCCGGTCCGGATGCACCCTTCGTCCTAGAATTATTGTCGGACCCGAACATTGCCGTCATGAGTTTCAAACGCGCTTTGGCCTATGAAAGGCGATTTCCATATCTCAAACGCGTCATTTTCCCTGAAGGCGGCCTCGACCTGCACGACAATCTGCCAGGCGCGCCGATTGAGCTCATCTCTCCAGCCGCAGAAATCGTGGTCAGCAAGAAGCTGCATCCGGCAATTCAGGCCCTTCTGATCGAAGCCATGGTGGACACCCACCGCCGGGGCACCTTGCTTGCCGAACCTGGCACCTTTCCCAATCCTGACAGGATCGATCTGGCGCTCGCGGATGAAGCTGAGCGGTTCTATTCGCGCGGACCGAGCTTTCTGCGACGCTATTTTCCGTTTGCCGTTGCGAATTTTTTGGAACGTGCATGGGTTCTGATGATCCCGCTCGTGACGTTGGCCATACCGCTCGCCCGCGCTGCGCCGCCCATCTATCGTTGGCGGACACGTCGGAAAATCTACATCTGGTACAAAGACTTACGTGAGCTGGAACGCCGCGGCCGCGCGGCCACGACGGATGAGGAATTGACAGAAGTCAGGCTGGAACTCGCTCATCTGCAGGCAGAAGTCGGACGCGTCGAAGTGCCTGAAGCCTATACCGACGAACTTTATCGACTTCGCAGCCATATTCTCTTCGTCAACGAACTGGTTGGGCGCATGGATCTGAGAGACGGCGATGCGCAAATGCCTTCAACAGATACAGCTTCACACTAGCAACCTAACGTCAGATCCATCCCGCTTCGCGGACGCGCTTCTGAAATGAACGAGATACCGGGACTTGAACGCCATTTTTCAGCGTCAGCGTAATCTTGCCGGACTGGCTTTGTGCGCGCTCAATCGCGTTTTCAGCGACCCACCAAGATCGGTGCGTCTGCAACCCAGGCGCCTCCTGAAGCGCTTGAACCGCATGCCCGAGGCGCTCCAGCAACATGTGCTCGCCCGCACTCGTATAGACCCGGAGATAGTGATCTTCGGATGACAGGGCATATAATTCAGCGGTTCGAAATGGCACCGGAAGACGATCTGAAAAACTTCGCAAAGCCAGTTTGCCCGTATCCGATTCACCCACACGCTCCGCCTGTTTCTGGCCATGGCTCCTCAGATAGCCAATGCCTGTGACGGCAGCAGAGATAACCCAAACCATAAGGTAGAGCGTTGGCAGAAATCGCAGAGGTATCGCGCTACTGAACAGGGAATGCACGATCGCAATAACTGGCGTCACCATCAGTGCGGTCGACGGGGACACAATCAGCCAATGAATCCAGTCGGGCAGACCGGAAAGAAATCGGGCTGTACTCCAGGCGAAAAACTCTCCGATCAGAGCGCCATAGATAATCAGCCCAACCCAGTAGAGCCAACTTCCCCAAACCGGCATGGCCGATGTGGCGCCGTAAGGGCTGACGATCGAAAGAAACGTTCCGATTCCCGCGAGAACCGCGAGATCCAGACCGCGCTTTCGCCAGTTAATCACGCTTCGCAAACGGTAACCCCCTGATTTTGAACATGTCACTCACGCTTCGCGAACAACAATAGCGACGTTTCGCGAATGCCAGCACCCCTTTTATGCAAATCGGCGCGCCTTCGTTTCTACCTGGCCACAAAGTCATCTCGTCAGCAGCGCACCAGCCCGGTCGCTGCGCAAACTGAAAAGAGATGATCCAATGACACACGCCAAATCAGCACTCGCCGCACTGAGCATTGCAGGCCTTTTCCTCGCATCGACACCAGCGCTTGCAAATGCCAGCGCTCAGGCCAATACACATACACTCACGATCAAGGTTGATGGGATTGAGACCCCGACGGGTCGCATGATGATTGCGATTTTTCAGGGCGCAGAAAACTATCGCGTCAAAGATGCGCTGCAAGGTATCCGACCAACAGTCTCAGACAACACTCTGGAGTCTGAGTTTTCAGACCTACCGGAAGGCGATTACGCGATCACCCTGTTTCAGGACGTGAATGGAGACGGAAAGCTGAACCTCGGAAAATTTGGCATTCCGGTCGAACCCTATGGTTTTTCAAACGATGCGCTCCCGAAACTCGGACCACCTCAATGGGACGATATCCGCTTTTCTGTATCCGAAGATGCCCAAACGCAAACCATCAAGCTTCGCTAGTTCAGACCGGCTCCTCTCTGCGAGGAGCCCTCCTTCACCGGGACACGCCTCATGAATTTAGAACTTTTTTCCTATGCCAGCCCCGCCATCCAGATCCATGCGATTGGAGCAGTCGGGGCCTTATTTCTGGGACTCTCACTATTATTACTACCACGAGGACGAAGCGCGCATCGCATTCTGGGCATTACGACAGCGATCCTGCTCGCCATCACAGCCGTCTCCGCTATGTTCATCATGCATCTCAACCATGGCTGGCCGAGCTTCATCCACATCTTCGTGCCCATAACCTTTATGGGGCTGTTCGGTGTAGCGATGGGCATCGCCAAGCGAGACTGGAAGCGACACAAGCAAGCAGCCCGCGGGCTGATCTTCGGCGCCCTTCTGATCCCAGGCGCAATTGCCTTCATGCCTGGCAGATTGCTCCATGCTATGTTCTTTGGTGGAAACTGGGGTTGAGATTCATCCGAGTTTAAAGCAAAGCCAACAAACTTGTCGGCAAGCGCCAATCATGCTGGACTGGCTTTGCTTCAACTCAAAAAATCAATCGAAGATCATGCTGGCTTTTAGAAACGTCGCGACCCTCATTCTGGCCGCCGCTCTGTTACAGATTGCAGGCGGCCTGCTCGGCGTCATAGTGCCGCTCGCCCTTGGCGATCAGAATTTGTCCAATGGCGTGATCGGTATTATCGCCGCGATCTATTCTGCAGGCTTCATGATCGGCGCAGCCAACGCACCGAAAGTGATCCGTCGCATCGGCAATATCCGTTGTTTTGCCTTCGCCGCCGGGATTGCCGCCGCAACCACCCTCATCATGGCCATGTTCCGCGACCCCTATGTCTGGAGCATTATGCGATTTGCGCACGGCGTCAGCTTCGCACTGATGCTCGCGAGCGATGAAAGCTGGATGACAGAGGTCACACCGCCGGAAAAGCGCGGCGCTGTACTCGGCATTTATCACGTCGCCGCCAAAATGGCGCTCATTCTGGGCCCCTTCCTCGCGACCGGAAACCTGCCAGCCGATCTGGAGCCCTATATGTGGTGCGGTATCTTCATGTCGCTTGCGCTGATCCCAATCTGCGTGACACGCCGGGTGCAACCCGATCCGCCAGATGCCTCCCCGTTCCCGTTCAAGCGCATGGTGGAAGTTGCCCCGTCCGCCGTGATCGGCGTTTTCGTAGCCGGCGTGTCGAACACGGGCTTTCTCTCTCTGTTGCCAATATTTGCCGAAAAGGCCGAAAGCGGATCGATTGCCGGGACCGCTGCCCAATTGATGGCAGCCGCGTTTCTGGGCGGTGTGATCAGCCAGTTCCCGGCCGGTTATATTTCCGACCGCATCGACCGACGCATCGTCGTTGGCATTATGGGCGCGCTTTCCGGCGTGGCCGCCCTCTTTCTCGCCATTCTGGACGGCAGCCCGTCATCCCTACTGATACAGGGGCTTGTTGCCCTGTGGGGCGCTGGCGCGCTTTCCTTCTATGGGTTGTGCGTGGCACACGCGGCAGATCGCTGTGAGCCGGACAAGATTTCTCGCATGATGTCCGGCCTGTTATTCGTCTGGGCCGCAGGCTCTGTGATCGGCCCAATCCTGTTCGGCTTCATCATGAGTTCACCGCTGGAAACACGCGGCCTGTTCATTGCCGAGATCTTCATGGGCTTCTTCCTGCTGGTCGCCATGCTCTGGAGACGTCGCGCAAAAGCCGCAGTCGAGGATGACGAGCGCGAATCCTATGAGTTCGTCAACCCGACCTCCCTTGCGGGCGTCGAGATCGATCCACGCACAGACGGCACACACTAAACGCCTGTTTCCCGCGCGGATGGTGGCAAAAGCTTTGGCAGAAAAACCGCTTTACGTAGCGTTCTTGCCCCGGAGTCTGAAATTTGGCGGCAGAAAGAAAACAATTCCCCTAACGACGGAGTTGCCAGCCCTTACCCGATTGTTATAACCCAGTCCTGTCTTAGGGGGCTTACGCCGCCATCAACAATAGAGGCAGCATCCATGAACATTCACGAGCACCAGGCAAAAGCTGTGCTGAAATCCTTCGGCGCTCCGGTTGCAGACGGTTATGCCGTATTTTCCGTAGACGAAGCAGCAGAGGCTGCAGCAAAGCTTCCAGGCCCTCTCTGGGTCGTAAAGAGTCAGATTCACGCTGGTGGTCGCGGTAAGGGTAAATTCAAGGAAGCTGACGCAGGCGAAAAGGGCGGCGTTCGCCTCGCCTTCTCTCCTGAAGAAGTCTACGAAAACGTCAAAGCCATGCTCGGCAAAACGCTCGTCACGCACCAGACCGGTCCGGAAGGCAAGCAAGTCAACCGCATCTACATTGAAGACGGTGCCGACATCGCGACAGAGCTTTACTGCTCTCTGCTCGTCAACCGCGAAACAGGCCAGCCTGCATTCGTTGTGTCGACAGAAGGCGGCATGGACATTGAGGACGTGGCTGAATCGACGCCAGAGAAAATCCTCACCATCAATATCGACCCGACACAGGGCGTCACTGAAGCCGATTGCGAAGAGCTTTGCAAAGCTCTGAAGCTTGAAGGCACAGCGAAGGAAGATGGCTTCAAGCTCTTCCCGATCCTCTACAAGGCCTTCACCGAAAAAGACATGTCCATGCTCGAGATCAACCCGCTGATCGTCATGGAAGATCAGCACCTGCGCGTGCTCGACGCAAAAGTCTCTTTCGACGGCAACGCTCTGTTCCGTCACCCGGACATCATGGAACTGCGTGACACGACCGAAGAAGACGAGAAAGAAATCGAAGCGTCCGAATGGGACCTCGCTTACATCTCGCTCGATGGCAATATTGGTTGCATGGTGAACGGTGCTGGCCTCGCTATGGCCACGATGGACATCATCAAACTCTACGGCGCTGAGCCAGCCAACTTCTGTGACGTCGGCGGCGGTGCTTCCAAAGAGAAAGTTGCTGCAGCGTTCAAGATCATCATGAAAGACCCGAATGTTGAGGGCATCCTCGTCAACATTTTCGGTGGTATCATGAAGTGTGACGTCATCGCTGAAGGTGTCATCGCTGCAGTAAAAGAGACAAACCTCTCTGTGCCGCTCGTTGTTCGCCTCGAAGGTACGAACGTTGAGAAGGGCAAGGAAATCATCGCGAATTCCGGCCTCAACGTGATCCCGGCAGATGATCTCGACGACGCTGCGAAGAAAATCACAGACGCTGTGAAGAAATAAGGTCTGGTTTCATCCTGACTTTGAAAAGGCGAGCTTCGGCTCGCCTTTTTTGTTTTGGCGTTCGTGAAAGGCAAACACCACGGCCTGAAACATCAGACTGGCCCTATGGCCTGCGCTCTGGCATGGGTTCGAGACCACGTCTGGAACCTGCGATCACACGACGACCCTCAGGGACTGCAAGCATGCTGATCTACAAAATCCTCCGCGCCAACGAACAGGCCGAATTTGAAGCGAAAGGCGAAACGCTCGGCGCACCGATCGACTTGCAGGATGGTTATATCCACATCTCCACGGCTGATCAGGTGAAAGAAACTGCCGCTAAGCATTTTGCCGGAGAGGACAATCTCTTTCTTCTCGCCTTGGAGACCGACACGCTTGGCGATGATCTCAAATGGGAAGTTTCGCGCGGCGGCGCGAAATTCCCGCATCTCTATCGCGTGCTGAAAGCAGACGATGTGATCTGGACAAGGCCGCTCACGCTTGGCGCGAACAATGAGCATGCGTTTCCGGACGATCTGTGACGCGGCGGCGCGCTGATCAGAAAATGATTCAGGCAGACCGGTAAGTTCGGCAAAATTTCCTGTAAAATTGCGGTTGACGTCGAGCTTTTTCTTAGAACGGTCATGGGAGACTGCGGAAAAAGCAGAAAATCCGTGACCGCTCTTCTTTCATCCGTCGCATCCAGCGTGACGCCATATACTGGGCGGACGGCTCGGCATGGAAACGTGCCAGAGGGCACGCACGGAGCCTGGCAAACCAGCGCTGCCACCCCTATTGCGAAATCTGAAGACAGCCCCCTCCTGTCGGAGGCAAAGGAGGGCGACGACAGCTCAGCCGTGCAGAGCGATCCGGAAGTGGAGCGGCTATCGCGCGAGAAGAACAGAGCGCGTGAGGACTTTGAACGCCTGAAAGAAGAACTGAAGCTGGTCCGAAAAATGTGGGCGCATGATCCCGATAAACTCGCTGAACAGCTTTTGCGGCTAGGCGGTGAACTCGAAAAGATCATGAAAGCCTATCAAAAGGCCCAGCAGGCTTTGGCGAAAATTCTTGGCGCGCAAGGTGGTATAGGCGGCGCCATGCCAGCCCTGCCCAGTATCTCCACCGCAAATGCAAGGCCAGCCCCGACCGAAGACGCAGCGACAGATGACGCGTCGGGCCCGATGGCCGACACATCGCCATCGGAGATTTCTGAAACAGTGCCAACAGTGCCGGGCGACAGACCAGCGAATGCGGACATGATGCGCGGCATTCAGGCCTATCAGAAAGTCGAAACCATGCAGGTACGATTGGATGATACCCCGTTCGCTTGGGAGCTGCGCGGCGATATTGATTTTGCGCACGGACTTCGTGGCTTTGCGACAGAACTACGCGAATCCTTTGAGCTTGCGCGCAAGTCTACGCTCAACTCGCCAACGACGGACGAAAAGGCTCGCGAGGAACGCTTTGCCGATATCGCAGAGGCACTTGGGGACTTGGAAAGCCGCATGTTCAAATATGTCGGTGCCCTGCAACGCGCCATGCCGCCCGCCATCCGCATCAGCGTTCCCGTTCAGGCCGGCTGATGAAACCCAAAATCCGGCTTCATCCCACACATATCCTGTGTTACACGGGTTATGTGGAGGCAAGGTTTGGCCAAGAACATTACACTCGCCATTGATGAAGACCTGCTCGCCAAGGTGCGGGTGCTCGCGGCCATGAAGCGGACCAGCGTGAATGAAATGGTACGTGAGTTTCTGACCAGACTTGTCGAACAAGAACGTACACGCGACGAAGCGCGTGAAGCGCTGCTGCGGTTGATGGAAACCTCTGAAGGCCGTCTGGGTGACTGGCGACCATCTCTTGAGGTGCTGCCATGATCGATGTTGCCGAGGTGTTTCTGAACACGGACCTTCTTTTGTATGCTGCGATGGGGCGCGAGAACGCGACCAGAGAATATGACATCGCCCGCAACATCATTCTGGAGGAAAATTACGCCACATCGACTGATGTGCTGGGCGAGTTCTTCGAACTGGCCACAAGCGTCGGAACGACGCCGCTCTCGTCTTCTGCTGCCAATGACTGGGTAAAGGCGCTGACACTGAAACCGTGCCAGCAGGCCGATACAAGCATGCTGCGCGAGGCTGCACAGCTTTCGTCTGACGCACAGCTGCCAATCAGGATCGCCCGAAAACTCGTGAGCGCAGAGCGGCTCGGTTGCCACAAGCTCTATGCACAAAACTTTCCCGACGGCCTGACCCATAAAGGGGTTTCGGTCGTCAATCCATTCGTCTAAATCCAAGCTTCCAAACAGGGGAAACGCTAATGTCTATTCTGATCGACAAGAACACGAAGGTCCTGACGCAGGGCATGACGGGTAACACCGGTTCTTTCCACACCAACCAGGCGCTCGCATATTTCGGCACGCAAATGGTTGGCGGTATCCACCCGAAAAAAGGTGGCACCAACTGGACAGCTGACAATGGTCAGGAACTGCCAATCTTCTCGTCTGTCGCAGAAGGCAAAGACAAGACAGGTGCGACGGCTTCTGTGGTTTACGTTCCACCAGCAGGCGCAGCAGCCGCAATCGAAGAAGCAATTGACGCGGAAATCGAACTGATCGTTTGTATCACTGAAGGCGTACCGGTCATGGACATGGTCCGCGTGAAGGACAAACTGAAAAAGTCCAAATCCCGCCTGATCGGCCCAAACTGCCCAGGTCTTCTGACACCTGAAGAGTGCAAAATCGGCATCATGCCGGGTTCAATCTTCAAAAAAGGTTCTGTGGGCGTTGTTTCCCGCTCCGGTACGCTGACCTATGAAGCGGTTTACCAGACATCTGAAGTTGGCCTCGGCCAGACAACAGCTGTCGGCATCGGTGGTGACCCGGTCAACGGCACGAACTTCATCGACGTACTGGAACTCTTCCTGGCTGACGACGAAACAGAATCCATCATCATGATCGGTGAGATCGGTGGTTCGGCCGAAGAAGATGCAGCTCAGTTCCTGATCGACGAAGCGAAGAAAGGCCGCAAGAAACCAATGGTTGGCTTCATCGCAGGTCGTACAGCGCCTCCAGGCCGCACGATGGGCCACGCTGGCGCGATCGTTTCCGGCGGCAAAGGCGGCGCAGACGACAAGATCGCCGCTATGGAAGCAGCTGGCATCACGGTCTCTCCTTCTCCGGCACGCCTCGGTGTGACGCTGCAGGAAGTCCTGAAAGGCTAAACGCTTTTAGATTCTGATTTGAAAAGGGAGCCTCCGGGCTCCCTTTTTTTTCTGCATTCGGATCATTTGAACGGCAAAAAAGCTATGCAAATACGGGAAGCAGAACTGTGACCGTCAGCCGAACACCACAGAACCGGCCCTATAGAAAAATTCTATGGCGATATTAAAAGTTTTTTGCGTGAAATCGACGATTTAGGGCGCAACTACGTTGCGGAAAGCGCAAATTTTGTTTAGCGGAGGGCAATTTTTAAAAGCTAGCCTTTTTAGAAATTGCCTTAAGTGGAGAATGACGCACCTTTGACCAAGGTTGGGTTTCGCTTTTAAGCAAAATTTCCTAAATAGGTTAGCAACGAAAACCGTGTTCTGTAGTGAAAACAGACATGACCCTCAGGACGTAAATACTATGGCTGACGACGGCACACCTCCAAACGGCTCTAACGGCTCTCGATCTGAAGCCAATGCTGCCATGTTGGACACGCTGTTTCTTTACGGCGGCAATGCCACTTACATCGAACAACTTCAGGCGGACTATGACCGGGATCCGAACTCCGTCCCGGCCGGATGGCGCAGCTTTTTCGAAAGCTATGGCGACACAGGTGAGCCCGTCTCGAAGCAGGCTGGCGGCCCAAGCTGGACACCCGCTGGCTGGCCTCTGACAAGCCGCGATGAAAACACCGACGCGATTGACTATCAGTGGGGCGTGAACGAGCCACAGCTGGCACAGAAAATCGTCGAGCGCGCAGCACCAGGCACAAGCCAGGAAGACATCTCCCGCACACTGCAGGAATCCATCAAGGCGATCATGATGATCCGCGCCTACCGCATGCGTGGGCACCTGGCAGCCGATCTCGATCCGCTGCGTCTGAACGATTTTGGTGATCAGCCGGAACTCGATCCGCAAAGCTATGGCTTCACGCCGGATATGTGGGATCGCCCGATCTTCATCGACTACTATCTCGGCATGGAATACGCGTCCGTCCGTCAGATGCTGGATGTGCTGAGACGGACTTACTGTTCGACGGTCGGCATTGAGTTCATGCACATTTCCGACCCGGAAGAGAAATCCTGGCTGCAGGAACGCATTGAAGGGCCGGACAAAGGCGTTGCTTTCACCAAGGAAGGCAAGATCGCCATCCTTAAGAAGCTGATCGAAGCCGAAGCCTTCGAGATGTTTCTTCACAAACGCTATCCGGGCACAAAACGCTTTGGTCTGGACGGTGGCGAAGCTGCTGTCCCTGCAATGGAGCAGATCATCAAGCGTGGCGGCGCGCTTGGCGTAAAAGAAATCGTTCTCGGCATGCCACACCGTGGTCGCCTGAACGTTCTGGCTGCTGTTATGGGCAAACCATACAAAGTCATCTTCCACGAATTCCAGGGCGGCTCTTCGCAGGGCGCTGACGAGTTTGGTTCCGGCGACGTGAAATATCACCTGGGTGCGTCTTCTGACCGCGCCTTCGACGATAACAATGTTCACCTGTCTCTGACAGCCAACCCATCTCACCTCGAAGCGGTGAACCCGGTTGTGCTTGGCAAATGCCGCGCCAAACAGGCTTTCGTCAAACGCGAGTCCAAAAAAGGACGCCGCGCAGAAGTCATGCCTCTGCTACTTCACGGCGATGCGGCGTTTGCGGGTCAGGGCGTTGTTGCAGAGTGCTTTGCACTGTCCGGTCTGATGGGCTATCGCACAGGCGGCACCATCCACTACATCGTCAACAATCAGATCGGCTTCACGACGAGCCCGAAATATTCGCGCTCTTCACCTTACCCGTCTGATGTTGCGAAGATGGTGGAAGCACCGATTTTCCACGTCAATGGTGATGACCCTGAAGCTGTGGTCTATGCTGCGAAGGTTGCGACGGAGTTCCGCCAGCAATTCGGCAAGGACGTCGTGATCGACATGTTCTGCTATCGCCGCTTTGGTCACAACGAAGGCGACGAACCGATGTTCACGCAGCCTTTGATGTACAAGAAGATCAAAGGCCACCCGACCGTTCGCAAGCTGTATTCTGATCGCCTGATCAAGGAAGGCATCGTTTCCCGTGACGAAGTCGAAGAATGGCTGAGCGAGTTTGATACCTTCCTCGACAAGGAATTTGAGGCAGGCAAAACATATCACGCAGATCGCGCTGACTGGCTGGATGGCAAATGGTCCGGTCTCGGCCTGCCGGAAGGTGACGAGCGTCGCGGCAATACCGCCGTCGAAATGGACGTTCTGAACGACATTGGCACATCCATCACGACCGTCCCTGACGGCCTGACGCCGCACAAAACACTGGCCCGCGTCCTCGACGCCCGCAAAAATGCGATTGAAAGCGGTACCGGGCTCGACTGGGCAACAGCGGAATCCCTGGCCTTCGGCTCTCTGCTGAACGAAGGTTTCCCGGTTCGCCTGTCCGGTCAGGACTCAGGTCGTGGTACGTTCTCTCAGCGCCACTCGCACATCGTCGATCAGAAAACGGAAAAGCGCTACACACCGCTCAACAACATCCGTGATGGACAGGCGAAATACGAAGTCATCGACTCGCTTCTCTCTGAGGAAGCCGTGCTTGGCTACGAGTATGGCTACTCGCTCGCCGATCCGAACACGCTGACACTGTGGGAAGCCCAATTTGGTGACTTCGCGAATGGCGCTCAGGTCCTTTTCGACCAGTTCATCTCATCAGGTGAACGAAAATGGCTGCGTATGTCCGGCCTCGTCTGCCTTCTGCCACACGGTTATGAGGGACAAGGCCCGGAACACTCTTCCGCCCGTCTGGAACGATTCCTCCAGATGGCCGCTGAAGACAATATGCAAGTCTGCAACCTGACGACTCCGGCACAATATTTCCATGCGCTTCGTCGTCAGATTCACCGTGACTTCCGTAAGCCGCTGATCATCATGACGCCAAAATCGCTTCTGCGTCACAAGCTTGCGACGTCTTCACTGGCCGATCTCGGACCGGATTCCAGCTTCCACCGCGTTCTGTGGGACGATGCGGAAACACCGGGTCGCGAAGGCGAAGTGAAACTCGTCAAAGACGATAAGATCCGCCGCGTCGTCATGTGCTCGGGCAAAGTCTATTACGATCTGTTCGAAGAGCGCGAAAAACGCGGTGTCGACGACATCTACCTGTTGCGCGTCGAACAATTTTACCCGGTCCCACGCAAGTCTCTGATGCAGGAGCTGAAGCGCTTCCCGCAGGCAGAGATGGTATGGTGCCAGGAAGAGCCGCGTAATATGGGCGCCTGGACCTTTATTCGTGACGAAATTGAATGGTGTCTGGAACAGGTTGAAGCCAAACACACGCGCCCACTTTATGCAGGTCGCCGTGCATCCGCTTCAACAGCGACGGGCCTCATGTCAAAGCATGTCGCTGAACGCGACGCCTTCATCGACGCTGCCCTTGGCGACAGCGGAAACTGTACAACTTTTGAGACGGCCTGAGCGCCGCAATCGGAGAGAGCAACACCCATGACCGATATCACAGTCCCAACGCTCGGCGAATCCGTCACCGAAGCGACTGTAGGACAATGGCTCAAATCTGCTGGCGATAGCGTCGAGAAAGATGAAGTGATTGTTGAGCTGGAAACCGACAAGGTTTCGGTTGAGGTTCCAGCACCGGAAGCTGGTGTCCTTTCTGAGATCATCGCAGAAGAAGGCGCGACCGTTGAAATAGGCGCCCTTCTGGCGAAACTTTCAGAAGGCGGTGCAGAAGGTTCAGCTCCGGCTGCGAAAGAAGAAGCGCCAAAATCCGACGACGCACCAGCTGCTTCTGACGCGTCTGGCGAAACTGTGGAGGTCACCGTCCCTGCGATGGGTGAGAGTGTTGCGGAAGGCACGCTTTCAAGCTGGATGAAACAACCGGGCGACGCGGTCTCAAAAGACGAAACGCTGGTCGAAATCGAAACCGACAAGGTCGCCGTCGAAGTCCCATCTCCAATTGATGGCGTTCTGACCGAAATCGTCGTTTCAGAAGGCGAAACAGTTGAGATCGGTACGCTGATCGCACGGATTTCTGCCGGAGATGGCGCCGCTGCGACCCCAACCCCGACACCAGCGCCTGCGGCATCTGCACCCGCGCCGACCAGCAGCAGCTCTGCACCATCTGGTGATGCGCCTGTTTCACCAGCTGTTCGTCGCATTGCGTCTGAAAACAACATTGATCCATCCAAGATCCCTGGAACCGGCAAAGACGGCCGCGCCACCAAGGGTGACGCACTTGCTTATCTGGAGAAAAAGCCGATGGAAAAAACGGCATCTGCACCAGCACCGTCTGCAACACCACGTGCAACCGGTCCTCGCGAAGAACGCGTAAAAATGACCCGTCTGCGTCAGACGATTGCCCGCCGCCTGAAAGAAGCTCAGGACACGGCAGCAATGCTGACGACCTTCAACGACGTCGACATGACCAACATCATGTCCATGCGCAAGGAATACAAAGACAATTTCGAGAAGCGCCACGGCGTGAAACTCGGCTTCATGTCTTTCTTTGTGAAAGCCGTCGTGAATGCGCTTCAGGAAGTTCCGGCTGTGAACGCTGAAATCGATGGCACGGACATCATTTACAAGAATTTCTATGATATCGGCGTCGCGGTCGGCACCGAGAAAGGCCTCGTTGTACCGGTTGTCCGCGACTGTGATGCGCTGTCTCTGGCAGGTATTGAGGGTGCGATTTCCGATCTCGGCAAGAAAGCACGCGACGGTCAACTGTCCATGCAGGATCTGCAAGGCGGCACCTTTACCATTTCAAACGGTGGTGTTTACGGCTCGATGATGTCGACACCTATCCTCAATCCACCACAATCCGGCGTTCTCGGCATGCACCGCATCGAACAGCGTCCTGTGGCCATCAATGGCGAAGTTGTCATCCGTCCGATGATGTATCTGGCGCTCTCTTACGACCACCGGATTGTCGACGGCAAGGAAGCCGTGACCTTCCTGGTACGTGTGAAAGAAGCGCTGGAAAATCCAGAGCGGATGCTGCTCGGCGTCTAGATCGTCACTCACAAGACACAACGGAAAAGCCCCGCCGATCTGGCGGGGCTTTTTTATAGTCTGAAGTGGTTCTTAAGGTGTCACGATCGCAAAAACTGGATCGGGCTGATCCAGAACACCAGCCAACTGACGCAGTGCCTGAGGATTGCCAGTCAGACTGGCCGCGCCGCTGGCGATGGCCTGCTGCAAACCACCCTCACCGCGCATGGCGTTCAGGAAGTCGGCTCGATTAGCGGTCAGCTGCACATCATATGTCTCATCCCCGAGCAATTTGTCCTGCTGGATAAGCACCCCGTTTCGAAGGGTCAGCGTAAAGCTTTCATCTCTGTCCGGGAAGACAAATCCGAGCCGTAAGGATAGGTCCCCGGCGCGTTCCGGATTTACCTGCGTTGAAAGGACATCGAAAATCGCTTCAGTCGGGATGCCGGCCAGAGTTTCAGCCGAGCGCATCGCGTTCGACTCCGGTAGGGCCCGAACCCCATTTCGCAACTCATAAGCGCCCGTCAGATAGAAATTGCGCCACAGCGCGTTCTCTTCTTGCCAACCCATTTGCTCATACGTGTCGGCCAACAGCGCTTTCGCAGGTGCATTCGTATCATCTGCAAAAACGAGCTTATTAAGGAGCTCGCTCACCCATTGATAATCTCCAGCATTGTACGATGTCTGCGCCATTGCCAGCACGGCTTCTGCGCCACCCATGGCCGTAACATATTTCTGCCCCGCTTTCTCTGGCGGCAATGGCGCAAGATGAACCGGATTGCCGTCAAACCAGCCGAGATAGAATTGATAAACCGCACGCGTATTGAAGCGGTAATCTCCATAATAGGGACGGTTATACCATTTCTTCGCCAGGGCTTCCGGAAGCTTAAACGCGTCTGCGATCTCCTGAAGTGTCTGCCCCTGGTTCATCATGCGAACCGTCTGGTCATGCAGATAGGCGTAGGCGTCGCGCTGAAAGCCCAGATATTCGGTAATCTCTTCTGAACCAAAGACTGGCCAGCCATGACTGACCACCAGAACGTCAGCATAATCGAACATATCGATCGCTTCGGTCAGACTTTTTGACCAGGTTTTCGCATCGCGTACCTTGGCACCACGCGGCGTCAGAATGTTGTGGTGGGTCGGGTTCGCATTCTCTGCGATATTGACCACACCGAGATCCGGAAAGCCGATATTGAACTCAGCGGGCGCTTCGGTTCCTGAGGTCATCTGAAAGACCATTCTGACGCCATCGACCGTGAGCGCCTCACCCGTCTCTGAAACCAACGTGTTTGGCGGGACCATGCCGAAGCTGCCAACCGCCAGGCCAACGCCTAAGCCGGTACCGATTTTCTCACGCGCATTCAGCGCCAGCGGGTCGCCCACATGATACATGGCGCGGCGGCGCATGGCCGGACCTGCTATAATGTTCTCGCTAATCGCCTCTTCAACGAAACCAGCTGGCGCAATGATGGGAATATCCGCCTTCGCATACGGCATCATGGCTTTTGAGCCGCCATAGTGGTCCCCGTGCGAGTGAGTATAGACAATGGCCGAAATCGGCGCGTCACCAACTTCCTTGCGAAGAAGCTCAAACGCGGCAGTTGCCGTCTCGCCCGACGTCAGAGGATCAATGACGATCCATCCGGTCTCTCCTCGAACGAACGTGACATTCGCGAGATCAAATCCACGGACCTGATAAACATCTTTGGCAGACTGGAACAGGCCAGAGACCGCCATCAATCTGGCATTTCGCCATAGGCTCGGATTTGTTGTGTCAGGGGCATCACCTGAAAGGAACTCCGTCGCCGAGAGATCCCAGATAACCCGTCCATCCTCATCCGTGATTTTCGGGTCTTCACGCGTGGCGATAAAGCCGCGCATCGCCCAGTCGAAGTCCTGCTGATCGGTTTCAAACGGCAGGCTCTCAAGCACAGCTGCATTTGCCGCGCTGGTCTCAGCGCTCGGCTCTTCGGCCTGAGCGGGTTGCAGGCCAAGCACAATTGCAATTGCGCTCGAAGACAATAAAGATTTCCATACAAGCATGCGTTCTATCTCCCTGAAAGTTCGACCACGTGCGATTCGCGGCGCTCTTTTGGATCGATTTAATGCATACGCATTATAATATCAATGATGACCACTATCTGTAGTCTTCTAATCAGATAAACGTCACCTCTTATAATTCGAGTGTATTAAATGATCAGTGTCGAGCAGCGGGATAGTCGGGAAGCCATCGTCATAGCCGCCGAGAAGCTTTTTGCAGAATTTGGCCTGCACGGCATTGCGCTACGCCAGATCAGCGAAGCGGCCGGACACAAGAACACCTCCGCCATTCAGTATCATTTCGGGTCTCGTGACGCACTTGTAGAGGCGGTGTTCATTCATCGCATGGCAAAGATCAATCCCGATCGCCAGGCGCGCCTTGATACGCTTAAAAAGAATGGTCGCCTGAATGACATGCGTAGCCTGATCAGTGCGCTTGTCTGGCCGATGGCCGAAGAGTTGCGCCCCCGTCCGGAGGGCAATCACTATGTACAGTTTCTCAGCCGCGCCTATCAGGAGAAACATCTGACCATTGAGCTAGCGCCGACCGAACTCATGACGGCATGGACAGAGCTGTTGGGCCATATCGAGGCTCTCATACGCTATCTGCCGACAGATATTGTCCAGACGCGGATTGCCTCTGTTGCTGACCAGTGTGTGTTTGGTCTTGCAGCATTCGAAGCGATGAATCTCGGTGAAACATCGGCGTTCGAGTATAAGGTGGAAACGCTGATCGACATGATCACGGCGGGCGCGACAGCCCCAGTTTCTAACGCCGCAATGACCGCTCTGGAAAAGCTCTAGTCCATCCACATGCGCTTAAGATTGCCCATGGTTTTGGCAAGCGTCAGCATTTCAGGACTGTTCGCATCATAGGATTTCGCGAGTTCGGTTTTAAGATTTTCGAGATCAAACAGAATATCGCGCTGGTCTGCAGACCGGAACGCGCTCTGTATCCATCCAACACAGACAATCCGCTCTCCTGACATGACCGGTTCCACACCATGCAAAGTGGTAGATGGATAAATCACCATGTCGCCGGCTTTGCATTTCGCTCTGTGCGTTCTGCCGGAATGTTCAATCGCGAGAGCGCCGCCCTCATAGCTCTCAGGATCATTGAGAAACAGCGTGAATGAGAGATCCGTTCGAACCTGCTCAGCACCACGCCCCATCACGGTATTGTCGACATGCAGACCGTATCCACCCCCATTCCGTGTTCGGCTGATAAGCGGCGCAGAGATACGTGCGGGACGGGCATATGCCTGAACAATAGGGTTGAGGAAAATGATCTTTTTCAGAGCATCGCGAAGTGACTTGCCGGACTTCGTGTTCAAATCGGCTTGATCGTTTTCTTTGACCGCTCTGGCCGTTGGTCCAGCTGTCTCCTTACCGGACCTCCAGTTGATGAGAGCAAGCGCCTTGCGTGTATCAGCCAATTGTTTTTCGGTTAATGCGTTTCCAACGGTCAAAAACATGAGGATCAATTCTTGTGAATGAGTTGCATTCGTGTTTCTTAGACGAAATCTGGATGAACACAACATGCACGCCTTGCGACAGCTTGTCGTTCGAAAAAAGGAAGAGACAACCTTGAAAACCGAAACAAAACGCTGGACCCATCTTGGATTAGGCGCCGCACTTGCCGGCTCGACTCTTCTTGCAGCTTGCGGACAGGGCTCCACACCTGCACCGTCAGAAACCGCCACACCAGCGCCCGAGCTCGAAACAGAAGCGCCGGAAGCTGCTGAAACGTCAACGCCAGACATGGACGATTCCGCTGCCATGGACGTGGCCCCACAGGAATCGGGCGAAGGTGAAGGCGGCGTGGCCATTGAGCAGGCAGGCACAGATCCAATCGTCTTTACGTCTGCGCTTGCCATCACCGAAGCGCACATTGTGGCGGCGCGCGATGCCTTCCTCGCTGGCGAGACGCAGGCCGCTGCTGAAATGTTCGCGCACCCGGTTTCGGAAGTTCTTTTCGACGTTGGCCCTTATCTGCAGGAGCGCGGCGTCGAGAACTTCGATGATCTTCTGACAAACGCATCCATCGCGGTCTTCGACGGCGCTGATGGAGACGAGATCACCGAACGCACTGCCGAAATCATCGAGACGCTTCGCGCTGCTGAAGAAAAAGCGCCAGACAACGGCATGAGCGACGCACGCGTCGCTGCCGGTGTCGTCGCAGACCAGATCGACCGCGCCGCATACATGTACACGCTGATCGCAGAAACCGACGAGTATGAGCCATATCTTGACGGCTACGGCTTCTATAAGGCTGCGCAGGCACACTATGAGAAATCCAAAGATATGATCGCCGCGGATTATCCCGATACCGCCGGCGCAATCGAGTCGGCTCTCGGCCTTCTTGGAGACGCCTATCCAAGCGTCCTGCGCCCGGAAGAACTGCCAGCTAATCCGGCTGCACTCACAGCGGCAGGTTCAAACATCCAGCTGACGCTTTCCGAGTAGGTCCCCTCGCATTTCAGGAAAAGCCCGCAGATATCTCTGCGGGCTTTTTTTATGGCTACTGCCTCGCAAAGACGACGCAAATGCGAAAGTCGCGCATCATGCTAAAGACGTTTCAGCACATCCAGATATTTGCGTCCCACCGGGATCACGGCACCATTGCTCAGATGCAGTAACGGGGCGCCCCATTGATTGCGTGAGGTTCGCTCTATCCGGTCGCGGCGTACCGCATGCGATCTGTGGACGCGAATGAGTTCGGGATCGTCGACCTCTTCAAGAAAGCGCGAAATGACACCGCGCTGCAGATAGCGATTTTCTCCCACGTGCAGCGAAACATATTCGCCCTCTGCCGTGATGTGATCGATATCGCGCGGAAAGATGCGCACCATATCGCCCCGGCTTGCAACCCAGATCGGATTCTGCAGTTCGATGGCAGCGCGGTCGCGACGCAGCGAGTCGAGCCGGGACTGGAGCAGTTCGAGCCGCGCCATTGCATCACGCGCCAATAGTGCCGATCGTGCCCTTTCCAACGCGATCGCCAATCGTTCGGGCTGGACCGGCTTGGTGAGAAAATCGATCGCTCCGGTCTCATATGCCTGCGCTGCAAAATCAGGAAAGGCCGTGGTGAAGATGATCAGAGGCGGCGCCGTGACATCACCTGTTGTCTGAAGCGTCTCAATGACGTCGAAGCCGTCGACATGCGGCATTTCTATGTCGAGGAGCAGCAATTCCGGCTTATGCGAGCTCACTTTCCCCAAAGCATCCCGCCCGTCGCAGGCTGAAGCGACAATCTCAATGTCAGAAAGGTCAGCCAGCAACTGTGTCAGTCGCCTTCTGGCAAGTGGTTCATCATCGACGATGCAGATGGTGATCGGGTCTGGCCTGACGTGATCTGTCATGGCTGCTCGACAGGAAAGACCAGCGTAGTTTCATATCCGGTTGCGGTGGGCGTTGAATTGACGCGGGCTGCTTCACCAAAACGGGAATTGAGCCGTGCGCGCACATTACGCAGGCCCGTACTGGTACCGCTGGATTGTGAGCGATCTCGCAGTTCGGAATCGCTGACACGATCGCTGATGATGATCTTCAAATTGTCGCCCTCCGCTTTCGCGCTGATGGCAAGAAGAACCTGCCCCGAGGACGTCGCCACAGAGTGTTTGACGCTGTTCTCGACAATCGGCTGCAGGATCAGACTGGGAACCAGAACGGTTTCCAATTCCGGTGGAATATTGATTTCCACCGCCAGCCTATCTGGAAAGCGCACGCGCTCGATCTCGATATAGAGCAGCTGCGCAGCGATTTCCTCTTTCAGAGTGACATCTGCCATCGGATCAAGCGTCAGCGATGTTCGATAATAGGCTGCCAGATTAGCCAGCATAGTCTGCGCCCGGTCACGTTCATCGTCGCTCACGAGTGCCGCTACCGAATTGAGAACGTTGAACAGGAAATGCGGATTGACCTGATAACGCAGCGCTCGCAGCTCCAGTGTTCGTGCCGCAGTTTCCATCGCGTGCATCCGCTCCTCGCGCGCCAGCAAAGACGTCGAGTATTGCGTCGCGACGATCACCACTGTGATGGCAAGATAGAGATGGGCGCTCTGGCCCCAGCTGGCCATCATGGTCAGCAACCATTGATCCAGATCGCCTTCGAGGTAGAACAGCAGCAACCAGTTGAAGGCGGCATAGGGAATCGCCACCACGCAGGCGAGAACGACGATCAGAATGATCTTGGCCCAGACAGGCCAGTTCCATGCGGCTTCCAATATCACCACGATCAGCAGTGACAGCGCGATACCAAACGCCATGACGACAGCGCGCTGATCAATATATTGCCAGCCATCCGCAATGATCAGCCCGACCCCGGTTTTGGTGAAGAAGTAAAAAACCCAGACCAACAGGATCGCGACGATGGCGGGAGGCCATACGGAACGTGCCGATTTCTCGGGCGGCGGAATAACGCTCAGCTTCATATCTTCTTGCATAGCGGTCTTTTTCCCGTCGGCCATGCGGCCTTACTGGCGTTCATGGCATCTCAGCGGTCATTCATTGCAAAACCGTTAGCATTGCCGCGCTAGGCAGTACTTCATGACATTGCTCGATGTCGAAACCACTTCGATTTCGGGCCGGGAGCTTCGATCGCAAGCGCCAGTAAGGATCGCTTTGCCTGCGCTCTCCCACGACATTTGCCGGAAGTCCGGTGCTGACGGGATCAGCCGGGGACGTCACAAAAGGCGCTTCCCAGGGGCGCTCTCCCGATCGATTGATATGAACTGTTTCGAAGAAGGACATTCGAGTGACTTTATTTTCTAGCCCTATGGCCAACGACGCCGCGAAAGGCCTGACCAGCCTGCGCGTACGACTGCTGGGTACGGCAATGGGATGTACCGCATTGATGCTCGCCGCACCGGCAATGGCGCAGCAAGCCCCTGTGAAGCAGCACCAGACCAGCGCTCTGGCAGTGACAACAGCCGTCGCGGCAGAAGACGAGCCGCTCGATGATCCTTCCATCGTTTCGCAAGATCCGGTCGCGATTGTCAGCGATGACGATATCTATACCGTCGTTGATTCGATCGTCATTGATGAAGTCGACGCACCGGGCCTGCTGATCGATTCCAATGGCGGCAGAGCGCAGGTGCTGGGCGGCGACATTGAAACGAGCGGTGACAATTCGGAAGGTCTGTGGCTGGAAGCTGCGGGCGACGCCTATGCCGACCTGGGCGAAGTGGTGACACATGGTGACGGATCGACGGGCATCTATGCCCGATCCGAAGGTCAGACCGTCACTTCTCCTTATGGCTATGGCTCCTACACAGTCGGCTCAGCCCATGTCGGTACGGTCGCCGTGGAAACCTTTGGCGAGAATGCGGTCGGTATTCACGCTGTCTCCGACCTCTATAATGCAGAAGTTCAGAGCCAGACGCTGGTTACGCATGGCAACGGTTCGGCAGGCATTGTTGTGGAAGCCTATTCGTATGGCATCGTCGACAGCAACACGCTCGAAACCCATGGCGATGATGCGACGGGAATAACAGTCACCTCGCAATTGGCCTCTGTGCGAAGTAATTCAGTCACGACCGAAGGCGATCGCTCAGCCGGCATTGATGTTGCCGCCGACATAGCCGCGCGAATTGAGAGCACGAGTGTCGAAACATCCGGCGATGATTCCGTCGGCATTCGCGTGACGACCGGCACGAGCAGCGCAGAAGTATACAGTGAATCGGTGATTACGAGCGGTGAGCGCGCGACCGGTGTCGATATCGATGCAGTCGGCGGGGTTTTCTTCGAATCGGAAAGCATTGAGACAAGCGGCGACGACGCCTTTGGCATATTGGCGATTAGCCGTGAGTATAATCTCTATGGCACCAGTGGCAGCGTGGCGACGACTGGCGACGGGGCTGTCGGCATCTCGGTCGCTGCATTGCTCGACGCTGACCTCACTAGCGGTACTGTCACCACAGCGGGCGATGGCGCGAACGGCATCGAGATGGCGACAACCGACGGCACCGCAACGCTGATCAGTGGCAATGTGACGACAACGGGAAGTGACCTGACTGGCATTCTTGTTGAAAGTGAAAATGGTGGTGTGAACGTATCCAGCGAGACGGTTTCAACCAGCGGAGAAAACGCACGCGGCATTCATTTGATCAGTGGCGGCAACGCAACACTCGATGCCGGCGATGTCACAACCGACGGCGACACTTCGATCGCGGTCGAAATCAACGCGCAGGGTAATGTCGAAGCCGCTGTCGAAACGATCCATACAAGCGGCGATTATTCCGATGGGTTTGTCATCTGGAATGGTGGAGCAGGCACCGATGCCGACCTGACACTGGGGTCTGTTACGATTGAAGGTTATGGCAGCTATGGCGTCGTAGCCGTTGTTAACGGTGAAGTATCCGGAAGCGTCGATAGCGTCACTGCAATGGGTAACGCCTCTACCGGTGTTCTGATCGATGCAGGCCAAGGGGTGGCGCTTGACCTCGGCACTGTCGATATCACGTCCGAGCAGCATTCGATTGGTGTCGAAATCTACGCTGGTCAAGGCGACATGGAATTCTCGGCAGACAGCATCTCCGTCGACAGTGACGGTGCGGCAGGTGTGACGCTCTTTTTGGAGGATGGCGACATCACCGCCGATATTGGATCAGTTTACGTCTCGGGCGGCGAAGTCGCCGCACGAGACGGGTTTGGCTATATTGCGCCTTCTGCGGTCAAGGTAACCAGCGAGAATGGCGGTATCGCGCTCAAATTGGGCGACGTGACCGTCGAGGCGGAAGACGCCTACTCAACCCAGGGCATCGATCTGACCGCGCAAGGCCACATTCAAGTTGAAGTCGAGAGCATCAATGTCAGCGGCTTTACCAGTGAATGGGAAGGTAGCACCGGCTTTGGCGACGCGATACGCGTATCCACGCGCACCAGCGCAAATATCGTCGTGAACCAGATTGATGCTGGCGCAGGTATTTCCGTCAACGGCGCCAGCGATACCCGCTATCTCGACGCGCAGATCTCGGTCACGGCCGGAGATATTGTCACACACGCCAATTATGGCGATGGCATCAGCGTTCGGCAGTTTTTCGGCAACACCGACATCGCGTTTGATTCAATCCGAACCGAAGGTTCGGGCGCAGCAGGGGTTTCGACCTTTGCGGGTTATGAAGCGAGCTTCTACACTTTTACCAGCACCGAAATTGTTGGTGGCGAGATCGAAACGCTTGGTGACTATTCTGTCGGCATGGACATCGCCTCACGTACAGGCGGACACCGTATTGAAATCGACCGCGTTGCCACCAGCGGCGCGCGCAGTACCGGCATTCAGTCACAAAGTGTGACCTCTGGCGAAATTCTGGTCGGCTCGGTTGAAACCGCAGGCGACTACAGCATTGGTATTCATGCCGAAGGACTGATCGCACCGCCAATCAACGAAACGGAAGAAATCATCGAAACGGACGGTCTGATGATCGAGGCCGGCAGCGTCACGACCACTGGTGATTCCGCGCAGGGAATCGTCGCAACAGGCGTAGGCCCGGTGACAATCAAAGTCGATTCCGTTGAAACGACTGGTGGCAGCTATGTCTTCGATCCGGGCGATTACTACGGCGGCCCGATTGGCCCGGACCTGCCGCCCTTCCCGTATGGCTCAGGGCTTTATGGCGGCGGTGATGGCGAACTGCCTGCGGGTCCGGCCTCGATTGGCATTGAAGTGGCCTCAGCGTTTGGTGATATCACCGTCGAGGCTGGCAGCGTCGTCACCAGCGGCGATGGTGCGCATGGCCTCTCGATTGATCTGGAAGGCGACGAATGGTCGATTGCTGACCAATCGGTAACGGTCGGCACGGTGCAGACAACAGGCGCAGATGCTGATGCGTTGTATCTGCGCAATCAGACCGGCGGTGCGATTGAAGCAACCGTACAGGGTGATGTACTGGCTGAGCAGGGCGCAGGCGTTCGTATGATCACCAATGGCGAAACCTCGCTCACCATTGCTGCCGGAGGTGCGCTGCGCAGCGCGGCAGACGGCTATGCTCTGATTGTCGAAGACTATGTTGCTGAGGAACTACCTGAAGACGGACCTGGCCTGCCCGGTCCAATTGGAGGCGGAATCGGTCTGGCTGCCGCCGCGCAGGCGATACCCACCGAGCTTCCGGCAACAAACATCATTATCGCGGACGGCGGTGCCCTTTATGGCCGCGTCCGTCTCGATGATCGCTCCAGCCATTTCGACAATGGCGGCACCTTCTTCGCGAACGGCATCAGCTATTTCGGCGGCGGTAACGATGTGCTGACCAACAGTGGCACAATCGCAGTTGAGGGTGATGTCTTCTTCGACGGGCTCGAGCAGATCAACAATCAGGGGCTCATCGCCTTCTCAGCTGGAAATGGCGATGACGTGCTCGATCTCTCCAATCTCAGCTTCCATGGCGATGATGGCAGCACGATCGCATTTGATTTGTCTGCCGAGGCATCTGGTGAACAGGACGAGCTGATCCTCCGAGACGTGACAGGAACGACATCTGTGCGTTTCAGCAGTGACGACGTCGTAACGCTCGATACGGTTTCAGACCTGATCAGCTTTACCGGTGACGTCGCAGACGATGCCTTCGTCATGGCGGCAGGTGCAGAAGACGCAGGCTTCCTCAACTATCGTCTGACGATGGAAGCGGACACACTGGCGGTTGCCATGGCTCCAGACATTGAAGTGCTCGAACCTGTGCGACTTGGCAGCAACATCACCGACAGCTGGCAGCACGGCACTGACGCCTGGGCGAAGCAAACTGCGCAGGCACGGATCGCTCCTCAGCCAGGTGTTGCGATGTGGGCACAGTATTATGGCGGCAGCCGGGATCGCGACGCACAGGACTACGCGATTGCCTTTGACGGAGCTGACTATGCCGAAACTCTGCAGAGCGACACCAGCTATAGTGGCGGTCAGGGCGGCGTCGCCTACACCAAAGGCAACACGCGCTTCGGCCTGACCTTGGGCTTCGGCAATAACGAAACCACGCTGGCCCAAACCGACAACCGCTATCGTGTTGATAGCTATAATGTCGGCGTCCATGGCGGCTGGACCAACGGAATGTTCTTTGTCGATGCGCTCGCCAAGGCTGACTTTGCTGACGTAGAGGTGGAGCTGACCAGTGTTGACGAAGATACAGATTTCGACACCACCGCATTCGGCCTCGCGGCGGAGGCAGGGGCACGCCTCGGTGACGAAAGCTACTTCATCGAGCCGGTGGTCGGCATCAACTGGGTCAGCGCAGAGATTGATACGCTCAATTTCACCGGCGCCAGCTTCAGCTTTGATACGGCGGAAAGCATGCGCCTGCGCACAGGTGCACGCGCTGGAACGCAGTTTGAAAGCGGCGGCCTGACGTTCATTCCACATCTGGGGCTGTTCGCCGAGAAGGAACTGAGCGGTGAAAACGGCATCGCCTTTACCTCAGGCAGCCAGACCATCGCACTAGCCGACAAGGCACCTTCGCTTTACGGTCGCGGGGAAGCAGGGCTGACGCTGGAGATCAGCGAGCGGTTTGTCTTCTTTGCTGAAGGCGAATTGCTGTTCGGTGATGTCAGCGGCGGCACCGGTCGCGGCGGGTTCCGCCTGCGCTTCTAGCGAACCAGACGGGTTATTATAATGGAAGAAAAACAGAGCAATACCGCTCATGCCGCCCCCTATGACGGGGCGGCACAGGATACCCGGATCGAGCTATCGCGCGGCTTTGCGCGATGGCTTGGCCAGCATAAATGCTCGATTGCCTTTACCTCCTACCAGTCGGGGCGCCTTTTCCTGATCGGTCTTCTGCCTGACGGAAAGGTCTCACTGCATCAACAGGCCTTTCAGCGGGCAATGGGCGTCCATGCCGGACGCGATCGACTGTATCTGGGCGGATTATACCAGATCTGGCGGCTGGAAAACACGCTCAACGCCAATGAGCGGGCAAACAAGGCATTCGACGCGCTCTACGTCCCGCGCAACGCGCAGACGACGGGCGATATCGACGTGCACGAACTGGCGGTTGACCAGAAGGGCCGCTGCATATTCGTAAACACCAAATTCTCATGTCTTGCGACCCTCAGCCCGCGGTTTGGTTTTCGCCCTTTGTGGAAGCCGAAATTCATTTCGCAGCTCGCACCGGAAGATCGCTGTCACCTGAATGGCATGGCCATGGAGGATGGCTATCCTCGCTATGTCACGGCTGTCAGCCAGAGCGACATTGTCAGCGGTTGGCGCGAGCGGCGGCACGAAGGCGGCGTCATCATCGACATCGAGAATGATCGTGTCGTCACCGACCAGCTCTCCATGCCGCACAGCCCGCGCGTCCATAATGGCAAGTTATGGGCGCTCGATTCAGGTCGTGGCTATCTGATCCAGGTTGATCGCGAGACCGGCGAAAAGACGGACATCGCCTTTTGTCCAGGCTTCCTGCGAGGCCTGTCCTTTGTCGGCCATCACGCGCTGGTGACGGTTTCCAAACCTCGCAAGGGCAATTTCGACGGACTGGCGCTCGACGACGAATTAAAAAGTCGCGATGGCGAGCCATGGTGCGGCGTCCTGATCGTAGACACACGCACGGGATCAATCGTCGAATTCATCAAGCTGGTCGGCGTGATCGAGGAGCTTTTCGATGTCGCCGTCATCGCAGGCAAGACATGCCCAATGGCGGTCGGAACACAGAGCTCAGAAATACAGTCGCTCTACAGCTTTGAGCAGGAGTTCGGCGCGTTACGCCCAGCGGACCCCGATTAGGTCGGCGGGCGCGAGCCCGCCCGCGCGGAGACATGAGCAAAGCGATTTGCCGTGAAGTCCAAGTAATGGCGCGCCCCGAAGGGGAATGTGCAAACTCAGAAAACACTGAAATCTGCGACAGTCAGGACTTCGCAGCACTCTTCGAGGAACTGAAAAACTGGGAGGAACAACTTCGGCACATCGATCAGAACTTACTGACTGGCGATGAAAACTGTACCTCAGAGAAAAGCGCGAATGCGACATCAAAACGTGGAGGACCGTCTCCATGCTAGAACAACGCAAAGACGAGTGCGTGTCCGGTTTCTCTGAAGCACTACTGCCGCCGAAGACACGAAAATCAAAACACCCTTCGCCCATTTCGCTGCGTCTCTCGCTAGATGAACGCGCTTTGCTTGAGCGTGACGCAGGTAGCAAAACGTTGAGTGCTCACATCCGAGAACAGCTTTTCGGCGAGAGCATGACGACATCGTTTCGTCGGCCCTCTCGTAAATCCAACAAGCCGAACGTCGATCATGTTGTCCTCGCAAAACTGCTCGGTCTGCTAGGCAAATCGCGCCTGGCTCAAAATATGAACCAGATCGCTAAGGCCGCGCACATGGGCGCATTACCTGTATCTGACGAACTTGAGGCCGAACTCGCGCTCGCATGTCAGGATATCAAAGACATGCGCGACACGCTCATCTCCGCAATGGGGAAAGCCTGAAATGATCCTTGTCGGCAATCAAAGAGGCGGCGCGCGTGATCTCGCCAACCACCTGACTAAGGATGAGAATGATCACGTGATTGTTCATGAAATAAAGGGCTTCGTCTCTGATGATCTTCATAGCGCCTTCAAAGAAGCTGAAGCGATGAGCAAGGGCACGAAGTGCCGCCAGTATCTATTCTCTTTATCGTTTAACCCGCCAGGCGAAGAAAACGTCAGCACAGAAGATTTTGAGAGGGCGATAGACAAGGCAGAGAAGTCTCTTGGACTGACAGACCAACCACGCGCGATTGTCTTTCACGAGAAGGAAGGTCGCCGCCATGCCCATGTGGTTTGGAACCGTATCGACACAGACGAGATGAAAGCCATTCAGCTTTCCCATTCTAAACGTAAACTCAATGCTGTCTCAAAAGAGCTTTACCTTGAACATGGTTGGCGCATACCTGCTGGTTATATCAACAACGCTCTGCGCGATCCTTTAAACTTCACTCTGGAAGAATGGCAGCAAGCCAAACGTAATGGCCAGGACCCGCGCATCATCAAACAAGCATTTCAAGATGCCTGGGCAACATCTGATACAGCCGCAGGCTTCAAGCATGCTTTGGCAGAACGAGGATACGTTCTCGCCAAAGGCGACAGGCGCGGCGTGGTCGCAGTGGATCGCTTTGGCGAAGTGTATTCGGTTCCGAGACAGTTGGGCTTGAAAACAAAACAGGTTCGAGAGCGGTTCACCTCTATTCAAGACTTACCAAGTCTCGAGAACTCGAAGATGGAAGCGAGTAAGCTGGTACAGAACAAACTAACAAGCTTCGTTCTGGAACTTGAAGCGAAAGCGCGAGCTGTAAAAGAACGGTATCAGGAAGAAAAGAAATCTCTCGTTACGAAGCAACGCGCTGAACGCAGAGCGCTGCTGGAGCAGCACGCCATTCGGCAAGCTGATGAAACACTGATGCGCCAATCTCGTTTCAGGCATGGCCTCAAAGGTGTTTGGGACGTGCTGACCGGGGAGCATTTCCGTATCGCGAGGCAAAACAAGCTTGAGTTTGAAAGGGCATTGCAGCGCGACCGTGACGAATTGGATTTCCAGATCGAGCGCCACAAGCAAGATCGCAGGTCATTTCTCAAAGACATCAAGCGAGACAACGACCTTCAGAAAGCTAAGACTGATCGCCAAAATCTGCTGGATGAAATTGCAGAGATTTCGAAACAACGCGAACACGGGCGAAAGAAAGATCGTGGTCGCAGCCTCAGCCTTTAAAAAAGAAAACAACGTGAAACGCCGGAGCTTGCTCCGGCGTTTTTCTTATCGATTCCAGAACACATGGACTTCGCGATAGCCCATATCGATGGCCAGGACATCGTTGATTTCTAAGTCTCGTCCCATCCGTTCCCAATCAATGTAGTGTTGGAGATGGATAGGGATTTCGCTTGTCTCTTCGGTGATCTCCTGCGCGAAGTCGGCGAGGCTGTCATATTGCCCTGCATAGTCGTCCTCTAAAGCGCGCTTAGCGGTGTCAAAGTCGCCATAGTGACTTACGATTTCCGCACCTAATCGGCCATGCTCTTTGATAAACTCGGCCTTTTCCACCACGCTTTGAATACCTTCGTATTCAGAAATATTCAGCCCTTCGAAGCCTTCATAGTCGTGCAGCGCCCATTCTTCCGCATTCGGCATGGGTGAGGTTTTCAAAACCTCGTTGATCTGATCCCAGATTGCGTTTTCGCCAAGCGTGGCATCGATCCAAGCCCCATGCAGGTAGCCGTTATTATAGGCTGCGAGACAGGCTACATAAATTCTGATTTCTCCGTTCTTTGTCATTTGAAGACCTCCGTCAGGTAAGGGTTGCTCATGCAACCTTGGCCTTCGCCGAGAACGGGGTGTGCAAACGGAGCGTGAAAATCGACGGCGGGTGCAGCAGCTTGTCTGCGAACCTCGGGAGACCGTCTATTTTAATCGAAGTGCGCTGAGGGGCTGGCCCCTAAGCTTATTACAAGCGCGAATTAGCGCGTCATAGTGGTCCAGAAATAACTTTCGACCTTCAGTTTCCCGCCTGAATCGTTTAGTTTATTTTCTAAACTTTGGGTATTTTTGATGGAATTGAAAGAACAGTTCGACCTTCTACTAGGTGACTTTGAGCATTTGTCTCCGCGCATTCGACACTTGTCATTCGACACTGACGGCTGCGGAGAGCGAATTGAAGTGCGATGCAGTTACCTCTCGTTCAGAGACGGAGTTGCGACATTTGATGATTTCATCTCAGTACTATCTAATCATTTGATACCATTCTGCTTGCCGAGAAGTGAGATCCAGGAAGCGATCTCGAACATCGATCCCAATGATTTTGTCAAGTCCGGCATCGCGATGAGCCAATTGTCTGAAAAGGCAAGAGGGCTTTTCATCAAGGCTCGCAAAGGAAGTCACAGATCGGGCGAAGGCGGCGAGATTGTATTATATATTTTGAATGAATGGCAACTTGGGGCGCCTCAAGTCGTGTCAAAAATGTATTTAAAAACAAATCGCAACATGCCGGTATATGGTAGTGATGGGATACACGCAAAGTACGACGACACAAGCAAAAAGCTTTGGATATATTGGGGAGAATCTAAAGCGTACGCAACTCTGCATGGAGCGCTCGACGCAGCTCTGGCATCTATCTCAAAGTTTCGTATCGAAAATGGCGAGGATAGAGAGATAGCGATCGTTTCAGATCATTTGGACGCAGACTCATGGAATGCTGAATCTCGCGAGGCGCTGTTGGCGTATCTTGATCCGTATAATGAACAGTCAAACAATCGAATACCAGCGTATTCCTGTGTGCTCGTCTTTAGTTTCGATTACACGCTCGGAGGAGGCACGCCTGCTGCTGAAATCGAAAAAAAGTTCATCGACCACGTGAAAACCGAAATCGCTAATTTTATTGCCGACATTCCAAAAAAAATTGAAGCGCAAAAATTAATAGACCAGCGGTTTGAGTTTTTTCTTGTTCCCGTTCCAAACGTTCAAGAGTTTCGCGATAAATTTCAAGAAAAAATAGGGTGGCCAAATGATTGAAGAACTGAGCAAAAGTGTTTGGTCAAATTCACAGTTCCACGAAGATTTTGAACAACTTCAAATTAGATATTTGAACACAAAGCTCTTACCTTCACTAGACGCCGCGCCTCTAAACGAAACAGCTATTAAGCGCCTCTTGCAAAGCGCAATTATTTTCTCAAATTCGACTACCCAAAAATATAGAGATGTTGCATATAGAATTGCGACATCTGTTTCCGAAATCTATTCCTCAGAATTGAGAGGCGCTCCATACGCCTTGCTTGTAGTATTGAGCCGTCTTGGAAATTTCCCTGCACTGAGCTTCGCAGAAAAAAGATATGAAGTTTCAGAATCTAGCCTGCCAGTCCGAACACAATACGAGAGCGCAGAGCGCGCAGAAAGAAACACAGCAAAACTTTCTGACGGCAACTTGCGACTAACGAACTTCCAAACGGAGCTCTGGAGAAGCTTGAACGATGGAGTTTCAATAGGAATATCTGCCCCCACATCGGCTGGAAAATCATTTGTATTGCAGCAATACGTGCGCCGGAAATTGCAATTAAAAGAAGCTAATCATGTAGCGCTCGTGGTCCCCAGTCGAGCTTTGATCAATCAAGTGTCCCAGGACGTAAGTGATTGGATAGAAAGTATCGAAGGGATTGAACTCATAACCACCCCTGTTCCTGCGGAATACGGATTGCCAACACGTGCTGTCTATGTAGTTACACAGGAGCGGCTACAATTACTTCAAATGGCCCATAAAAAATTGCTCTTTGACGTGCTAGTCGTCGATGAGGCACAGGGGCTGGGCGATGGCTCCAGAGGTGTTACGTTATCTTCTGTCGTGGAAGAAGCTATTTCTCGGAATCCTAACCTTCAGCTGCTGTTTGCTGGTCCAAATTTAGAAGACCCTACTAAGCTTGGGAAAATATTCGGAGTTGAACCTCGTCAAGTAAAATCGCTCGAACCTACCGTAAGCCAGAATTTGATTTTTTTAGATACGGTCAGAGGAGACACTAAAGCCGTGTCGGTTTCGGCTCTAATTGATGGTGAAAAGACTCATCTGGGGCATGCAAACGCAGACCAGTCGCTCAGAGGATACCGCAAAAAATTAGTAAATCTCACCATGCGCTTTGGCATGGGCGGACAAACAATTGTTTATGCGAAAGGCACTGATGATTGCGAGAAGCTGGCTTTCCAACTATCCCAAAGAGAAGATGACGCTAATGCCGCTGAGCGAAAGGAACTATCTGAGTTTATTAAAGATGCGGTTCATCCAAAGTATATGATGGCGACATCGGTTTTGACCGGCGTTGGGCTTCACTATGGTCGCTTGCCATCGCTTGTACGTAAAACCATTGAAGATGCCTTTTCCGAAGGCGTGCTTTCTACACTGGTTACGACAAGCACGCTTTTGCAGGGCGTAAATCTACCTGCCCAAAACTTGTTTCTATCCGAACCACAGCGAGGTCCCAACCAACCTCTAAATTCGATCGATTTTTGGAATTTGGCTGGACGAGCAGGCCGTCTCGGAAAGGAATTTTCGGGGAATATTTTCCTGGTCGACTATGATGAATGGTCAAGTCACCCAATCGATGGCGATAGGCAGATGCCGGTCGTGCCTACCATTCAAAAGCATGTAACGGAAACCACGCGAGAACTCATTGAGTATATCAATGATAAAACAGGGTATCCTCAACGTGGCAGAGATGATGAGTTTGAAAATACGTTCGTAAAATTGGTCAATGATGAAATCAAGGGCCATTTGAGCGAAACTCTCGACAGATTAGAGTTACAAAATCTCCGAACAGAATTGGAGAGCGCTGTCCGCAATGTAGTTATCAATTCCGAATTAGATTCGGGAACTATAGAAGCTTCGCCGACTGTATCAGTCCATCGTCAAAATCACCTATACAAACGCCTCACCAGTGACTTACATCTGAGAGGAGCATCTCACATTATCCCGCGTCATCCATTAGATAGTGATGCTTTCAATTCATATGCCCGGGCAATAAAACGCCTACATGACGAAGTCCTAGGTTATCCCGGTAAGGATCAGTCTCACCGATACTTTGCCACCGTGATATTGAAATGGATTGGTGGTCATCCATTACCAACAATCATTGACGGAAAATTTGAGTATGAAAGCCGAGATGGCAACCCGAACATAGCAACCGTTATAAGGAATACTCTCAAAGAGATCGAAACAGATTTACGGCACAAATATGTGAGACTCTTTTCCTGTTACAATTCTGTCCTAGAGCAGGTACTCAGGGACAACTCATTGAAAGATCAAATTAATTCAATTCCACCGTTACCTACTTTCCTGGAAGTTGGTGCATCTACAGGCACAATGATAAGTTTTATGGGGCTGGGAATTTCTCGTTATACTTCGAGTAAGCTAAATGATATTGTGAGACGCTCTGACCTTACGCAGACCGAAGCGCGACGCTGGATAAAAGATCAACAAATTGAGGCGCTCGACATTCCCTCAGCTTCAATAAATGAACTTCGCCGCATGTTCTCGGTCTAAACGGTGTCTGATTTTGGACATTAATCCTAAGGTGTTCCAACTTATTTCGTTGGCTTAACGCCTCAGCGCTGATCGTAAAATTTGATCACAGTTAATACAAATTTGGACGACTGACAGGACATTCAGTTTAAGAATCGCGCCTCGCATGATCCATTAAGTAATTGTAGTAATTGTCTTTTATTATCGGATTCAATTCGATTAAAAAAATGGACCCGACTATAGAGAAGATGTTATAAATAGCGCAGTGTGACAAACGGTAGGGAGCATGGCGTCCAACGTAAAATCTTTGTTGAAGCAATCAGGCCCATGCCTGACATCTGAACTCGCTCGACGAATGGTTGAGCTGGGAGCATCAGAAGCGGCAGCGAGGCAAAGAATCACACGGGCGCAAAGCGAATACACCAGACTGGCAGGGGTTCGGTTCGCGAAAAATGCTCGATTTATCTATCTGGAAGATCAGTACGGCTCAACGGAGTTTTGGAGGGGGCTCGAAAATGCCTTCAAAACGAGCGGAACCGCCTATTGGCACACAATCGTAGGCCTTACTGCTCGCGGCGGCGGCTGTCCCAGAAGTCTGTTTCCAAGAGTATGTGGCGCTCCAATAGCCAGAAAGCGTCAACTATCGCCAGATCGTATTCTTGAACGACTGATTGCTATCCAATTGCTTGAAGTCGATGATCAAGACCCAGAAAATGAGGTGGTGCGCTTTCACCCTCTTCATTACCCTCGAGCGCCAGAAGCGGAGCTTCAAGCCACTATGTTGGCGGAGCATATTGCTTTGCAGGCGATAGGCGACTGGCTCAAAAAGCTCGGCTTTGGAAGCTACGGAAAATTCAAAGTTCGAGAAAGCGATGAGTTGCCAATAGTATCAGGTATTGCTTGGGACCTGAGTGCTCCTTCCTACTTGAGGCCACTGGCGCAAAAGTCGGGAGAATCGATCCGCCCAGGCTTCGTTGTGTGCGACATCAATTTGAGAGGCGCTATATCGGAAGGTGAAGTTTCTCAATTTGTGCGCAAGCATACCTTTGCATCGGCACCCATGAACGTCGCTCCTATTATGCCTTTCTTGATTGGAGATGTGTTCACGCAAGATGCCTTTAATCTTGCAAGGCAATCGGGAGTGGTTTCCGCAACGATTGCCGACCTCTTCGGTACAATGACCGCGAAGGCGCTTCGGGATTTGATCTCGCTGTTAAGCAATTCAGGCGCTACAGCAGCGATGAACCCGCAACACCTTTTAGACGTGCTCAATTCGCTGACACGCATTGAAGGCGCAGCGAACAACTTGCGCGGAGCCGTATTTGAACTGGTGGCAGGATCATTAGCCAAAGACATAGAAGGTGGTTACCTTCTAACCGGCTTAAAGCGTTATGAACCATACTCCGGTCGGCGCGCGGAAATTGATGCAATACTCGACCGACCTAATGATGCGCCCGTACTCATTTTGGAATGTAAATCCAAAATTCCTGGTGCTCAAGTAAGCCTGTCTGAAGTTCAACATTGGCTTGATGATCGAGTGCCACTGATTCTGGCAATTCTCAGCAATGACCAGCGCTACGCTGAGCGGCGATTTCACTTTGAGTTTTGGAGCAACGGCCCATTCCATCCTGATGCGGGCGCATGGCTGGACACACAAACCAAAGCGAGAGAAGGCTATTCTGTCGATTGGAAGGATGGAGAATTGCTCAGAACTTATTCACGCAATGCGAAGTCTAACTCGATCAGAGATATTCTTAAGGATCATTACTTTCTGCATCCACTCGCCAAACTTGCAAAGAAGGCAATTTAAGAGCCTGAAGCACTTCTTTCTTCTATTGGCGATCAAACGGCCAATCGTTTGTGCGTGGTTCGGGGTGCAGGGGTGGAGAGGCAACTCTCCAAGGCCATTGCGAGTGGGTTTCAAGGGGCGCGATAGCCCTCTGATCTTCCTGAAGGGATCGATGGGTGCAGGGAGAGCGAAATCTCAATGCTGGCGGGTGTTGGGGGCCTTTACCCTGACCGCAGATGAAACTGGCGTTCCGTTTCGAGTGATTAATCGGCGATACGATTTTTGGATGAAACCTGTCCCCGACCTGGCGTGTAAACTGGAGCGTTCTTCGTCAGAAGATCTAGCATAAGCTCGAACATAAGAAGTGGGGCTTTGGTGTCATCCAATGGCGGCAGAGGGTGCACGGGAGATGAGCGCAGCGGCTCTCCCTGCCAAGATCGCGTGTAATACACGCACATCTTGCGCAATAGCGATTACCGGATATGGCGTATGGCACATGACCTGGTTTTGGGTTATTTCTGTCCACAAGCACCGGTCAAAAAAGCGGACAAATAGGCAGACACGTTTTTCCTACTAATCGATACATTATTATGATATCATTGGCTTTATGAGTGAACACAAAGCGGAAAATGAAGCGGACACAAATACGGTCATAGATCGGAAGGAAGACATCTTTCAGATGGAGCCACTGCGTATTAGTGAAGGCTCTCCGCACTATAGCCGCATAACCGATCTGGCGCTCGATCTGATGCAGTGCTCAACCGCATTAAAGAGCGCGCTTCCAGAAGGTGTCGTCACCGCGTTAGCCGATCTCGTTCGCGCGATGAATTGCTATTACAGCAATCTGATCGAGGGACACGATACGCATCCCGTCGATATCGAGCGCGCGATGCACAACGATTATAGCGATGATCCTAAAAAGCGCGATCTTCAAAAAGAGGCACGTGCCCACATTGAAGTACAGGCGTGGATTGACGCTGGCGGCATGAGCGGTTTCGATAAACTCAGCAAAGCGTCGCTCGAAATCCACAAGCGCTTCTGTGAGCTGGTTCCCGAGGATTTGTTATGGGTTGAAAACCCGACCACTGGTGAGCGAGTGAAAGTTATACCCGGCGCGCTGAGACACAGAGATGTTCAGGTTGGTCGTCACCTCGCCATCAGCCCAGGGGCATTGCCACGCTTCCTCGATCGCTTTGACGATGCATACGGCAAGATGGGAAAGACAGGAACGATCATCGCTTCGGCTGCGGCCCACCACAGGCTGTTATGGCTGCACCCATTTCTCGACGGAAATGGCCGGGTCGCCAGGCTGCTTTCATACGGCATGCTGCATGATGTTCTCGACACAGGTGGTATTTGGTCAGTAGCGCGCGGCCTTGCGCGGAAAGAAACGGAATACAAGAGACATCTCGCAGCGTGTGACTCGGATCGACATGGTGATCGTGATGGACGCGGTAATCTGAGTGAAAGCGCTCTTATCAATTTCACGACGTTCTTTTTGGAATTGTGCATCGATCAGGTGAAATTCATGCAGAATCTGGTTCGGCCCGACGCGCTTCGCGAGCGCATTCTCAGTTGGGCAAAACGAGAGCCCGATCTTCCACCTCACGCTGCGCAAGTCCTTGAAGCTGTGCTTTATCGAGGCGTACTGCCAAGAGGTGATGTTGAAGACCTGCTTCAAAAAACAGACCGAACAGCAAGACGTGTGACATCGGCTCTGATCGAAAAAGGAGTTTTAGTGTCCGAAACACCCAAAGCGCCGCTCAAACTCGCATTTCCGGCAGCGTTAGCTCACGAATGGATGCCAGGGCTGTTTCCTGAGAAGCAGGACTAGAGAAACTTCGGAAATGGGAACTTTCGTCCATGGCAAACGAGAAACAGGTAGATACTTTTGAACGAACTGAATTCAGTGGTAGTTTGTCAGACGGCAACGAAAGTTACGACGTTGTTCTTATAGCCCGCGCTGGGGCAGATTATCGTCTGGCCATCGAACCCACTCAGGTCTCGAAAGAATGTTATCTGTCTTTTTCGAAATACTGCGGCGAGCCTGGCGGCGTGTCGGCATGGCTTTCATTCTCCGGGACCAGTCTGGACGGTAGGAAACTGGACTCCGAGCATCTCGATATAGTTGGATCTAACCATTCATCTAGCGGCTTTACTTTTGCGCTTAGCGCCAGCAAAGCGACCATCACGTTTCCACAAGATAACGAAAAGGCAGCCCAACAAAATTTTAGGGTTCAATGGTGTCTTAGAGGATTCAAAAGCTTTCGCCCGTGTCCCGTGAAGACAACTTTGGGAACTCTTGAGGTTCAAGGTGATCATCGGCGTATTAACCCCGACGAAGTAAGCGGCTGGATATCATTGAAGTCGAATGACAGTGAACCAAATCAGGAGTGGTTTGAGAGGGCAGACAAGCTGCTCGATTTTGTCTGGCAGGGCCTTCAGTTCGGTCATGGCGGACGACTACAAGTTCCCATTATTCAGCTGTACCAACCGGGACAAACCATTGTTGAATTCTATAGCGGCACGGGAACTGCAGCGCACTTGGCGTCCATACATTTTCTAAATCAATCCGATTACATTAAAGCACTGTGTGAACGGTTCGAAAATGAGCAGCCTTTCTCCGAAGCCGTATGGCAGGCGGTCGGCTGGCTGAACAGCGATACGACAATTGATGAAGTACGGTTCCTTACATTGATGACGGCAATCGAGACCATTCTCGACAACCTTGTCCCAGAGAAACAGTCCACAGTCATTCCCAAGTCAGAATTCAAGTCGATCAAAAAGGACTTGAACGAGGTGATACGCAACTCTGAACTGGCAGTCGAAGAGCAAGAGATTTTCATTAGAAAAATCAGTATGTTTAACCGTTCAACCTTGAGCGAAAAACTCAACGCAATCATTCAAAAATACGGCCTTCCGGCAGATGCTTTTTCCGAGGCAACAACAAAGATGCTAAACGAACAACGCAATGCGATCACACATACCGGTGAAGCTGATCCTAGAATAGATCTGTGGGATTGTATTTTGAAGGCGAGAGAAATCGTTGCGCAAGTCGTGCTGTCTGAAATTGGCTACACCGGACATTTCGAGAGCTATGCTAACGGATATCAAATGCGGTCATTAAAGGAATGATATTTGACTGTATTTCACCCAAACAAATCCCCCTGAACGGATAGCGCGTCATGAATGCGAATGAGATGCGCCAGATCGTTATAGAGGTGGCAGTATTTTAGGCCTGCACTGGTATGAACTGGCGCGGAACTGACTGTGCCATCTGGCCCACGGTCATGGGTCGGTGTTTTCCGAAGTTCCCAGACCACTTCGCGATAGCGTTCCAGATCGGCGCGATACTGACCCAGTAACTCGGCTTTGATTTTGCGAAGCTGTTCTGAGCGCTTTGGCTCGACGAGGTTGCACGCATCTTCAATGTCTGTGCGGTAGCCTTGATATCCACTTGCGAGAACATCCTCTAGGATTGATTTCGGGCCGCGAACTTTGCCGCCTAGAAAATAGTACCAGGGATGGCCCGGGCTGTACCCACCGCCAGATAACGATTGGGTACGCGGTGTTTCGCTATGGGGAGTCTGCGTCATGCTGCACCTGCCTGAGTGTGTGTGCGCGCATTTCTTGCAATCCAGTCATATGCCTGCTCGGCCAGTCTTGCGATTTTGAGGATATCTGATCGCGTGTAGCTGAAGGCAGTCTGCCACTCGTCATCTTTCAGATATGAGCGATTGAACGAAACGCTGTAGATCGGATTGCCGTCATTGGTTTCGTTACACCAGATGCTGGCGGTAAGAAGCCCGTCCTTGAGGCGGTGGACTGGTTGTGAGTTTGCCATTGTATTGACCTTCAGTTTTGAACTCCGCGTTCATTCGCGGGTCCGATGAAAGGCATCAGGCCGAAGGGATTTGCGCTTGCGGTCATGGACAACTCGTTTGCGCGGGCCGTCCATTGACCGGAGCGTCAGCGGATCAATGCAAACCCTGCGGCAGACTTGAATTCAGGATTAGCGGTGAAATGAACGCTTGGGTTCTAATGAAAGGTCGGCGATGGAGGTTCACATTCCTGCGTGTGATAGGCCGACCTCAAACCATTATGAGAGTTAGAAACAATTGAAGCCTAGCAATTGAATGCATGCGTATTCGGGTGCACCAAATTTGACAGCATACGGACTAATTTGCGATAATATCCTTATAACAAGTGAGGATGATTGAAGGCGAGCGGATTTGATTTTGGGAGTGCAAGAAACACGATAAAGAAAGCCTGCCCAAGGGCTGTAGTCGGCGGTTTAGGGTGCGCTTTACTAGGTGCCGGGTTACCCGTCGCCGCATTGGGTGCAGTTACGCTTATGGTTTTAGGCGCAGCAGACGATCACAGACGCAAAAATAGCCGCACCAGACAACCCGTTTAAGATCATAGCAGATTATCTGCGATAGCGATGATCAGGCCGATGCTGCCGACAATTCCCGACTTCGGCAGGGACAATATCCAAAACATTCTCCAGATGATGACCGATATACCGAACCGAAATCCTTCGATCGTAAGATGATCGAGAATATAGAGGATGACCAGGAGTAGCGGCCCCCAATACACAAACGACCACCACGGCCAATTGGGAAGCCAATCGATGAGCCATAATAGCTTGTTGTTCTCGCCTAACCAAAACCATAGCCCTGTGAAGAAGCCAATGCCAATGAGTGCTCCAGGCACAAAGGATCTGAACGCGTGCCAATGATAGGCAAGATCGGTGGTGAGCAACTGCGCCTTGGCTTCAACGGCATCTTGCTTTTCAACCTCAATATACCTTGCCAATGCAGCCTCGATTTTCTTGGACGTGCCGGTGAAATCGAGAACCGCAATAGCAAGGCCGATTAGGCCGAAGGGAATTCCCTCAAGCGAGATCATAACAGGTTGTCCGAAAGGCGAATGGTGTGTGCGAACGATACCGGAAGGCAATCACTCGCCTTCCGTCATTACGTTCCGTGACTATTTAAACGCGTAAGCACGCTTGGTTGAGACATCGACCATGCTCTCAAGCACAGTCGGCTTGACCGAACACTGGTGATCGATCTTCTTGCCAACTTCCGCTCGGGCATCCATCGCCTTGTTAAAGTCGAGCAGCGGGTTGAACTTGAACTCGCAGGTGTAGCCTGCGGCATCGACCATGTTTTGCTGCACAGCTTCGATTTGGCATCGCAGATTATCACCGCCTCGGGTCATTGCGCCCGTACACATGGTCGAGCCTTCGGCCTTGAAGTAGAGATCGCGGAAGGCCTGGTTGCTGTATTCCTCGACCATCACCTGATATTGCTCATATACAGGTCGCGCAGGGCCGAACGGAAAAGTCGCAGAGCTTTGCGTCACTGTTACGTTAGTATCAAGTCCGGCCTCTCGACATGCGCCTGATTTCAACCGTCCTTCGCCGACATCATCAAAGCACTCAGCGACACTGCTGTTCGGTGTTTTCGGATAAACGCCGCACATTGAGGCTTTCTCGGAAACGCAGAATGGAGCCGCCAAACCGCCAAAGGAATCTGAGCAGGCTTTGGCGAGTGCTCGGGTGCATTTGCCTGCCTCACTCGTGTAACCATCAAGCAAAGCAGGCGTGTACGAAATGCTGAGCGTGTCAGGCGCTGGCGCGCGGTCTGGTGTCACCTCAACGCCCGTCCCAAAGCTTGCCCCCATGCTGTTCTCGAAGCTGTCTTTCATGACGGTGTTCAGCTCTTCGAGCTGTGTGGCTGTGCAGGCTGCAAGTACGGATGCGGCAAGAATGGCGAGCGATGCGCCTTTCAATTTTCCGGAGATCATGGATGTTTAGACCCTTGTTTATATGGGACAAAAACGATCCATTCTGTCGCTTTTATATTGAGCAACCGATTTACTTTTGGTAAAGCAGGTAAGACGTTGAAACGCCTCGTTTTGATGTCCGGTGCTCAGCGCCATTATCGCATCATTGGTCCATCCGACAAAAACGATCGTTTTTGTCACCTGCTGCACGAGCGCTGAGGCCAATCTGCGATCCATTCAGACAACTAGGATGCATGACGCAGAAAGGCGGATCAGTATGGTGCGCTCAAAATCAGGTTCATTGAAGTCGAGCGGTAAACGCTTGGGCTATATCCGGGTCTCTACGGCTGAACAGTCGCCGGCGCGTCAGATCGACGGCCTGCGTGCAGCCTGCGATGCGGTGTTCATCGAGAAAGGTTCTGCAAGCTCACACCATAGGCCCGTATATGACGAAGTGCTCTCGAAACTGAAGCCAGGCGATACGCTTGTCGTCTGGGATGTTGATCGCGCCTATCGCTCGGTCATTGATGCGCTCACGGAAGTAAGAGGGTTAAGCGAGCGTGGTATCGGTTTTGAGGCGATGTCAGGAGAGTATGATCTCTCAACAGCTGATGGTGGCTTCTCATTCACCATCAGAGCCGCTGTGTCTGAATGGGAACGCGAAAAATTAAGAGCACGCACCCGCGAAGGCCTCGCTGCTGCGAAAGCGCGTGGCGTGAAATTGGGTAGGCCAAGGAAGCTTTCAGAAAGGGAAATCGCTGCCGTCCGTGCGAAGAAGGAAGCAGGGGCAAAAAATGTCGATCTCGCGAGGGCCTACAACGTGAGCGGCAGGACAATAGCTCGTTGCCTCCGGGGTTTATCCGGGGATGACCAGGATCAATAATCAGCTTATCAATTGGATAGAGACGCAAATTGAATACGGACTAAGTATCCTTGAGCAACGAAACCGAACATGACTCTTTGGCAGGTATATTCTTTGCTGATGATGCAAATATTTGGGCGACCGGCCGGTCCATATCCGGTCACGAGCAAGATCAATTCGGAAATTACGAGCTGAGCTTTCAGCCAAACTTCGTGGATCGCGAAGAAGTCAATGCATTGCGAATCAAGCCGGCAGAAACTGTAAAAAAAGATGTGGAGGCAATTGTTTCCGCAATGGCCGATCACACCGAAATCTCGGAACTCAAAATCGTAACGACTGCAAGTTTGGGGCCTTTCAAGGAAAATCGAACGGGCTTTAATAACTCCGGAAAAATTATTCATGCACCCAGAGCCGAGAAGTGGGCTGCAATTGATCTTCACAAGATCGTCTCGGACACATTTGAAGAATTTGGCAACAAAAACATTACAGTAAGATGCCTACATGACGCAGAAGCGTTTGTGATTGGCGAACATTATCTTCAAAGGCAAATGCGGCTTAAGAGAGACAAAATTGGGTCTGAAGCTTATAGAAAAGACGAGCGAGCGCTGGCTCAAGAAACGGTAGCATATTTTCTTCTAGATCAGGGTGTTGGTGGAGCTGTTCTAAGGAACAATTCGTTCGTACGCGGAGAAACAGCTCTGGAATTTGGTCATCTTCCTATCTACCCTGCATTTGAAGATGAACATCGATTTCCGATTTCTGATTGCGGTGCGCACTCATTGCCATGTCTCGAAGGCACAGTCTCCATAGAAGCTTTGGCAAAGAAATGGAAGCTCACCCTCGATGACTACTTGCAGCTGCCGGCGGATGCAGAAGCGCTTCACTGGATTGGTTATTACGTGGCTCAAGCGATACATATGATTGTGTTAACGCACTCCCCGACCACTTTCTTTCTAGGCGGGAGACTAGTAAACAATGAATACTTAGTTCCACATGTAAGGGGTTTCTATGACGTTATCGGACGCAATCGAAGAAATGGTCGAATGTATCCAGGATATGATAGCCAATACAAATTAGGTAAGTTCATTAAACGTTGGACATTTCCTGACACAGGAGTGCTAGGTTGCCTATGCTGGAGCCGAAAACAGCTCGACGCAGCAACCAATCCAAACGTTTTCCAGTTTCCATAGAAATAATTGCGCCATGACCCGTTCAAATACTCAACACTTACGCGAAGAAGCCCTCTCCCAAGATTTTTCTGGGAAATACAATTCAAGGTATGATAATGTAAATGTCGAAGAAGGCACAATATTTAAAAAGGAAACTGTACATTATCCGAACAAGAAAAGAGGAGAATTGGAAAGAAGCAAAATTAATAGAACTGTTGATTGTTCTGGACTTACTGACAAGGAATTTAAAGCCGCTCAATACTTCGTCGAGGCCGCAACTAAAGGTACGATTCCTCGCGTTTTATTGGACGCGAGCGATTGGTCAATGCTGCACAAATTAGGCGAAGACGAAACACTTCTGATTGAAACCTTCCGAAAACTTAATCCTGAAAACAAGAAATTTGTGAACCTTTTTAGCAGGGTCGTTCAGGATAAAAGACTCCCTGATACAGCGCCCGAATTATATCCCGATAGAGAGAACAAGTCGGAGGATATTGTTGCGTTTCTTCGTAGGGTATATTTTCAGGACGGCGTAGAGGAATTACCGAGATCATATTTGCGCCGCAAGGATCCACGAGGTTATCAAGCGCTGGCGAACTGGCTCAGGGCTAATGAATTGCCTTCTGACATAAGCATTCCGCGAAATTCGTCACGTTTTGATGATCAAATCTCGGCCTTTTCAGACGAGAGCATAGATGTCGCAACCTTTGGCAAAAGACTTTACAATCTTGCACAAGGAATTTTATCCCGCTCTCCTCGTTGAACAATAATACAACGAAAAAACTTTAAAACGTTGTTGACGATGCATGAAAATAGTGTCACCTTTGCCCTGTCATCAGCAGCAAAGGAGAACGAAGATGACTAATGATCCATTCCGGAAAGCCGGGCAAAACGGATGGAATGTTCCTACCAATAATGACCCAGGCGCTCTGGCCAGCTATCGGCAGGGTCAAAACGACGCTTTTCAAAAACGTCAGGAAGAGCAACGGCGCTTCAACGACTGGTACAATAAATAAGTACTAGTCAACTCAGGAAATGCCGACATGTCGAAGCATCGCGGCATTTCCAAGGGGAAGGTGACGATAATGATCAGCAAAGAAACCAACTGCCCGATATGCGGATGCGTTCAGAATAGGTCAAATCCAATCTTAGGCGGATTGATGTACGGGACTGCAGAACTTTGGCGTTTCAACCACGTCGCTCCGATGCACCCGTTCACGACAGCTTGCATTTACGGGCATGGCTTAAATCGAGTGTGACGAACGTAAGCGTCCAGAGCCGAGAGGCTCTACGTTCAACATGAAAGCAATACCTTAAACTGCCGCGTCGCAGGCGCGGCAGTTCACCCCTGTAGAAGCAACACGCTACAGGAGTTACTTAAATGTCCTTTGACGACAATTTTCTGCACAATCCATCGATGCAGCGCTTCAAAAAGCTTATGCCAGGCCCGACATCGGGGGCGGCCTTCTGGCTTATGATGATCAGTATTGGAATTTCGATCCCAATCGTTTTGTCATTCATCGCCTACTTCATCTTCCAGACCTACGAATTTTGGATGTGGGTATTTGCAGGAGTCGCAGGCATTGCTGCTCTGGTCGGATTGTACTTATTTCTCTCTGGCCTTGCGATTGCTGCATATCTGACTGTTACCAAACAATGGCACGTATTCATTGGCTGGTGGCTAGATCGACTGGCTAGAATTGGCGATCAGTTCACTTCGGTGCGCTCAAGCATGCGCATAATCAGACAGGAACTCGGTGAGCCGGATGCTCTAAAGCCTGAAGAACGTAATGGCTTCCTTCTGTCGATGGCAGCGCCGCAGCGGTTTCCTAAGCGACCAACCGAAAGAATTACATTCGCTGATGATCGTCATATCGGCATGGTCGCGAACAACAGATCAGGAAAAGGTCGAGCTTTCATTATTCCAAACCTAGCACATTGGCTTGGGTCCGCGATCATTTACGATCCAAGCGGCGAGAACTACATGGCGACGGCCAGGTATCGCCGGGAAGTTCTTGGCCAAAAAGTCGTGCTCCTTGATCCGTTCGGGGTTACTGGTGACCCAACAGATAGCTGGAATCCTCTCCACGAGATCGACTTTGAAAATGACCCTTTAGCAATTGATAAGTGTCATGTGGTGTCAGAAAGCCTAGTGCCGCTAGAGGGAGATAAGCCTTACTGGACACATGCAGCTCGTAAAATGATCTCTATGCTGATCGCGTTCGTCGGCACGAATGCCCTGCGAGAGCATGTCCATTTAACTCAGGTCAGAGACCTTCTGCTATCTGGAGACCCATCGTCCCTCTGGATCGCTATGGCCCGAAACGAAGCTTTCGGAGGGCTGATTAGGCGCTTTGCGGAAAGCAATGAACACAGGGCCGAATCTGAACTAGGTTCGACAATGGAAACCGCCAGAACGGCCATGAAGTGGCTCGATTCAGGTGTGGTTGGACAAAATACGTCGCAAAGCAGCTTCTCCATGCGAGAGTTAAAAACAGGAAAAGTCTCCGTTTACATCGTCATTCCTGCTGGTATGGGCGACACATACAAAGCTTGGATGAGATTACTTTTCGATGCGGCTTTTGAGGCCATGCAGGACCTCTCTATACCGAAACCTGAGCATTCTACGCTGTTCTTTTTGGATGAATTCCCACTGCTCGGAAAAATGGACCGCATCAAGCGTGCGGCTGGAGAGTCAGCGAAGTTTGGAGTTAAGTTGTTCGTGTGTGCTCAGGACATCGGCCAACTGAAAGAAATCTATGGTGAGGCATGGGAAACGTTCATTGCGAACGCTGGCGTCCTCATCATGTTCTCCAACAACGATCTTCTCTCTCAGAAATACCTTTCCGCACGCTTGGGCAAAGAATATTTCAAGTCCTATACGCATAGTTCCGGACGCGGTGGGAACTCGTCAAGCTACACCATGCAACTGCGCGAGGTTGCTCGACCCGATCAAGTCGAAAAACAAGTTAGTCGTCAATCCGGTGATGCCTATGTGTTTATCTCTGGCTCGAAACCGCTTCGATTACCACGCGCAAATTACGACCAATGGGGTTTGCTTTCTTCATCTGCTGTTGAGTCGCAGCAAGCATCTAAACCATTGAGTTTGCCACATGTGGATGCCGAAGCTTCTTCGGTGGCGGCTGAGTAATCAGCCGCAAAAAAACAGCTAATTATTTCCAGGAGAATATCTCAATGAGGGACGGCTTTAATCAGGGTGCGCCAGAAACATATGAACAGCGTCAAGATCGATTGCAAAGACAGGCTGACGCAATTGATCGGCAATTGAATACACCGCAATCTCCGCAGATGCATTTACGCCCCAAAGGGGCAATGCGATCCGACGGTGATCGAATTGCGCGGGAAGCAATGGAAAACAAACGTGTGGACCTGATGCAAGAAATTGAACGGATCAAGAAAGAGCGCAGCCAGGGTCAGGAACAGACAATTCGCAAATCAAAGTCGCTATGAGAGGAAAAAATTGGAAATTGGTGGTTGTTTCGTGGTATAATAGGACATGGATGTGAATCGACTCAAGCACCGTTATGAAGGCTGGAAACTGCAGGAAATTGAGAACAATCCTCTGACTGCGGAAGATAAAGCTATGTTCGAAATGTTCGACCGTGAAGGTTGGGACGATGAGCGGCGTCGCGCCTACATTCTCACCGACATCGAGGCTCGGATGAAAGAGTCACTCGCAGCCGAATAATCTTTCATGAATAACGAAGCAAAGGACCGCTGCCTTTATCGTTGGCCGGGCTCCGATGTGCTACGCAATCAGCTTGGCTTAGAAGATGCTGCTTTGCTCGAATACGCTGAGCGACGGCTCGTACAACAGCGTATGGAGGAAGGCTGCCCAAATGGAAGTTTTGATCTCGACCACTTGAAGGCTATTCACCAACATCTTTTTCAAGATGTTTATGACTGGGCTGGAGAGATAAGGCAGGTCGATATCAATAAAGGTGGTCTTTGGTTTCACCCCCATGACCGCATTGAGATGGGCATGGCGGACATACATAAACGCCTAGAACAGCAGAATTTTCTCCGGGCTTTGGGTCGCGCCTCTTTTGCAACTGAGGCTTCAGTCATTGTGGGCGACCTCAACGCACTTCATCCGTTCAGAGAAGGCAATGGACGGACTCAACTTCACTATCTCTCTCAGCTAGCTTCTCAGGCTGGTCAAAGGCTCGACCTGACTAAGCTTGAACGAGGCAGTTGGATTCAAGCCTCCATACTATCGCATGAAGGCGACTATCGCGGAATGTCCGAGTGCATATCAAGAGCGCTGGGCCAGAGTCGAACAAAAGATCGCTCGCGATAGACAATTAATTACCTAGCTAATTTTTTCTTGAACTTGCAAAGCTCAATTTGCTAAAGTGTTCTTGAAATGTTCTATTTCTGCGTGAGCGTATTTCTCCGCACGAGATAGAGGCCGAACCGTTTCCTTAAAAATCAAAACCCTCGGAAAGGAGGCACGCCATGCATGAGCATGAAGAGCGCATATCTATGCGCAGATTAGATGGTCCGAATACGGATGATGGCAGAAATCACCAGCTATCGGTTGGGATCGATACATCCAAATATGAAGCTTTGTTGGCCGACGCGGAAATTTCGGATGAAGACAAGCACGAGCTAATTCAAGCTTTATGGTCTATCGTTTCGAGCTTTGTGAAGCTTGGTTTTGGCGTGCATCCTGTCCAGCTTGCAATGAGCGAAAGGGGTTGTGGACAAGACGTAAACACTTTCGCCGCAGGGCCTCAGATTCTGCTAAAATCAGAGAACGAGCGAAAGGAAGAGATGTCATGCTGAACACGTCAAACACACAGAAAGCGGTTGCATATGTTCGTGTCTCTTCGCTCGCACAAGTCCGAAAAGGGCAAGGCGCTGAAAGCCAAGCTGCGCGCTGCGCTGAATTCGCTCGAATGAAAGGCTATGAGATCGTCCGCGTATTTGAAGACAAGGCGGTCTCCGGATCGCTTGTCGAGCGCCCTGGTATGAAGACTATGCTGGCATACCTTCGCAAACACCGACGCGACCAAATTCGTGTGATCATCGATGATATTAGTCGCTTAGCCAGGGACCTCACCGCGCACCTCAAACTCAGAACATCTATCTCAGAAGCGGGAGGCGTCCTTGAATCTCCTTCCATAGAATTCGGAGAGGACAGCGACTCGCAACTTATCGAGCACCTTCTGGCATCTGTGTCTGCCCATGCTCGCAACAAGAATGCAGAGCAGACCCGCAATCGGATGGAAGCTCGTATTAGGAGCGGATTCTATCCGTTTGCGGCTCCTTGGGGCTTTAGGCACGAACGCGTTGAAGGCATGGGAAAAACACTCGTCCGTGATGAACCGCTGGCAAGCATTATTCAGGAAGCCTTTGAAGGGTTAGCGTCTGGGCGTTTCCAGTCAAAAACAGAAATCATGCGTTTCTTCGAAACCTTCCCTGAATTCCCTCGTGGAAATAATGGTCGCGTCCATTTGCAACGTGTTCATGACCTCCTGAACCGCGTCCTTTACGGCGGCATGGTGGAACGCCCAGAATGGGGTGTTTCTCTACGGCCAGGAAAGCATGAAGGTCTGGTGAGTTTTGAGACATTCCAGAAAGCTCACGAACGTCTCAACGGTCGCGCTTATGCCGCGACCCGCGCTGACCTTAATCAGGACTTCCCGTTGCGCGGCACGGTCGTCTGCGCGTGTTGTTCGAAGAACATGACTGCCAGCTGGTCTACATCCAAGACAGGCAAGAAGCATGCGTATTATATGTGTTTCAATAAAGCCTGCGACGAATACCGCAAATCCATCAAGCGCGATGATCTTGAGGGTGCCTTCGAGAAGTTGCTTCAAAAGCTAACGCCTGGGAAACAACTCATCGACCTTGTGACAGTCATGTTTAAGGACGCATGGAGCCAGCAAGCAGGGCAGGCTAAAGCCGCACTTAGATCAGTTGAGGATTCGATTAAGAAAATCGATGCGGATATTGCCTCGCTTCTGGATCGTATCGTGACGGCGACAAATGAGAGTGTGATCAACGCTTACGAGCGCCGAATTGAGAGCTTGGAAAAGGAAAAGCTTTTGCTTTCCGAAAAGCTGTCTCAACAGCCCCAAAAAGATCGCCCTTTCGAGGAGATGTTCGAACTCACGATGCGCTTCCTCTCAAGTCCTTATAATCTTTGGAAAAAAGGCGACTACATCGCTCGTCAAACTGTGCTGAGATTGGTGCTTTCATCGCCACTGGCATATGACCGAAAATCGGGTTTTCGAACCCCTGATATTTCTAATATTTTCAGAGGCTTAAAGGGTGATATGATGTCTGAAATACAAATGGCGCACCCATCAGGATTCGAACCTGAGACCTCTGCCTTCGGAGCTGGTTCATTGCCCTATCCGAATTACGCGATAGGGCACGCCAGAGTGAGATAACCACCTGAAAATTGTTGATTTTTAGAATCCTCTCTCCGAAATCCCTATCCGAGAGTATGCCCGAATTTGCCGCCAAGTGCTTACGTGGTACTTACGCGAAGTCGGGTCCGGCAGGGACTGGAACAATGGCGAAGATCACCAAGCGGGTCGTTGATACGGCTGAAACAGGCACCAAAGATTACGTCATTTGGGATGATGAACTCCCTGGGTTTGGTCTACGCGTCTTCGCATCCGGGAAGAGAAGCTATGTGATTCAGTATCGATCAAGAGGACGTTCGCGTCGCTATACGATAGGTCTGCATGGCGTATGGACTCCGGAGGCCGCACGTCGTGAAGCGAAAGCGCAACTTGGCCGGGTCGCTCATGGTGACGACCCCGCCGAAGAACGGGAAGAAGACCGGAAGGCGCTTACCATCAAGCGGCTCTGCGAGCAGTACATCGCCGACATGGAAGCTGGCCTCATCTTAGGGAAAGGCGGCCGGCCGAAGAAGGAGACCACCATTGCCACCGATGTCGGCCGTATCCGCAGGCACATCATTCCTCTTCTTGGGACACGACGTGTGCGGGACATCACAAAGCCGGACATGAACAATCTGATGAAAGACATCATTGCCGGTAAGACGCGCGTGTCCATGAAAACCGAAAAGCTCCGTGGCAAGGCCATCGTTCGCGGCGGCCGCGGCACAGCGATCCGGACCATGGGCCTGCTCGGTGGCATTTTCTCTTATGCCGTCGAGGCTGGCGTGATTGAGCACAACCCGACGCATGGTCTCCGCAAACCGAAATACCAGGTCCGTGACCGAAGGCTCAGCGAAGCCGAGTATCGGGTTCTAGGCGGCATTCTTCGCGAGGCGCGGGAGAGCGACCACTACCGCATACACGCCGATATCCTCAGGCTGATCGCGCTGACTGGCTGCCGTCGCGGAGAAATCATAAATCTCAAATGGAGCGAGGTCGATCTTGAGGGTAGCTGCCTGCGGCTGATCGATAGCAAGGAGGGATCTTCCGTCCGTCCTGTCGGATTGCCTGTTATCGAGTATCTCGAAGACGAACGGAAGCGACGGGCAGGCACGTATGTCTTTCCCGGCAAGGGCTTGGACAACGCCGTCGGGAACTTCCCACAGAGTTGGAAGAAGATGTTCAAGGACACGTCGCTTTGGGACGTAACCCCTCACGTTTTGCGACACAGCTTCGCGAGCATCGCGAACGACCTGGGCTTCACAGAGATCACGATCGCCGCCCTCATCGGTCACGCTAAGGGATCCGTCACGAGCAAGTACGTCCATACGCTGGATTCCACATTGATCATGGCTGCGGACACCGTGTCTGGCTACGTGAAGGCGCTACTCGAAGGGGTCGAGTTCAGGCGGAACACCTACACGCTGGATCGGCAGTCCCGACAGAGCGCAATTAATCAGATGCTTACGGAGGCGAAACCGACAGTTTAACTCCAGGAAGTTCTCGATGAATTTTTGAAATCGCCCTGTTCAGCTTCTGAATTTCTCCCACAATTAGATCTGACAGCCATTTCCGAGCTATCTGCCAAATAGGGCGGCTAGTTATATTTTGATGAATTCAGAGTGCCACGGTGTGCGCCCCAAAAGTCATGCGGGCCCCACCCTAATTCATCCCTACAGCATTTAGTATAAAAGCTATTGCTCTATCGGCCTGTCGAAAATCTGAAAAGCGGCCAAAGCTGAAACGTATACACTCCGACGCGGCCCCTCGATCAATTCCCATCGCACTTAGAACATGTGAGGGCTCCATCGTCCCTGACGAGCAGGCTGACTGTGTCGACGCTGCTATGTGGGGCTGCAGACGCGCCAATAGATCGGCCGCGTTTTGCCCCTGAAAATGCATCAACGCATTTCCAGGGTGACGGTCTTTCCGCGCACCAACCAAGTTAGCAATTTGTTTTTCTTCAAGCTGTTCAACAAATCGATCTTTGATTGAAGCAATTCGCTCGCGCTCAATCGGTCCATCAATCGAAACGAGCCGGCAAGCTTCGCCGAATCCTACAATGAGCTCGGTAGGCATCGTCCCGCCGCGCCGCCCACCTTGTTGACCGGCACCCATGACAACGGGTCTCACAAACTCAGACACACCGGGACCTGTTAAGAGCGCCCCGATACCTTTGGGGCCATAGAGCTTGTGTGCGGAAATCGTCGCGAACGGGATGTCTAGATCAAGAAGGTTGATGTCCATTGCGAGAGGGGCCTGAGCAAGATCTGCGTGAAACAGGACGCCACAGGATCTGCAGAGCGCTGCTATTGCAGCGAGCTCTGCGATTGCCCCATTCTCGTTGTTGACGCCTATCACAGAAACAAGCGCTGTCTCATCGCTTATCATTGCGCGTAGTTTGTCATGGTCTGGCGCTCCTCGCTCATCGAGTGGAATGTGCTTTACTGTCAAGCGACTACTGTTCGCTTCGTTGCGGATGGACCCATGATCCGCCGAACCGATCAGAACCTCGGTCCGCCCCGTTTGGGATGCGATTGCTCTCGCCGCATTCAGCGCCATCGCGTTTGCCTCACTCGCGCCTGATGTGAAGATCACATCATCAGCCTGTAGCCCAAAAAGAGCGGCAACCTTTGAGGCGGCGGCGTCAATTGCCGCGGCCGCTCGCCAACCAAGCACGTGATCAACCGCATGTGGGTTAGCGAAGTGCGTCGCAAACGCCGCCTGCATCACCCGCAGGACACGATCGTCCAATGGCGTTGCAGCCTGATAGTCGAGGTAGATGGTATCACCGACTTGCATAGGGTCCTCAATACTGGACGATGTCTCCAGTACCTTGTATAACTTTTCCTGCTGGATGACATCCCCAGGAGGCAAAGTGAGAGCTCAAGAACTGAAGAACGATCAGTATCGCCCATCCTTTTCGGGGCATGAGACATTTCCTTTGCGCTACGGATGGCTTCAAAAAGCCTATCGCGCGGTGAGCGGAGCTCCGTCCCCTAAGGACGCGGTCCATGTGTTCCGCGACCCGGATTCTATCGCGCGTTTTGGCGTCGGCCGTAACATGGTGGGCGCTATACGGTATTGGGCAACCGGCGCCGGAATCCTCGATGAAACAAATGAAGGGCTCGTAACGACATGGCTCGGCGATATGCTGTTTGGTCGCGATGGAATTGATCCCTTTCTTGAAGAAGACTCATCCCTTTGGCTCCTGCATTGGCATTTGGCTTCGCGCCCCCGGCTGACGTCGGCTTATTGGCTCTTCAACGAGTTCCGCGGCGGAAGTTTTGTCAGGCAAGATATCGTCGAAGCCTTGCTAGCCCTTGCGCAGGATTGCTCATGGAGTCGCGTGGCCTCGACGACTGTCGACCGAGATCTTCAATGTCTGCTCAGAACGTATATTGGCGGCCGCGGCTCAAGCGATGCCGGAGATTCCATTCTTGCTGAACTCGGGTTGATCCGCCCGATGGACAAACAACGATCAAGGCTTTCGCGCGGTCGAAAGCCGAGCCTGCCTGATGCTGTTTTTCTTTTTTGCCTCAATGAGTTTTGGAGAAATTCCGCACCGGCCCAAAACACGATGTCATTTGAAAACGCGGCATATGCGCCGCGATCCCCGGGCAGGGTCTTTCTGCTCAATGATGAAGACATCGCTGAACGACTCGAGCGCCTCGAAGAGATATCAGGTGGAAAACTTGGCTGGTCGGAAACGGCAGGATTGCGGCAGATCATCCGAAGCGGCCATCCTTCAATCGACTTCGAGCGTAGCACGCTTCGCAACGCCCTTGCTTGCCCTCAAATGCGGGAGGCTGCATGAGCGATACCGTCACAATCACACCGAGATTTCGCCGTTCAGTACGGATCGATTCCGATTTTGCTTCTGTCACGGCTGTTGACGGCTTCTACTGTCCACCATCATTTCAAGCCGCAGTGACCTTCATGGCCGCGCATGTCGCTGACACTGAACAAGGCGCGTTTACATGGACTGGTCCCTATGGGGGCGGCAAATCGAGTCTGGCGCTTGCTCTCGCTTGCCTCTTTGGTGCGCCAAAGGCTGTTCGGGAACAAGCTGCGTCGTTGTTTGGCGATGCAGTCACAGCCGCCTTGAAAGCCGCGCTGCCACACTTTCCGGCTCGTTGGAGCGTTTTGCCACTCGTCACCGAACGCCGTTCCATTTCTGTACAACTCGCTGAGCTTCTGGAGCTTCCGACGGGCGCTACGCCAGCGGCTATTCTCGACGAAATCCAACGCAGATCAAAAGACCGCGGCCTCCTCCTTATTATGGATGAACTTGGAAGAGGTCTGGAAGCCGCTGCCGATGGCGCAGGTGACATCCATCTGTTGCAGGATATCGCTGAGCTCGCTTCCCGAAGCCAAGGCAGGCTGATCTTCCTCGGAATCTTGCATCAAGCCTTCGAGGAATATGCGGAACGCCTAAGCCGAAAAGCGAGAGATTCTTGGGCGAAAATCCAAGGCCGGTTTGTCGATATTTCGATCTCCGTTTCGCTAGAAGAGGCCATTGAGCTTATCGGCGAAGCATTGGGCCATCAACGCGCGGTCCGAAAAGCGCTTCCGCTGGCCGAAGCCTGCGTCGATTACCTTCGGCCAGCAAGGGGCAAATCCGACGCCAAACGTATGGCTGGCAAGCTCGCGCGGACAGCCCCGCTCCATCCCTTTACAGCCTGCCTCTTGGGGCCTTTGTCTCGAAGGAGGTTTGGTCAAAATCAGCGGAGCATATTCTCGTTTCTCAGCTCAGCGGAACCTTTCGGATTGCAGGACGCCCTGGCCAGCGAAACCATCAACAGCGTCTATCCGCCCTATCTCCTGTGGAGCTACCTGCAAGCCAATTTCGAACCAGCTATCCTATCCTCCCCGGACGGACGACGGTGGGCGCTTGCGCACGATGTCATCGAAAGGGCGATAGCTCGAGGAGCGAGCGATACCGAACTGAAGGCGCTGAAGACGATAGCGGTCTTGGATCTGCTCAAGGACAGGTCCGGTTTGACCACGCAGCCCGCGACTATCGCACTAGCACTCCACGAACTCAATCGGACTGACGTTGACAACGCATTGGCGCGCTTGGAACGGCAATCAGAAATCGTCTTTCGAAAACACACTGGCATTTATGTGCTTTACGCCGGATCAGATTTCGACGTCGAAGCAAGATTGCAGGAAGCAATCGCCGAGACGGGCGAGGTCGATCTAAACCTAGTCCGGACTTTGGCCGACCTGCAGCCAATGCTTGCCAAGCGCCATCATGAGAAAACCGGAGCTATGCGATGGTTCGAGATGTCGATCGAATCGGTGTCGGGGCTCGAAGCCTTGCCTAATCCAAAGCATCCCCAAGACACTGTTGGGCGCATTGTATTTCCTTTGCCGACGCAAGGTGAAACGCCTGAGGAAGCCTTTGACGCCTATGAACGCGCCATACGATCCTCCAAGTCTCATCCATTGTTCATAGGGCATCATCCTAACGCTAGCCAACTGCTTGAACTTGCACGTGAGTTGACTGGTCTAAGCAGCCTTGAGAACCGATTTTCCGAACTAAGAGGAGATCCGATAGCGCGACGCGAAATCGACTCGCGTATCGCCGAAGTACGCCAGAAACTCGAGGACAACTTACACGGCCTTATCGGAGAATGCTTTTGGTATGAGGGTACCAACAAGCCGAGGCGCCTAACTAAACGCCTCCTGAATGAGCAACTATCATCCCGTGCAGACACAATTTTTGATGACGCACCCGATATCAGCAACGAGCTCCTAAACTGCTCAGAACCGTCTTCAAATGCCGTCAGCGCGCGAACTAAGCTCATGAAGCGGATGGCAATGCGTGCATCCGAAGCAGACTTGGGATTCGAGGGCAAGAACTATCCCGCTGAACGGGGCCTATACATATCACTACTGCAAGAAACAGGATTGCATATCGACGGAGAATATCGGGCGCCCAACCAGGGGGATAAACTGCATCCGCTATGGCGGGAGGCAGACACGATGCTTGCCAATGCCGAACATGGCATCGTGACGGCGGATGAAATCATAGAGAGGTGGGGCGAGGATCCAATAGGGCTTAAAGCAGGCTTAGGCCCGGTGTTCATCGCAGCCTATATCTTGTCGCGGCGCGCTCGCGTCGCCGTCTATGGCGAAGACGTATTTCAAAGCAACTTCAATGAACTTTGCGTCGAATTTCTCGCAAGAAATGCTAAGGATATCGGCCTGCGCCGTGTTGAAATGGAAGGATTCATCGGCGAAACGCTTGAGGAATTGGGCAGCCTTTTGAAACTCAAAGAAGCAGCCGAACCCCTCCTTGTTGCGCAAACCATTATCGGGGAATTCGACGCGCTCGTGCCTTGGACCACCCGGACTCAATCACTTTCCCCGCAAACACTCCAGGTTCGGGAAATCCTCAAGCGGGCAAACGATCCAAACAAGCTCCTATTTGATGATTTGCCGCGCCTGACGGAACCGCTTCCGGACGGTCACTTTGACCCCAAAGCAACTGCCCTTCTTCTGAGGGACGCGCTGGCAGAAATGCGTGCGGCTTACCCCAAGGTTCTCGATGAACTCAAAGGTCTGATGCTACGTGAGCTTGATGTTCGTGGAGAAGCTGAAGAGGCCTTCCAGGATTTGCGCGAGCGTGCAGACAATATCCGACAGATTGGTGGCGACCTACGTCTTGAAGCGTTCGTGGGTCGGCTAACGCAGTTTCACGGAACACGTGAAGACATGGAAGGCGTTGCCAGCATTGCGGCCAATAAGCTGCCGCGCGATTGGAACGATGGAGATCGCGAACGCGCAGCAGTTGGAATCGTAGAACTTTCTGCGTCGTTTCTGAGGACTGAGACCATGGCGCGGGTGAAAGGGCGCAAAGATCGCCGCCATGCTCTAGCAGTCGTAGTCGGTAAGGATTCCGCACCGCACTCTCTTTTCCAAGAATTCGAGATCGCGGATATCGATCGGCACGATGTCCAGAAGTTGGCCAGCGTTGTTGACAAGGTACTCCGCGAAGCGGACCAGCAACGACGCGATATTATTCTGGCAGCCCTAGTCGAGGTTACGTCGAAATACATCGATTCTGACCGGCAACACCGGGTGGGAGAGCGAGCATGACCGGAACTCGGCACGTCCTCGGCCTATCCGGCGGACGAGACAGCGCCGCTTTGGCGATTTTCATGCGTCAACGACATCCAGAAATCGATGTTGAGTATTTCTTCACCGATACGGGAAAGGAATTGCCAGAGGTCTATAGCTATCTCACGCGATTGGAGGGATATCTCGGAAAATCCATCTCAAGACTAAATCCCGACAGAGATTTCGATTATTGGCTTAAGAGCTACAAAAGCTACCTTCCTTCCCCTCAATCCCGCTGGTGCACACGACAGCTAAAACTCCGCCCCTTTGAGCTATGGGTCCGTCAATTCATAGAGGCCGGCGAGACCGTCATTTCTTATGTAGCTATTCGCAGCGATGAGGAATATCGCGAAGGCTACCAGTCCAATAAGGATAGGTTGCTTGTCAGGCTACCATTTAAAGATAGCGGCATAGACAAGGCTGGCGTCATCGAAATTCTCGAAGGATCAGGTCTTGGTCTTCCAGACTACTATGATTGGCGAACACGAAGTGGATGTACATTCTGCTTCTTTCAACAGAAGATCGAGTGGGTTCGTCTGCGCGAACGGCACCCAGAGGCATTTGAGGAAGCGAAGCGATACGAAAAAAACGCGATTGAACACGGATCCCCTTTCACTTGGAGTCAAGGCGAATCGCTCAGCGAACTCGAGAAACCTGAACGCCAGGAACAAATCAGGGAAGAACACCAACGGCGCCTTGAACGGGCGCGGTCCCGGCTCCAAGCAAACCCATTGCGGCCGGATGCTTCGATCGACCTAGACGATGTCTACGGCGGAGCGGCCAAGGCCTGCCTCACTTGCCACAAGTAACATTATGAAATGTGAAGGCTTTCGATTTATGGTCCATTTATGTTCAAGGTAACTGCTCGAACAATCCTGGAATTGGGATCGGAGCTCATCAGCTCCGATGCTATTGCGTTTTACGAGCTGATCAAGAACGGGATCGATGCCGGTTCTGGTAACGGTGTCACTATCAATTTCGATATCGTTTTGGGGCGGCGGGACTATCAGGAGACGAAATCCCAAATTCTCAGCGAGATTAGGGACGCCGATGACGAAAATGCTCCTGATTTGGATGATCTTAAGGAGGAGCTTTCCGGCAAACTCAATACGGAAGCCGACGAGCTCTGGGAAAGTGCCAAGGAGTTCATCGAAGAAGCCGATACACACGAAGCATTACTAAACGCGCTTGAAGAAATCAATGCCCTGAACTCGATCACGATCTCGGATACTGGGTCGGGCATGTCATTAACGGAACTCGATACTGTATTCCTAGTCATTGGAACCTCATCCCGAAAGAATGAGATCGATGCCGCAATGGCAGGTGGAAAGTCACACGCTCCTTTCCTCGGCGAGAAAGGGATTGGACGCCTATCGGCAATGCGGCTCGGGGATCGCTTATCCGTTCGAACAACAAAAACAAAAGATAAGAATTACAACTTGATCGATATCGATTGGTCCGAATTCGACGATTCTACGAAGATGATCCAAGACATCGACGTCAAGCCCAAAAAGGGGCCCAAGAAGGAGAATCCTGAGTTCAGTGGCACTGATATAAGAATTCGGAAGCTGAACGCCGATTGGAGTGAGAAGCGTGTCGATCGTCTGGCCATCGACGACTTTTCTTTACTTGTCGATCCTTTGGCCAAGGCCTCCGGTCAGCGCATCGCGGTGTTTTGGAACGGAAAAAGAGTCAATTTTCGGCGACTTGAAAAGTCGTTCCTATCCCACGCACATGCCATGGTGCGCGGACAATACAGAATAATAAACTCAGAGCCCCATTTAGAATTGCGCATCGAGATAAATAATCTCGGATTTGAGCACCCGAAAGAAGTCAGCATCGAAGTAGCAACCGTCGATGAACTGAGCGCGGCGCTTATAGGCTTACAAGCCAAGCGACGTAGAATGAACAAAAGGGATATAGACTATACCGCGCTCGAAAATGTGGGTCCATTCGATTTCCAATTACATTGGTTCAATCGGCGTACTCTACGTCGGTTCTCTTCTGCAGGCGAACGCCAAGCGCTCCTCAACCTTCTAGATCAATGGATGGGTGTTCGACTGTATCGCGACGGCTTCCGAGTTTATCCATATGGGGCGGAAGACGATGACTGGCTAGATCTCGACAAGACCGCTCTCGCCTCAAAAGGTTATGCGCTCAACCGAATACAGCTCATTGGGCAAGTCGAGATCGGTCGTCTGCAGAATCCTGAGCTCATCGATCAAACGAATCGCGAAGGCCTGCGGCAGACACCTGAAGAAGCCATCCTCAAAGAGACAGTTCAGTTCGCCGTCGAACGCCTCAGAGATGAAATGAACCGCGTCACCAAGGAACAAAAGGACGCCAAAGAACCCTTCATCGCCGATGAAACCAGGACGGTCGATCTTGAGAAGCGGATGAAGACGGCGATCCAGTCAATCCGAAAAGTTGTACCTTCAGAACACCGAGAAGTGGTCCAAGAGCTCGAGCTTATGCGTGAAGAGTTCGCGCGATATGCAGCCGAAGCCCGTGAACGCATCGCCGATATGGAGAAAGATGCCGATCAGATGCTGGCAATGGCAGGCATCGGCTTGATGGTCGAAGTTGTTGCGCACGAGCTGACCCGATCGGCCGAAGACGCGCTTGACGTTCTGAACAGCCTGAAGCGCAAGTCCGTTCCCGATGAAATTCGCCGTCGGCTTGAGAGCCTCAGGGCGTCAATGACGAGCATCAGTAAGCGATTGCGAATTCTCGATCCTCTCAGTGTGACGGGAAGACAGCGCAAAGAACGGTTCAATCTTGATGAACTCCTGAACGAAATCCTAGAAGCTCATGAAGCCCAGTTCGAACGGCATCAGGTTGAATTGAACGTTCTGCTTCCCGACCGATCTGTACAGGTCTCCGCGGTCAAGGGAATGGTTGTTCAGGTGCTCGAAAATCTGATCTCCAACTCTATCTACTGGATGGATGTTGAAAAGCAGCGGAAGATGTCATTCAGGCCGGCGCTAACGATCTCGCTAGAGGACAACCCGCCGCGGATACGGTTCTCCGACAATGGCCCAGGAATTTCGAAGCAGTACAAGGATCGCATCTTCGACCTCTTCTTCTCGCTCAAGGACAAGAGTCGCCGTCGCGGCCTCGGCCTCTACATCGCTCGGGAGGCAGCAGAGCATAATGGTGGTGCTCTTATGCTGGACCCGGATGTGCTCAATAGCGAGGGACGTTACTCCACCTTCGATTATCGCGTTGTGGGGGAAGAGAATTGAGCGATAAGCAGCAGGTGCGAGATGCCGGCATTGGCTCTGCAATTATTGTCGATGATGGATATGATGAGGTTCCGCAGGTCGTAGAACTGCGTGACGAAGGTGCTTGGGATAGCCTATTTGATGATGTTCAAGGAGGTGCCAGTGCGGACCGGATTGAAGCCTTATTTCCCGCCTATGATCCGGAAGATCGAGAGGAGCTGAGAACCAGTCAGGAGTTCATCAACGCTCTTTGGCATGGCCGAGATGCTATCCGGGATTTGCTGGGCGGACTCTTTGACGTCTACGAGCAAAAAATTTCTGACAATCGGCCCTTCCTTGACGCCGCAGAGGCCGCCCTCGCAGCACTCGAGATCCCATTTGAGACTTGTGGGCGAGATTTCGTCCAATCAGCCGCTGAAGTTGATCTGATCGTCATTGACCTCTTCCTGGGGATTCAACAAGGCGCACAAGATCGTGAGCTTACCGTCGAGCGACTTAAAGAGGTTATTGTACGCCGTGGGGCTCGCCCGCTTCCCTCTATTGTTCTCATGTCGCAAGTCCCCGGCATCGATGAATTGGCGAAGCACTTCCGCCAAGATGTGAAGCTCCATGCCTCTGCTTTTCGGCACATCAGAAAGAACGATCTGCCCAAGCCTGGACGCATGGAGGGTCTGATCCTCACCCTCGCAACGCATCGATCCGACAGCCAAGCTCTGGCCACTTTCGTGGAGACTTGGGAAAACAAGGCCATGGAAGCTGTCCACGCCGCCGCAGGCACCTTGCGCAAAATTGACATCGATGACCTGCAGCATATTCGGAGCATGTTGCTCCGTTTCGAAGGCCTTAAAACGTCCAGCTACATGCTCGACGTCTTCGACCGCGTTCTCCAATATGAAATCGAGTCTCACGATACTGTGTTGCAGGCTGCGCTTCCACTCGATGAAATGGCGGAGGATCCACCTCCGCTTATGATTTCAAACGACCGGGACACCTACGCTGTTCTGGAGCAGACCCTCTTCGTTAACCCTAAACGCCGCGCCCATGTCACAGGCGCTGTGTGGCCAATTGCTTTTGGAGACATCTTGGGGCCAAAGCCCGGCGAGCCCGTTAAGCCCCACGGTTTCTTTTCAGGCCGAACTGACTCGGTCTATTTTGTAGCTTCTCCAGAATGTGACCTGATCCGGAAAGATGGCCTTACGACAGCCTTGTTGATGGCGGGATCGCTCCAAGAAATCGACATGGCCAAGCCGGGCCTCGCTGTGACTTCGAAAACAACACCGGTAATCGTCTTGGACGAAGGCCAACGTTTTCAAATCGAATGGGACTTCGGGGAATTGCGAACGATCACGCTGGCTTCGGCCAAACGGTTGCTCCACGAAGGCGTCGGCGGCGTATCGGTCGTTGCTCGGCTCAGGAAGGAAACTGCGCTCAATCTGCGCCAACAGTTGCTTAGCAATATCGGGCGAGTCGGAGAACTTGCGCCTCTCCCTAGATCGTTGCGGTTTAGAGCCCACCTCCATCTCCCGCTACAACAAGGGGGTACACAACCAATCGTCATGCCAGACGATATGGCAATCACTGGAAACATTCTGATTTCTCGTAGAGGAAAATATGCTTCGGCCATAGTCGACTCTGTTTGCGAGGAGGATCTTACGGAAGCTCTGCTTAACTTGGACATCCAGAATGTTGAGAGAAATAGCAGAGCAGCGTTTGAAATGCTCAAAGAGCAAACACGAATACGGCAGATATTCCGGTCAGGTTTTCAGGGGATTGAGCTTCCTTTGAGCGGCCCCAAGGGCACAGGCTTGCTCAAGGCTGGCGAAGAGCAGCCGGATTCGGACGACAAAAAGCCGAAAGTCGACAGAGTCGGCACGATTGTAAAAGCAGAACAGATCGAAGATGCTCTGGGAAATAACCATCGAGGTGTTGGCCTCATAGTTCAACTTCAAGTCGATGAAGCGGGGTAGTCGGTGGATATAGAGGCTCTATTCTGGAAGCTGTATCGCTGCCCGGTCGAAGCCGATGTCCGCGTCGTCCTTGAAGACGAGGGTCTGCTAGAGTCTCCATCGAACTGGAAGCCCTATGGCGGCAACGACAACAACTACGGCGTTGTCGAGAATCAACAGGCCTCACCAATCCCAGCACTGGTGGAGAAAATAACGAACGGAATAGACGCTATATTGGAGCGGCGGTGCCTAGAAGAGGGAATTGATCCCAAATCACCAGAAGCACCAAAATCTATTCCCGAAGGCGTTGCCAACTTCTTTCCGGATCACAAAAACTGGGATTTGACAGCACATCGCAAGCAGCAGTCGGAAATGCTGCAGATTGTCGCCGACGGTCCTCGCATGGAGACATCCCTGATCATCTTCGATGAGGGGATCGGGCAAGCTCCGGAGGACTTCGAGGATACCTTTCTCTCGCTCTTGCGTGGCAACAAAAACGAAATCCACTTCGTCCAAGGCAAGTACAACATGGGCGGTGCCGGCGCAGTCGCATTCTGCGGGAAGTACCGCTACCAGCTCATTGCATCAAAGCGCTACGACAACAGTTCCGAGTTTGGGTTCACCCTTGTTCGCCGCCATCCACTGACCGTGTCCGAGGAAGTCACCCGCAAGAATACCTGGTATGAGTATCTCGTGATCGATGGCCATATCCCGTCCTTCGAAATTGACGAGATCGACTTGGGCTTGGCGAACCGAAGATTTCGAACGGGCAGCGTTATAAAACTCTATTCCTACGATCTGCCATCGGGTTCCCGGTCCGTCATATCCCGCGACCTCAACCAGAGTCTGAACGAGTACCTTTTTCGCCCCGCACTGCCGATTCTCACGGTCGACACGAAGAAGAGGTACCCTGATGACCGAAACTTGGAGCGAGACCTCTTTGGACTTCAGCGACGACTGGAAGAGGATGATAGCAAGTATGTCCAAACATACTTCTCCGATGAGATCAACGATGCTGAGATCGGAGCGCTGAGGGTCACCTCCTATGTCTTCAACGCCCGCGCGGAAGGGCGATCCTCCAAAGACACCCGAAGCACTATTCAACGCGAATTCTTCAAGAACAATATGGCGGTAATCTTTTCGATGAACGGCCAGGTGCATGGTCATCTCACATCGGAATTTGTTACCCGTTCATTGAAGTTCCCTTTGCTAAAGGATCATCTGCTGATTCATGTGGATTGCACCGGGATCAAGACAGGCGTCCGAAACGAATTGTTCATGGCATCGCGCGATCGCCTGAAAGGCGGCGAGGAATCACGCGCTTTGCGTAGGCGTCTTGCGTCACTGCTTACCAGTGGCCGGCTCAAGGAAATTAATGCCTCACGCAAGGCATCCCTGAATATCGAAGGCAACGATGCGGAAGACCTCCTACGCAACATGACCAGACACCTGCCTCTCAAACAGGACCTCGCGAAGCTGCTCAATCAGACTTTTCGTCTCGAGGACACACGAGAGGGCAAACGCCAGAAGCCGGAGACAAAAAAGAAAACCGAGAGCCCGAAACCAGAGAAGCCCGAATTCAAACCTCAGCGTTTCCCGTCGACATTCCAGATCGAAGTTAAGGCAAAGGATGGGTCTGGACTGCCCTTGGTTATGCTTCCAGCAGGGAGCTCCAAAACCATACGGTTCTCAACCGACGTCGAGGACCACTATTTCGATCGCGTGTCGGAACCTGGGGAGTTGCGGATTGCCCTCTTGGGACCCGAACCGTCAGAGAGCGACGGTGGCGACAAACCGGGGAGACTGACAGACGTCAAGTCGGTCCTTAACGTCGTCAAATCCAGCCCGACATCAGGCACCATTCGCGTGCATGTCAATGCCACTGACGATCTCGATGTCGGGGATGCTGTCACCCTACGCGCCGAACTGTCCCAACCTTCTGGCGTGTTGGAGCAGGTCTTTATGGTGAAGGTGACAGACCCTGCAAACAAGAAACCGTCGAAAGATCCTGGCGATACCCCGGATGACCGCCTTGGCTTGCCTGAACCTGTGATGGTCTACAAAGAGCCTCGTGGGGACGGTCCCGCCAACGTTATGACCTGGGAGAAGCTTGATGAAAGCGGTATCGACATGTCCCACGAAACCGTCGTTCATCCGCTTGCCGATGAAAATGGTTTAAGCGCGGTTTATGTCAACATGGATAGCGCGGCGCTGCTGAATTACCGCAGCGGCCTGAAGACCCCTGAAGCAATAACGGTCGCGGAAAAACGCTATTTTTCGGCGGTGTATTTCCATACCCTGTTCTTGTTTGCGATCACAAGAAACCGCAAATACCTCATCCAGCGTGAGGCGGAGGACACGGACAGCGTATCGGTCGAGATCACAGAGTACATCTCTGACTTGTTCACCAATGCCTACGCTCAGTTTCTTCTCAGCTTCGACACGCAGGAATTGATAAGCGCGCTGGAAGCATAGTGGTCAGAAGGGAACTTTGCCGAAGCAAAAACGAAGGCAGCTTACACATAGATCGAGGGATGCAGCCTAGCCCGCACACACACTCGAACAGAATCTTTACAATGACTTGGCTCTGTCGGCATGGGGCATGAGGAAGACGCTCAGCCCCTCTATAACATCATCCAATTCGCCGGGACTTATTGAAAGGTCTTCAACAAAGGCGCGCCATTGCCGCTGTTTCTGTTCGTCCGCAGCAAACGCCGGCGTCAGTGCATCGGGCAGCTCCGTTGGAACCGCTGTCTCGCGACGTGCGAAGGTCGCGGCAATCGCCTGCGCAAGCCTGTCATCATCAAAGCTGAACGACCGGCTGAGAATCCAGATGTCGTAGAAATCCTTCATCCGGCTGTTCGCCCGGCCCAGTGCCACCATCGCCTGGAACTTCTCGGCGATGACCGTCTCCCGCGCATAGGCGCGCAGTCTCGGCGCGGGGAGATCGAGCATGACCGGATAGTCGACGACTTCCGCCCCAGGCTCCATCGCATCGCCAAAGCCAATGTCGATTGTCAGATTGATCCGGGCCCCGCCGACCGAAGCGATCGCCCGCAGCCTGAGTCCGCCATAGTCGAGCACTTCGCGAATGCGGTCGACGCGCAGCGTGTCTGGATCGAACACGACGCCGTCTTCAACGTCCTGGGTAAGGATGTCCCGAAAAGTCGCCAGCATCGCGTCTTCGCTCGGGTCGCCGAAACCCAATAGATCGAGATCGCGCGTCCCGCGGTGCGGATCGTCGAACCAGCTCATCATCAGCATGGCGCCCTTCAACACGAAGCGGTCGGCATGCGGCGATTGGCTGAGCCGGAACAGAAGGCGCTCCAACGCAAAACGAGTGAGCACAAGATCGAAACTCTGCCCGTTCTCCTTGGAAAGCTTGAGGAGCCGCGCGCGCACCGAGGCGCCGAGATTTTTGATCTCCTTAGCCATTGGCGGTCAGCGCCTCCAGATAAGGGCGGATCACGGTGCTGACGCCGCCCGTATCGGCAGCCCTCGCGATGTCGGCGGGCGTGGCTTTACGTTGGCGCAGAGCCTCCTGCAGGCCTTCAAGCGCGACGGTGAGACCGATCTTGCCGCGATGCCGGAAACAGTCCGCGACGGTCTTCGACACACCGAATACCCTTACAGATACGCCCTCAATCACATGCGTCTCGACGCCGTCGGCAAGCAGATCGTCTGAGAAGCGCAGCACACGGATCGGCATTTCACTCGGCCTCGGCGTCCAGTCATTCCGGCCGATCGCCATCCACACTTTCTTCGAGAGCTGATCCGTGAGTCCGTAAAAAGCGAGCGCCGAAACGAGGCAGATCACGCCCTTGGGGAAACGCTTGGCCGCTTCGGCGAGGCTGTGATTTGCGTCGAGTTCTGCATCGGGAAGCTGGTAGAGCCCGCGCGCTAGGCGGATGACCTCGCCATCTTTCTCCATGCGGCTGACGGTTGCAGCGGTTACGCCGGCGTCCCTTAGTTCCGCAAGGCGCAGAATCCCACGTGCCGCGAGGAGATCACGGGCTATCTCACGTTGGGGCCTGGATTGAGGCATAGATATAGATTCTCGCACTCCAGAATTCATAGTGTGAGGATTTGTATCACATGGAATGATGAAGGAAAAGCCAAATCCTCCTCCCAGTAGGTCAACTGGCTCTGCCCCTTCGGCGCTGCGGGTGCTGGCGCCGACCATGGATCGCAAACCTCAACAGCCCGAGGACACGTTTGCCTTTGCCGAACGCCAAGATCGCTTGGGAGCTCAGAAACCCACCCCTTCGTCATCGTCGCCTGACAGGGCAATCTTTCCCTTTCCCGCGGCTGCCGGTCTGGAGCCTCGCTTCCGGTCGATCCGTTTCGGCAAAGCCTCTCGGTCGAGAAGCAGTCCGGTCTCATCGGAGCCCGAATCGAGCAAATCCGAAATCCTGTCGATCTCACCGATTACGAGGCAGGCCATTGCTAGCGTGCCGATGCTGACACCGTCGTCGCCCTTTTCCAGTCGGATGATAGTCCTCTCGGAAACACCGGCCCGCTCGGCGAACTCCCTCACCGAGATGCGCCGCTTCAAGCGGGCTATCTTGATGTTCGTTCCCAATACCTCAAGGGCTCGACGCGCGTTAAGGGAGGGTATCTTAACCGCCATATCTGACTGCCAATATATCTTTAGATGTCATATATGGCAGTTAGTCGATTCTGGGGATGAGGCGCAATGGCCACTCGGCAGCCGCACGGCCAATCCTCTGCACTTGGGGGAAAGAGCTTAGGAAATTTCACTGGCCGATCGAAGCACTGGACTGGCCCGGCCGCTCCGATCACTCCATGGTGAGGCTTTCAACCCTGGCTGATTGGGGACCAGTGGGTCGCTGATTGGAAGTGTGGGCGAACAACCAAGATGATGGGAAGGGGAAAGCCTTCCCCTGCGTCCGAGCCTGGGTCTCGGCCAACCCCTTCTGCCGGGAGACGCCGTGGGCGCCCCCAGAGAGTGAGAGTCGGCGGCTTTCGCCGTGACGGGTTTGGAGGTCGAGAGAGAGGCTCTCGGCCAGCCCGCCCACGGAGATTGACCCATGACGAACCTTGAAACCCAGGATGGCCGGCGCGACGCGAGCGGCGGCTACAAAGTTGATATCTCGCGCGGAGAGCGGCTCGGCCGAGTCTCCTCGGAATGGTTTTCCCGGCCGGATGACGAGCGCTATCTGTCCCTGTCGGAGCTTTACACCTCGGTGAAGGGCCGCGCCGAGCGCAGCCGCACGCGGACGGTCGAGAGCGCGGCGATCCGCGTCGAAGCCCATCGCGACGATCCGGAAAACCTGGCGCTCATTCTGCCCGAAGCCGACGCGCCGGCCCACGCCACCCATTGGAGCTTCGGCCAGCTCGCCAGCCTGGTCAGCGCGCCGGCTGCCTATCTGCGCCAGCTTCCCGCGCCGCTTGCCGGCATCAATCTGCAATACGGGCTCACCTCGCACCGCGCCGAACAGATCAAGACGCTGGAAACCGAAGACGGGCGCACGGAGCTGCGCGCCGTCACCGGCCCGGATTATGGCCGCATCTACGACCACGAACTCGTGGCGGCCGTGCAGAAGATCGCGGGGAACGGAACTGGCGATACGCGCTGGAAAGTGCCCGGCACGCTCGATTGGTCGAGCGGCGTCTACAACCCGATGGTCGACATCACCAAGGACACGACCACGCTCTACGCCTCCGACCGAGACGTTTTCCTCTTCCTGGTCGACGACATGAACCCGATCGAGGCGGGCAAGCTGCCCAATGGATCGCCCGATCTCTATTTCCGGGGCTTCTATTGCTGGAACTCGGAGGTCGGCGCGAAAACGCTCGGCATCGCTAGTTTCTATCTGCGCGCCGTCTGCCAGAACCGCAATCTCTGGGGTGTTGAGGACTTCCAGGAAATCAGCATCCGGCATTCCAAATACGCCGCCAATCGCTTCGCACACGTGGCGGCGCCGGCGCTGACCCGCTTCGCAGATTCCTCGCCGCAACCCTTCGTCGAAGGCATTCGAGCAGCACGCGAGCGGATCGTCGCCCGCAGTGATGACGATCGCATCGACTTCCTGCGCAAGCGTGGCTTCTCCAAGGCGGAGACGGCCAGGATCGTCGAAACGGTGTTGGCCGAGGAAGGCCGCCCGCCCGAGTCCGTGTTCGATTTCGTGCAGGGCATCACCGCCGTCGCCCGCTCGAAACCGCAGCAGGACGCCCGGCTCGAAATGGAGGGCAAGGCGAAGAAGCTCTTGGAGCGCGCAGCGTAGCTTCAACCGGCGCTCCGCCTTTCCGGTCCGTCGCTTCCTCAAGAGGAAGAGGCGGGCCGGGTTCTTCGTGACGGGTTTGGAGGTCGAGAGAGAGGCTTTCGGCCAGCCCGTCGCGGAGAACTGATATGACCAAGTCTCAGAAAATCACCCTCAGCGCCTCGCGCGACATCCCCTTCAACAAGCTGGTGCTGAGCCAGTCCAATGTCCGCCGCGTCAAGGCCGGTGTCTCGATCGAAGAGCTCGCCGAAGACATCGCCCGGCGCACGCTTCTGTCCTCGATCACCGTCCGGCCGGTGCTGGACGAGGACGGCGCCGAAACCGGCATGTTCGAGATCCCGGCCGGCGGACGCCGCTACCGGGCGCTCGAACTGTTGGTCAAGCAGAAGCGGCTGAACCGCACAGCGCCCGTGCCCTGCATCGTGCGCACGGACGGCCTCGCCGAAGAAGACAGTCTCGCCGAGAATGTTCAGCGGGCGCCGCTTCATCCGCTCGACCAGTTCCGCGCCTTCCAGGCGATGCACGAGAAAGGCAAGAGCGAGGAAGAAATCGCGGCGGCCTTCTTCGTCTCGGCGAACGTCGTCAAGCAGCGGCTCAAGCTCGCCGCTATCGCGCCATCGCTCCTCGACGCCTACGCTGAGGAGGAACTGACCCTCGACCAACTCATGGCCTTCACGGTCAATCCCGACCATGAGCGTCAGGAACAGGTCTGGGAGTCGATCAAACGGACTTACGCGAAACAGCCCTATGAGATCCGCCGCATGCTGACCGAAGGTGCCGTGCGCGCCTCCGACCGGCGGGCGCAGTTCGTCGGGCTCGACGCCTATGAGGCGGCCGGCGGCGCCATCCTTCGCGATCTGTTCCAGTCCGACGATGGCGGATGGCTGCAGGACGCTGGCCTGCTTGCAAAACTCGTCGACGAAAAGCTTGAAACCGATGCGGAAGCGATCCGCGCTGAGGGCTGGAAATGGATCGAGATCGGCACGGACTTTCCCTACGGCCATACCTACGGTCTGCGCCGGATCATCGGCGAGAACGAGCCGATGAGCGAGGACGAGATAGCGAGCTTCCAAGCGCTGAAGGCCGAATACGACAAGCTCGAAGACGAGTACGCCGACGCCGAGGAGTTCCCGGAAGAGATCGACACCCGGCTCGGCGAAATCGAAACGGCAATGGAAGCCTTGCAGGAGCGGCCCGTCCGCTTTGAGCCGGATGAAATCGCCATGGCCGGCGTCTTCGTCAGCATCGGCCATGACGGCCGACTGCGCGTCGAACGCGGCTATGTCCGTCCCGAGGATGAACCTTCCGTCCAATCGGACGGGCTGGATGAGGTCGACGGGATCGACGCCTCCGCCGACGAAGTTACGGCCCCCGACGCCAGCGAAGAGGCGGAAGAAGAAGACGATGGCCTGAAGCCGCTCTCCGACCGCCTCGTCATGGAATTGACGGCGCATCGCACGCTCGCCCTTCGCGACGCGCTCGCCAGCGATCCGCAGACGGCGTTCCTCGCCGCCCTGCACGCGTTGACCCTCCGGCTCTTCTATCACTATCCGCTGGATAGCTGCGTCGAGATCACGCCGCACAGCGCCGGTTTCGGCGCCCAGGCGCCGGGTCTCGGCGACACGGCTTACGCGCTCAGCATCGACGCTCGCACGACGAGTTGGCTAGGGGCGCTGCCGAAAGCGCCTGAAGATCTGTGGGACGCACTGGTCAGGTTCGACAACGACAGCCGCGAGGCGCTGTTCGCGCATTGCGTCGCCATGACGGTGAACGCCGTCCATGAGCCGTACAACCGCCGCCCGCGGGCGCTCGCCCATGCCGATTTGCTGGCGACGACACTCGGGCTCGACATGGCGAGTGCGGGCTGGACGCCGACGGGCGAGAGCTATCTGGCACGCATCACCAAGGCCCGCATTCTGGAAGCGGTGCGCGAAGCCAAGGGCGACGAAGCGGCCGACCGCATCGCCAGCCTCAAGAAACCGGAAATGATCGCGGCGGCCGAAGAGCTTCTCGAAGGGACCGGTTGGCTGCCCGAAGTACTGCGCATGCCGGCTCTCCCTGAGAGCGAAGCGCAATCGGCGGATAACGGCGGCGAACCGGCCATGGGCGATTCCGCCGTCATCACCGATGATGAACCTGTCACCGGCAACGCCTTCGCCACTGCGGCCGAGTGACCGGGAGCCAAGCCCCCCAACGGCTCCCGCAGCCGCCCCTGGAGCCCGCCCAATGTGGCGGGCTCCTTCTTTTTTGCTCTCAGCATGGAGGCGCAAATGAACAGCGCAGCATCCGAAATCGCACGACGGCTCGGCCGCGAGGCGGAGGCCGTCTGCCGCCATTACCTGTCTAACGGTCGCAAGCAGGGCCGATACTGGATCGTCGGCGACATCGAGAACACGCCCGGACGCAGTCTTTATGTTCGCCTGACGGGACCAGCCCACGGTCCGGGCGCCGCCGGAAAATGGACCGACGCCGCCACGGGCGAACATGGCGACCTGCTAGATCTCATCGCCGGCGCCCGGCAACTTCGCACATTCGGCGAGACGCTTGATGAGGCGAGGATCTTCCTGAGCCTCCCACGACCTGAACCGCCAACCCGCGAACGCGTGGTCGCGCCCAGAGGATCGCCGGAGGCTGCGCGGCGCCTCTTCGCCATGGGAAGACCGGTCGGTGGAACGCTCGCCGAGCGCTATCTTCATCGACGCGGTCTTTCCGGGCTTGGCGACGCGCCAGCGCTGCGATTTCATCCGTGCTGCTACTATTGGCGAGAAGGTCAGCCCCAAGACACCCCACCGGAGACCTGGCCTGCATTGCTCGCCAAGGTCACGGACGGGAACGGCAATCTCACCGGCGTTCACCGCACATGGCTCGATCCGGCGACGGCTCGCAAGGCGCCCCTCGATCCATCACGCAAGGCGATGGGGAACCTGCTCGGCCATGGCGTGCGGATCGGAACTGTGAGCGACATCCTCGCTGCTGGCGAAGGGCTGGAAAGCACGCTCTCCGTGCGCATGGCGTTGCCCAACATGCCCGTCATATCCGCGTTGTCGGCCAATCATCTCGCCGCGCTGATCCTGCCGACCGGGCTTCAGCGTCTCTATATCGCCGCCGACGCCGACGAGGCAGGCGCCATGGCCGTCGCCAGTCTGGCCGAACGCGCAGGTGTACTCGGTATCGAGACGATCCGGCTTTCCCCTTTTGGCGGCGACTTCAACGAAGATCTTCGCAAGCTCGGGCGGGACGGACTCCGGACGCATCTGGGTCAGCAACTGGCCGAGCCCGAGCAATCGCGGTTGCTTTCCGACGAACACTGAGCGGCTGAGCAGGCCCGTCACTGGTCTGGTCGCCATCGTCAGATCATCTCCTAATTCGAGAGCCTCGCCTTCGGCCTTCCGAGAGGAGCGAGACGGAGCGGAGACTGGCCGGGCCGGCAACGGCTGCGGCGTCACTCTTTTCCGCCGCCGGGCATAGAGGCCCGGCTTTGCATCGCGAAACAAAAGAGCGCCGCCTCCGCCGTCCTCCACCTTTGGCTCCGGCCGCCGTGACCGGCGGTGCAGTCCCGGCCAGCCCCCGCTTTCCCGTCGCTCGGGAAGGCCGCGAGAGGCGCGGCCCATGCCGAACAGGAGACGATCCCATGACCGCCGAGACCACCGAACCAATGGCCAGCTCCGCAACCGCGGCCGTACTCGAAGAATTGCAGCTCTATGGCTATCGGGCTTTTGCCGACGAGCCCGACCCGAGACCCTTACCCGAAGCCGACGCCCTCCAGGGTGCGATAGCCGACATCTTCGAAGCGCTCGCCGCCACGCTGGAAGACACGCGTCTCGAACCGGATCTCGAAGACCTGCTCTGGTCATTGACGAACCTGTTCCATCGCACAGCCGCCCGCGTCGACCGCGACCTCGACGACAACGAGCAGGCCCAGAAACGATCACAGCGTGAACAGGACGGCTCGGAAGTACGCTCGGTAGAACTTGAAGCCCTGACGGCTCAGGGCGTCACTCTGATCGAGCGGCGCAACGCTTACGAGCTCATGCGCGATATCGCAGCCGATCACTTCGAAACCCATATCGGTCAGACTTGGCGACCGCACTCAGGATCACGGATCAGTCACCGTACGCTGACAGCGGCCATGATCGACAGCCGCGACTTTCTGTCGGCGAAGCGACGCGCGGAGATCGAACCGCTTCTGCCCACCGGGCCACGGGTCGCCTTCTCCGGCGGGCTCGACGTCACCGACCATCGGGCCATCTGGGCGGCACTGGACCGGGTCAAGGCCAAACATGCCGACATGGTGCTTCTGCATGGCGGTTCGCCCAAAGGCGCCGAGAAGATCGCCGCTTGCTGGGCCGATAACCGCAAATGCCAGCAAATCGTCTTCAAGCCCGACTGGAAGCGCCACGGTAAGGCTGCGCCATTCAAGCGCAACGACGCGCTTCTTGAGGCGATGCCCATCGGTCTCATCCTCTTTGCAGGCTCCGGGATCACCGACAATCTCGCCGACAAGGCCAAGAAGCTCGGCGTCCCACTCTTCGATTTTAGACCGAAGAAAAACACTGCGCAGGCAGCGTGATGCATAGAACGCATCACTTGATGCGCGCGCCGGAAGGTTCCGGCGCGCGCCGCTTTGCGCTATACTTCGAAAGCGCCATGGCGGTTGGTGGAGGCGCTCCATCCAAAAGGAGACCGCCCATGTTTCTGTCCGCATTGCTGAGTGTTATCGGCCTTGGTTTTCTATGCTGGCTCTTGTTCAGCCTGGCTGTCTATGCGCTTCCATTCTTCGTCGCAATAACAGCTGGCTACTACGCCTTTGAAAGCGGCGCGGGACCGATCGGAACGGTCGCCGTCGCGCTGCTTGGCGGCGCTATAGTCCTTGTTCTCGGACAAGTGGCCTTCGCTACAATCCGCTCACCGATTATCCGCCTTGCGCTCGGGGCACTTTACGCCTTGCCGGCAGGTCTTGCTGGGTTCCATGCAGTGAAGGGTCTTTCACAAGCCGGCGGCGCAGGTGAGACTTGGACGCTCGTCTTCGCCACTGTCGGCGCGATCATTGTCGGCGTCACAGCATGGGTGCGTATTGCGTCTCTTGCAGGGCCAGAAGCACCTCACCCGCTTTGAAAGCAGCCGCTCGAAGAGATCGCAGCGAATTCAAACTTCGAGCCCACCTTGTTCATCGTTGCAGTAAGCACCACAGTCTCGAGAGGGCGGATTCCGATCGTTCGCTGCGCCAATGTTGAATACCGGTTCGCAGACGCTGAGTTGCCACGATCGTGGCAACTTTCTCACTCTATATCCCAATTGTCCTGAGATCGGTCGCCAGTTTAAATGATGTATCAATACTCGCGTTTTTGGATCACCCCGCACAACAGGACAGTTTCGCCACGTCCATGTCGAAGGTCTGCGCGGCGAGCTTCAGGCCCTCGGCCGTGGTGAGATAGGGAAAGATCGTCTCGCCGAGCGCCTTTGTCGTCATGCCGAACTTCAACGCCAGGACGAGCGTCTGGACACTGTCGGCTCCCTCCGGCGCCATAATCACGCCACCAAGGAGGCGGTCGGTCTGGACATCCGCGATGAGCTTGATCAGGCCGCGGGTGTCGCGGGCGGCGAGCGCGCGGGGCACGTTGTCGAGGGTCAGCACACTGGTCTTGACGTCATGACCCGCCGCGCGCGCCTGCGCCTCGATCAGCCCGACGCCGGCGACCTGCGGATCAGTGAACACCACCCACGGCATCGCGGCGTTGTCGTAGCGCTCCGCCCCGCCCAGTACGGCGTTGCGGGAAGCGAGCTTGGCTCCATAGGCGGCCATGTAGACGAACTGGTCTCGGTCGGTGACGTCGCCCGCCGCAAAGATGCCGGCCTTCGTGGTCTGCATGTCATCGCCAACCCGGATCGCACCGCATGCGTCGGTCTCGACGCCCATCCCCGCGAGGTCCAGCCCCTCGGTGTTGGGCGCGCGTCCCGTCGTCAGGACGAGGCGGTCGGCCGTCAGTTCGCGCTCCGCGCCATTCACCGTCACGGTCAGCACCGCACGGTCCCCGTCGCGCCGCGCGGTGTGGTAGGTCGCGCCATCGACGATGGCAAGACCTTCGGCGCGCAAGACCTCGGTGAGCGCCTGCGCCACCTCCGGCTCGGTGCGCGGCAACAGGTGCGAGCGGCAGACGATCGTAACCCGCGTGCCCATCCGCGCCATCATCTGCGCCAGCTCCACTCCGATATAGCCGCCGCCGAGGAAGATCAGGCTTTCGGGCAATCGGTCCATCTCCAGCAGCGACGTGCTGTCGAGCGTTGGTGCGTCCTGGATCCCAGGGATGTCGGGCACGGCGGGTCGGCCACCGGTCGCGACGATCACCTTGGGAGCCGTGATCCTGCGCCCGCCGACCTCGACCCCGCCGGGGACGAGACGCGCTGGACCCTCGTCGAGATAGGTCACACCGCCGTAGCCCGGCAACAGATCGGCGTACTTCTTCTGGCGCAGAGTCGCGACAAGATCGTCCTTGGCCGCAACCAGCGTCGACCAGTCGGCGACCCGCGCCTCGCCGTGCAGGCCCGGGAACCGGCGCGCCGACTGCGCACCGTACAGGGCTTCTGCGGCCCGGATCATCATCTTGGACGGCACGCAGCCCACGTTCACGCAGGTGCCGCCGATGGTGCCATGCCCAATCAGCGCGACCCGTTTGCCACCTTCCGCGGCGGTGATCGCGGCCGAGAACCCGGCCGATCCGGCGCCGATCACGGCAAGGTCGAAATCGCCCTTGGGCGCGCAGCAATCGTCTTTCATCAAGTCATCCATCCGTTCGAGTGGTCTGGCGCCGCTGCCGTCTCCAGACCGCGTACACGGTCAGCCCGACGAAAATGGCGAGCGCGGGCAGCAGAACGTAGTCAAGCCAGCCCAGCCAGGCCGACAGCCCCACGGCGCCGAGAAGCACGACCAGCACCGGCGTGAAGCAGCAGAGCGCCGCGATGACGGTGCCGACGACACCTGTCGCGATCAGCTTGCGGTCGGTCTGCTCGGTCATCCCGTCAGCCCGCGATGCGCGCCGGGTAGCCTGCATTGGCCGACGCGGTCGCTATGGCGTCGGCACTGGTAGTGGAAGTATCGAAGATGACCGTGGCGGTGCGCGCCTCGAAGTCGATCTCGACGGCACGGACGCCGGCGACGCCTTCCATCGCGCGCTTCACCGTCACGGGGCAGAGTGCGCAGGTCATGTTGTCGACGGTGAAGGTCACGGTCTGCTCGGCGGCGACGGACTGCGCGGCAACAGGGATGGCCGTGATCGGCGCGACGGCGGTCAGGCCGAACAGCACTAGTGCAAGGATCTTCTTCATGGGGTTTCCTTTCGGGGTCAGTAGAGCAGCGGCGCCCACCAGTCGATGGTGAGCGCGGCGACGACGAGGATCAGGGATGCCCAGAGCGCAGTCTTGGTAATCCGCGCCGAGGATGGCCTTGCGCAATAGGAACCGGGCTCGCAGACGGTCGGCTTGCGGAAATACACCTGCCGGAATCCCACCCCGATGAAGCCGAGCGCAATGACAGCGAAGATCGGCTTGTATGGCTCCAGCGCCGTCAGGTTGCCGATCCAGGCCCCCGAGATGCCGAGGGTCAGCAGCACCAGCGGCCCCACGCAACAGGCCGAAGCGAGGAATGCGCCGAGCACCCCGCCCGCCGCGAGCCAGCCCTTTCGGGCCGGGCGATCCGCGCCAGTGCTGTCAATTCTGTCGTCTGTCAGCGCCATGTCGCGCACCTCTCGTCTGTGATTGACGATGGGTGTAAGGTCTGTAGCAACTACAGGCTCAAGAGGAAACTTGCTCATGACCGATCACAAGCGCGAGAGCGGCTTCACACGCGGAGACCTGGCCCGGGCGACCGGCTGCAACATTGAGACGATCCGCTATTACGAGAAGACCGGCCTTCTGCCCGACCCGCCGCGCACCGCCGTCGGCTACCGGATCTATTCCGCCGCACACGCCACGCGCCTACGCTTCATCCTGCGCGCCCGCGAACTCGGGTTCTCGATGGAGGACATTCGTGGGCTGCTGGGGCTCGAAGACGGCACGGCGCCGACCTGTGCTGAGGTCAAGGAGCGGACGGAACGCCACCTTGTCGATATTCGCACGAGGATCGCGGATCTCCGGCGAATCGAAGCCGTCCTCGCCGCAACCGCATCCAGGTGTTCGCGCGCCAAGGCCCCGGACTGTCCGGTGCTCGACGCAATTACGCACCCATACAAAAACGCCGCAACCATAAACAGCTCGTGAGCGGTCATTCATTAAATTGCCGGTCGAACGGCGACTCTGGGCCGCGAGCGAAACTGCCGGCGAGTAACGTCAATAGTAGCCCGGTCCGCATAGCCCCTTTTCCAGCTGCTCCCCAGATGTCAGCTTCTTGACTGAAATTCGCAGCGCGTGCACCGGGCTCACCAGAGAGTGCTGTGGCGGAATTCGTGCGCTGACAGCGGGGGGGCGTTCGAGCGCGCCGCTTCGGACGACGACAATTCACAGCCTTGTCGATCTGTCCTCCCCGGATGACATCATTCATCTCTTGGCCCAATGCGAGCAACCATCTTTCGAAACAAGTTGCCGGCGTTTATCGGTAATCGCTGACGACTTTCAACGGTTCTCTTGAAGCTCATCACCCACGCCCGACGCGGCCTCTCATGGACTGATCTGGCCGGGATCGGCTGACGCCTCGACCGCCTTGGCCGCAACGGCGGCGCCGGACTTTCTTCCCCTGGGCGTCGCCCATTCCTCGCGAGTCAAGAAACTCTGTCTCCGCCGTCCTCCTCTGCGCTGCGGGCCGCATGGGCTGCGTCGGCGGTCGTCCCGGCCTCGTCGATCGCCATCGAGGCCGCGACGGGCGCGGGCTCGAAAGCCAAAAGGAGAACTGACATGGCCACCATCGGAACTTTTAAGAAGTCCGCCAACGAGTACGTCGGCGAAATCGTCACCCTCAGCGTTCAGGCGAAGAATGTTCGGATCATCCCGGAAGAGGATTGCGCGAATGACAACGCACCCAGTCACCGCGTTTTCGTCGGTCGCGCCGAGATCGGCGCCGCCTGGTCCAAGCGCTCGACTGAGGGCCGCGACTATCTGAGCCTCAAACTGGACGATCCGAGCTTCACCGCTCCG